>VBFM01000085.1:0-3684 GCA_005882595.1 Chloroflexota bacterium
TTCGAAAAGCAATCTCGGCTCAACCAACTCTTCACGCAAAGTCCCGTTAATGCTGCCTACCTGGCTGGTTCTCTCTCGACACGCACCTCGTTTGGACACCTCACCGACGTTGATATTGCCATTCTGCTCATGGAGCAGATCAAGTCAGACCAGTTTCTTGACTACCAGCTCTACTTCTTCAGCGAGTTAGCGAAACGGCTGGAGTCGGACAATATCGATGTGGTGATCTTAAATCAGGCGTCGCTGCTGCTCAAGTTGCAGGTGATTAAATATGGGCAAATCCTTTTCAGCCGCGATGAGAAGCTGCGCGTCTCATTTGAGACGAAGGCGGTGATGGATTACCTGGATTTCAAGAAGTTTGACGAAATCCAGAACCAGGCGCTCAGTCGCCGCCTGTATGGGCAGATATTGCCCGTTGATAAGGACTTGTTGCAGCGCCACCTGAAACAGTTACGTGAGGCCGTGGTGATCCTGCACGATCTGGGCAAGACTGCACGCGAGGAGTTTACGACGGACTACCGCGTTTACGGCCTGGCTGAGCGTTACCTGCAAATCGCGATCGAGGCGTGCCTGCACGTCTGCGGCATCCTGGTGGCCTCGCTTGGGCTGCGTCGGCCTGAAGGCTATCATGAACTGCTCAGTATCGTTGCGGCACAACATATTATTCCGCAAGCATTAGCCTACAGATTGGAGGTGCTAACCAATCTGCGTGACGCGCTGGTGCATGACACGGATACGCTGAACCGCGATCTCCTGTATGATCATATTCAACAGCGCCTGGGAGATTTTGAGGCGTTTGTTACGACGGTCGAAGAGAGACAACAGAGTTAGCAGCAATAGGGCGCGAGTACCGCGCCCTACCACTTTTTATGCCTCGGCCACGCGCAGGGCGTTAGCTTGTTCCATTGCGGCAGCAGCATCTTCTGGGCGACCCATTTCCTCGTAGATCTGAGCAAGCGTCTCATAGGCGAGCACCATGGAGGGGTCCAAAGCGATAGCCTGGCGGGCCATTTCAAGCGCTTCCTCGTACCGCTTGACTTCGCGCAGAGTATCGGCAAAGTCGTTGTAGTAGTCCGCGTTCAGCGGATCGCTTTCGATGGCGTTTTCGTAGTTTGCGATGGCCTCATCGTAACGGCCAAGCGCGTCATAGGCGGTGGCCAGCTGGTAGTAGCCTTCTGGATCGTTCTCGAACTGCTCCAGCAGCGTCTGGCATGTCGCTATGGCTTCGTCGTAGCGTTCCATACTATTATAGGCATCTGCGAGTCCGGCGTAGGCAGCGGCGAGGTCATCGGGGTCCAGTTCGTTGCGCATACCGATAATTTCCTGGTAGGCGCGCACCGCTTCTTCATAACGTTCAGCTTCAAGGTAGGCTTCTGCAAGACTGAACCGAGCCGCGAAATGAGTAGGGTTCACCTGCACAGCCTGCTCGAATGCTGCAATGCCTTCATCAGTGTTACCCTGAGTCAGCCGCCAGGTACCCAGGTGTTCCCAGGCTTCCGCGTCATCTGGCGCGATGGTGACGATACGGGCGTAGATTTCAGCTGCCTGGTCAGGCTCACCAATAGCCTCGTAGACGGCGGCCATGCTGTCATAGCCAATGCGCTTTTCAGGATCAAGCCCGATCATTTGATTGGCGACCGATAGTGCTTCATCGTACTTCCGCATATCAATATAGAGGTTCACCAGTTCGGCATATCGAGAAGTATCCCCAGGATCTTCGTCTACATGCTTCTCCTGATCCATGATGCGGCGCAATTGCTGGTTGACACGCTCGCGTACGTCGGCCAGGTTATCGGCGGCGATGGTATTCTCAGGATTGAGAATGAGCGCCTGTCGATAGTTCTGAATGGCATCCTGGTAGAGAAATTGTGCTCTATAGGCATCGCCGACGCTGAGATAGAGCATATCATTGTCGGGGGCAAAATCGATGGCTTCCAGGAAGGTCTCCAGTGATTCTTCTTGCATACCCAGTTCACCATAGAGATTGCCCAGGTTGATATAGGCATCAATCAATCCGGGATCAATGTCGATTGCGCGCCGGTAGCTTACAATGGCTCTCTCAGATTCGCCAAGATATTGCAGGGCAAGGGCCAGATTGTAACGAGCGCGCCCATCGGAGGGATTGACCTCCACGGCATTTTCAAAGGCTTCTGCCGCGGCCTCGTAATCGCCCTGCTCGGCAGCAGCATTGCCCTTGTCAGTCCATTCCTGCGCTTCAAGCGCCGGGGTTTCACTTTGGTTAGCGGTACCATTTTCCTGCTTATTGTTTGCGTCATCCATACCTTGTACTTCTCTCCTCTATGTTCTCTCTGTCTTGTTTGCATATGGCCAATTGGTCAAGGGGTAGTATAGCATGTTCGGCCTGCTGCTACTAGCCCTATTATCTTGCAACGCGCAAGGTGAGTTGGAAGTCGAAGCGCCCACCGGGAAAGATGGTTTCAGTAAATGCGACTGGCGAACCGGTAGGGTCGAAGGTGGTCGAGGTGAGATGTATGACGGCCTCACCAACCTGCATCTGTAAGAGTTCTGCTTCACGGCTGGACGCCTGGCCTGCATTGATGTTCTGCTCGGCGATAGAGGGAACCAGGCCTTCGGTCGCCATCAGTTGGTAGAGCGAACCTTCCGCGACTTCTTTCGCGCGCTGGTAAACGCCGCTGGCGCGTGGGTAGGGCAGGTAATCCACTTCATAGGCGATGGGAAGACCATCGGCGCTGCGCAGTCGCTCCAGGCGTATCGCCTGTTCCTCGTCCGCCAGGCTTAATTGGCGACGCACGCTCTCAGAGCCGCGCACCAGTTCACTGAGGAGCAAGAGGCCACCCGGGCGCTTACCCCGCCTTGTAAGTTCAGCGCTGAGGCTGGTCAGTTCGCTCACGGTCTGCTGCACACGTGGCTCGCAGACAAATGTGCCCTTGCCATGCTGCCGGTATAATAGGCCCTCGTTGACGAGTTCCGTGAGAGCTTGGCGTACGGTTGCGCGGCTGACATGATAGCGCGCGACCAGTTCCGGTTCCGATGGAATGGCTGTGTGCGGGGCCAGATGACCGGCCTGTATCTGCTGGCGTAGCACTTCTTTCAGCTGGTAGTAAAGCGGTAACGGATTGGACCGTTCAAGTATTGGCATATACGGTTCCCCTTATGTCCAGACAACCACGTCAAAAAATTAGAACACTTAAGGTTGCTGCGAAGAATATACCACAAAGGGAAGACGGCGTCGAGAGGGTTGGTATGAGGGTTTATGCATTTCGCGTGCCATATCACGAAGACATAACGAAATTACTTCCTTCGCGATATGGCGACGCAATAAAAAATGAGAAGGACGCGATTGATCGCGTCCTACACATTTGGATTTCTTCAATTAGACGGTGCTAGATTTGGCGACCGCGCGCTCGATGCTGCGCTTCAGACCGACAGGGTCCGCGCCAAGTACGCGATCAAACTCTTTGCCATCTTTGAAGATGATCATCGTTGGAATGGCCTGGATGCCATAGCTATTTGGAGTGCGCTCGTGCTGGTCAATGTCCATTTTGGCGAAAGCTATCTTGCCATTATACTCGTCGCTGAGTTTCTCATAGACGGGGGCAATTGCGCGACACGGAGGACACCAGGTAGCCCAGAAGTCAACTATGACCGGTTTGTCAGATTTGAGTACCTTTGCTTCGAAATCTGTATCTCCAACATGGAACA
>VBFM01000086.1:0-2473 GCA_005882595.1 Chloroflexota bacterium
ATGACATGCAGTACGTCTTGTTGCTGCATCTGACAGCAAGCGAGGGAGCGAACCTATGTCTTCACACGATGAGAATGGCCATACTTCAACAGGAGCAATTGAACGTCATTCACGTCGCCTTAGCCGTCAAGATATTCTCAACGAGAAACGTCATAGAACGACCGATGTTCTGCCTACCATCGCTAGCGACGCGCCTGATGGCAAATTGAGCACGCGTCAAATGACACAGCTCCGCGATGAAAATCGACGACTCCGCCGGGAATTGGACGAACTGCAGCGCCGTGTTGTACAGCATAGAGAAGCAGAGGCGCAATTAGAGAAAGAAATAGAAACCATTCATACTGGCCACCAGTTGGAGATCGAGCAATACCAGAGCCATCTCCGTGAAATGATGGATGAACTGAACCAGAAGCAGCAGTCCCTCCTGGATCTAGAGCGGCGTTACCAGGAACTCTATCACACCTTCCACGAATCCGTCGAAGAGGAAGCGGGCAAGCTGGTCTCAGAAGCTGCCCAGACCTCTCCCGAGCATACCCCCGCCATCCTGCACGATGTGATGAAAACGCTGGAATTTCAGGTCAAACAGACCGAAGACCAGCATGTCGCTGAGATCATGGTGCTCATGCGCCAGGTGCAGCGCAAAAACGAACAACTCGAACACCAGCTGGCACAGGAACGTGAGAAGATCGCCCAGGAACGCCAGAAAATCATCGTGCAGCAGAACAGCGTGCGCGAACAAGGCGAACTGCGCAAGAAAACAATCGAGTCGCGCCTGAGAGCGCGTTTTACCGCGGTCGTCACTCTGCTGACAACTGCCTTGTTATTCCTGCTTGCCATGCTTCAAGTAGTGGCTTTTACGTACCTCAAATGGCCGATGAACTGGGCGCTCTTTGGCCCCATTATCGTATGTATGCTACTGGCACTCTTCTTCGCGCGCATCGGCTCCCATACAAGATACTTTCGCCCACCACAGCAGCAAAAGAAGGACAACAAACCCGCCAAATAGTGAAACCAACACAAACCCTTATTTCCCCGCAGGCTCAAGATCGCCCTGGAGTTGGGGGCTGGGGCGTAAAATCAAAATGGAAGGAACAGTCGCATTATATAAGCGCAGGTAAAAATAGCCGATGCCTGCTAAGCCAAGCATCAAGCTCGGAGTTTCACCACCACCGACCCCACAGGGCCACAGGTGGCTTTGCTTCGCATACATCTCAATGCCAATATTGGCAACCTTAAAGGCGAGGGCTGAGGCATCTGCACATTCCTGTCCTAGCACCTGGCTGCCTTCAAAAAGTGCTTCGGCATTTCCAGCCAGGCCGTGGCAAAGCGAATAATTTCCGATCCCGGAATGAAGGCTTGCTTCAACCATTTGATATGTCGTGTGTAGAGCAGTCATTGCCTCAGCTTTGCATTGCTTGTCTTTGACGATTTCATAGGCACGTAGCCGGGATAGTGCAATCCCTGGAGCACCATGGCACCAGGAAGTGGAAAAAGATACCTGACGCTTATACCGTTTGCCCCTGCTTGATTCCTCGCGGAAATCTGGCCAGTTGCCTGCCTTTGCATCGAACCAATGACGCTCATAACTGAAGGCTTGTTCAGCCGCTGTCCGGTACTGCGAGTTATCCGTTACATGAAAGAGTTCCAGCAGAGCACAGCCGATGCCAGCAGCCCCGTGTGAATAACCGGTCAAGTTGTGCTGAGTGGGGGAAGCAGATGATTTCCAGGAGTATCCTATATCAGACTTGTCTGCCGTTTGCAACAACTCATCCCCCAGCTTTACAGCAAATTCGAGCAAAGATGCGTTTTTTAGAATGTTACAGAGAGCTATCAGTGCTATAATGGCTCCAGCACTACCCGAGAGCAAATCAAACCCGCATTCCCCACAGCATTCACGCATCGAGAACTCCAGCAGTTGTGCAGCACGGTGCAGCAGCCCTTCTTCATCTAAGATGGTACCAACGCGCGCAGTCGCCAGCGCAACTCCTATCGATCCTGAATAATATCCCAGGCGACTAGGCGGAGGCAGGGCTTCGGCACGCGACAACGCCTGTCGAATCGCACCAAGTGCAGTGCGGCGTGCAATAGCATCTCCTGTAGCTTTATACAGTTCAGCCAGAAACAGGGCCACCCCACTGGTGCCGGAGTAGAGTTCCGGCCCGAGCGTGCTGTAGGTAGCGCCCGCTTGTCTACCCGTATGGCTGCGTATCTTCGGTAATGCGCCCAACCAGTTACAACGATCTCCGGACCACACTGCTTCGTGCGATAGATGTCGACCGATTTCGTCGGCTGTCTGCAGAAATGTTTTTGCATCCAGATATTGACCTGGCCTTGTTTTACGAGATGGTCGCGCTTGTTGCCGGTCTGGAGGATGAAAGTTGTAAATGTCGCAGGAGCCAGCGTTTAAGAAAGGTTTGTCAAGGTCGATACCATGTTCTGCGAAGTGGTCTTCCACAATTTGTAATCGCTCGTT
>VBFM01000086.1:2508-3126 GCA_005882595.1 Chloroflexota bacterium
TTTCCTGCGCTGGTCGTACGCGCGAAGCATGCCCTCTGCTAAAATCTGACACCTGTGAGAACCAAGACTGTCACCCTGTCCAGGGTCTTCCGCCAGGCCCACGCCGAAGGTGAGTGGCCTGGTGAATGCTGGAATCGCCTGCCTCAGATTGGCGGCAATCACAGGATAGATCTCGTGTAGGAGTATGGAAACAGTATCATAGTCGCTTTTGCGTATATAGAGTACTGCGGCGTCACAGCGAGTGTATCGAGCCGGGTCATTCAGTACCTTAAGCTTGAAGGGCATGTTTGCCCGATTGAGCATCCAGGTGACGCTGCGCATAAGCTGGATGGCACCCTCTGCTGTCACGTTCCAATAGAATCTCACGAGACCTTGCGAATCGTCCTCAGTCATTTCCTTGTCGCTCAGCGCCATGTAAAACCCTGGAGTAATACCGAGGAATTCCTTTGGAAATCCCAAACTCAACTGCATACCTGGCACGATAAGGCTGCCTTGGGGAACTAGGTAATCGTCGGGATATGCCCATAACTCCAAATCCCCTCTACGCACAACTACTCTGCTGTCCTTGATCGCACGGACCTCCCAACCGCCCTCCCAGTAGCCGCTTCCAGCATTGGC
>VBFM01000086.1:3161-3744 GCA_005882595.1 Chloroflexota bacterium
CGGTGCTGCAAAGCCCCGGCAGTAAAAGTCGCTGTAGAGTTGGAGCTGTAAACTAAAGAGAAGGTAATTACGTGCAGTCTGGGGCGTGAGCGCCCGTTTCACCGACGAGGGAAGCCGCTCCGACAGCTTTCCAAACCACGAATAGGTCGTGGGCGAGTGAAACACAGTGGCTTGAATCGCCGCCGCGACTTGCTCACGGTAGTTGCTCATAGTAGCCTCATTCCTTGCAAGGGAATTCCTAGCAAATGAACAATTGCCTCTTCCGGCCGTTGCAAGATGTTCAGGCTGAGTTGCAGGAAGCAGATAATGTTTCCTGTGGGCTGCATTGCCATCTGCATCCGCTCGAAAGCTGTCTGCACCAGTCTCGCTGCGGCGTATTTAACTGAACGCAGTAGCCATTCATGAGACCTGGAGCCGTCGAGGTTCATACGTCGCACATAGGCTTCCCAAAATGAGCGCATCGCTGGCTGCATTCTGTTCAACGGATACCTCGCAAGTTCAGGGAATTTGTCTGGTGGAATATCACCTGTGGCAGGAATCGAAAGAAGCCAGAGACTAAGATAATCGCTGAAGACCGAGCCAA
>VBFM01000086.1:3787-4781 GCA_005882595.1 Chloroflexota bacterium
CCGCCGAATCCCCCACGATGAGCCAATTATTCCACTTGAGATCGAAGTGGATAAGTGTCTCTATCCTCCACTCCTGGAACAGGCCATCGAGCAGATTACAGAATTCTGGGAATTGCTGGATGATCTTGATGATATGAACATTCGCGCTGCTGATATGCCCAAAAATTCCAGGAATAGGATGGTGGAGAGAGAGGATCCAGGGTGGTCTGTGTGTCAATCGCTGCACGCCCTTGTTCGTCTTTTCCTCTGTCCACTTCAGACTGTGAAGTGTTCCCAGCGCATTCCCCATAGCCGAGGCAAGGACAGCAGAAAAGCGCTTACGATGCGCGTAGTACTCTTCCAAATCCTGTGCGTCCCGCAAGAACTCCAGGACAAGCATACGCTCTCCAGGATCGTATTTATAGAAGTGAGGTAGGTAGCGACGAAGCTCATCGTTGGCTCTTTCCGACCAAAATAGCTCATACACAGCCGCCTCGCTGGCGACAGTTACAACTCCATCCTGGCCTATCCCTTGCTTGAGAAAGTACGATGGCGCAAGTTCGCTGATCACCTTAAAGTTACGATTGCGCCGCGAAGCATCCTCGACCACTAGATCGCCATCTACAAAGGTATCAACGCTCACAAGCTTGTATTGTAGCAGGTATGGGACTACCTCAAGCTGAGTCAACATCATTTAGTTCTCAAGAGATGAGCTATAGCCTCTTCTTCACTGGTCTCAAGGACATAGGTCGAATAGCGACACATCACATATATCGAATAGTGACGCATTACATAGGTTGAATAGCGACACACCACATATGCCAAATATCGTCGCTTTAATGCATATGTGAGTAGTCGGTCCGTATGGTTTAATGAACTGACTTTCCATACCTGCTTTCGGCAAGAACCTGGACGTAATACCACCTTGAAGGAATTGCGCCTGCACCTGCTGAGTTGCTGTTTGTGTATGTTGCAAATTCGCTTCACGCCTGACCCATACGTATGTGCCTCCCAG
>VBFM01000086.1:4839-6418 GCA_005882595.1 Chloroflexota bacterium
CGGAGTAAGATAGAGCCGCACATATCCTGCCCGGTGACTTTTCCCCATCCAACCAGCCAACATGATCACATCTGGGGGGGCAGCGGGATCAGGTACTAATTTCTCAATAAGTTCATCTTGCCTCAGCTCGGTAGAGCCATTTGGTTCCTCTACTCCAGAGTTCTCTGATTCCTCTTTTGCTGCCATCTTTGAGCCTCCGATCTACCAGATGATCCAGTTCGTTCATGGGTATAACAAAACTATGGTCGAAATCACTACGGTTTCCAAATCCATTTATGCAGCAAGAAGACGGTAATCACATAGCTGTCCATGCGATTCGAGTTTTTATTATCTCTAGAGTATTTTGTACCAATTTGGAAGAAAAATCAAGTTAAGGAAACTGTGCACACGAAGTCGAAAGACACGATTCTGGATTAGTTAAGGGTATTTGACAGCCATCGACCTACTTTTCTGCTTACTCCTTTCACGATGCCAAGTAGTTCGAGAGACGGCTCCTCGGTGTGATCAGACTATTGTTGGCTCCTGTCTACCCCAACTGGTTAAACAATTCTGCCATCTTATTCTAGTGAAGTATGCTCTCATCAATGTACGTGACTAGGACGAGCTAAGATCACTCCCACAACCAATCCGATGATAAACGTCATTAGCATGAGGATGATAATGGTTTCTGTCTCATCTTTGGCCTCCTGTGAAAGCATATGTATCCCCTGCATTCTCCATAGCGTTCATCCTTTTTAATAGTCTTCGCGCACTTCTTGTTCCTGTGGCTCATGCTTAAACTATTCACCAGAGAAAGTCTACCTTGCGCTAGTGAGTGGCGTAACCGTGAAACAACGTAGACCATAACGTATTTCCAATGACGAGGGGGTACGTAGGCAAAGTGGGGAACCCACGTAGAGGCGAGGCGATCAAGAGGTGGAGGTGGGCTGCAGGATGGCAGAAGAGAAGAGTGGGGGTGAAGCGATTGCAGAGTTGACGAAATAGCCAGTTAAACGAGCTGGTGTTCCACGGCAAAGCGCGTGGCGGCAGCGCGGGAGTCGACGCCGAGCTTGTTGTAGATGGAGGTCAGGTGCGTATTGACCGTGCGCGGGCTAATGACGAGGCGTTCTGCCACATGGATATCGGTTAGCCCCTGCGCTACTAAACGCAGCACCTCCACTTCCCTGGTGGTCAGTCCTGCGGGATAGCGAGGCGATAGTTTCGCCCTGGATGTGGCAGCGCGTCCCTCTGGGCCGATGACCGACTCGAGAGGCATCGTGCGTCCCTCTGCCCATGCTCTCGCAAAGGCCTCTTCGCCTAGTTGAGTGCGCGCAACAGCGGCTGCGCGATCATATACAGGAGCGACAGTGAGAGGATAATTGATGACTTCCTGCAGGTATGCGGAGAGAGCTTCGGCTGCTCCCAGGAGGCGAGCAGCCCACACTTCCTCGCCTTGTGCTGCGACCACCACTGCCAGCTCTTTGAGGCAAGAGGGAAAATCTGACCGAAAATTCCTCTCCCTGGTAATCGCCAGG
The DNA here is from genome assembly GCA_005882595.1 of Chloroflexota bacterium. GTDB lineage: Bacteria > Chloroflexota > Ktedonobacteria > Ktedonobacterales > Ktedonobacteraceae > VBFM01. The sequence continues at coordinate 6,354 of VBFM01000086.1, forward strand.
GCCTCTTGATAGAGGTTCTGTGTGGCGGCATAGTTCCTCAGGCGAGCTTCTACTCGCCCAAAAAG
>VBFM01000086.1:6676-7190 GCA_005882595.1 Chloroflexota bacterium
TTCCCTGAAGAGTGCGAGTGCTTCCTTGAAGTAGGTGTGTGCCCTGATGTGTTCACTCTGATTGTATTCCAGCCAACCGAGCGCGTAAAGTGACCATCCCAGGCGATTCTTATTGCCCGGTTCCTTGAAGAACGCGACGCACTCATCCAGCAGCGAACGTGCCAGAGCATACTCGCGTCTTCTTATACTGAACCATCCCATTTGATAGAGGCAGCACGCGACACCCTCTCTGTCGCCCAACTCCTGACACAACCGCAAACCTTCCTCTGCCAGCTGCTGTCCCCATTGGCTATCGCTCTGCTCCACAGCTAGATCGGCCGCAGCGATGAGTACCTTTGCTCGGAGCAAGGGTGCAGCGCCAGTGCTTGCTGCGGCCGCTCGCTCCAGGAAAGATTGCCCTTCCTGGAGGTAGGCATGGGAGACCCAGAATTGGCGCAGGGACACCGCCAGGCGCAAACCCACTTCCCTGCGAGGGTCGGCCTCCTCGCCCGGTCCTTGCTCCAGCGCCCAGGAG
>VBFM01000086.1:7314-7890 GCA_005882595.1 Chloroflexota bacterium
CGGATCGTTTCCAGCATCACAAGGCGCAGCTCGTCGCTCTCTTGTCCGCTTTGCTGCACCAGGTTCTTATCGATAAGGGAGGCCACCACATCCACAACCTGTTCGCCTCCACTATCTGGTATGGCATAGACCGCCTCCGCTGCTTCGAGCGTGCAGCCACCAGCGAATACGGAGAGCCACCGGAAGAGCCGCCGCTCCTGGGGATTCAGCAGGCGATAGCTCCAGGCAATCGTGTCGCGCAGCGTCTGCTGCCTGGCGGGCGCATCCTGCGGCCCGCTCGTCAACACGGCCAGGCGTCTACTCAGTCGCGCGAGGAGGACGTGTGGTGGGAAGAGGTTGATGCGCACCGCCGCCAGCTCGATAGCGAGCGGTAAACCATCCAGACGGGCACAGATTTGTGGAACGGCTCGTGCGTTGGCCTGGGTCAGATGGAAGTCGGGCTTGACCGCCTGGGCTTGCTGTAGGAACAGAGCAACCGCCCCATATTGGGAGAGTGTGGCAACATCGGGTACGTCCTTGGAATCGGGCAGAGCCAAAGGAGGAACCGGAAAGACGTGTTCGGCGCGCACATGCAGT
>VBFM01000086.1:7983-8555 GCA_005882595.1 Chloroflexota bacterium
CAGAAAGAGCAGGTGCTTCTCCCGGAGAAACGCTTTCAGGAGAGCAAACAAAGGCTGTCCTTCCATCTCCTGGATATCAAGCGTCTGAGCGATGGCAGGAACGACGAACTCGCTGTCACGAATGGGGGCTAGGTTCACAAAATAGACGCCGTCAGAGAACACCTCGCTCTGCTCCTCGGCGACCCGCAAGCTCAGGCGCGTTTTGCCGCTACCGCCGGGTCCCGTGAGCGTCACCAGTCGAACGTCTTCCCGGCGCAGGAGTGCTGTCACGGTAGCCACTTCGTGTTCTCTTCCGATTAGCGGCGTTGGTTGGGGCGGAAGGTTGTTCAACCGGGTGTCCAATGTTCTCGGTGGCGGGAAGTCGTTGGGCAAGTCCGCGATGATTAATTGATACAGATGGTCAGGTCGTTGTAATTCCTTCAGGCGATACGCTCCAAGGTCCACCACGCTTACCCCTTCCGGCAGCGCATGCTCTACCAAGTCGCGCGTTGTCTGGGAAAGCAGCACCTGTCCGCCGTGTCCAGCACTCATAATGGATGTAGCATAATCCACGTCCGATCCAACATAGCCTT
>VBFM01000086.1:8643-9127 GCA_005882595.1 Chloroflexota bacterium
CGCTGCCGCAACAGCGTCGGTGGTGCGCGCAAAGGCCATGAAGAAGCCTTCTTCATACGTCTCGATCTCGTGGCCATGAAACTCGAGGAACGCGGCGCGCAAGATGGATTGACAGGTTTCCAAGAGGCTGGCGTAGCCTTCGCCCAGCTGTTGTAGCAGGCGCATGGATCCCTCAATATCGGTGAAGAGTAACGTGATGGTTCCGGTTGGGTGCTCACGCATAGAGCGCCTCTCGACAAAGGATACTCAACGCTTCCTGGATCCACCTGGATTTTTGATCTCTACGATGGCTTTGACACACACTTCACCATTATACCTCATCACTCGACAGAAGTAGGTGAAGATGTTCTTTCCCAACCTACCGCGCTCATGTTACTCTGCTACTGATTTTCAAACTACAATTAGCCTCGCAATCTGATGATCGTGCGCACCAGTTTCCGGTTACGAGCGGCAGCGGGACCCTCAAGATAAGCCTCGAACGCGG
>VBFM01000086.1:9213-14333 GCA_005882595.1 Chloroflexota bacterium
GCCAGCGCCAGCTCGCCCAGTAGCTCGCCTGAACGCGCCCCGACCATATGCGCTCCCACAATCTCGTCCTTCTTTCCCGCCAGCACCAGTTTGATAAAGCCAACGGTCTCGCTCTCGGTTTGCGCCCGGTCAATCTCTGTCCAGGGGAATTTCACGACGCGCACCTGTTTGTGCTGCTTCTCGGCCTCGACAGGCGTCAGGCCGACACGCGCCGCTTCCGGGTCGGTGAACGTACACCAGGGGACGACGCGATAATTCACCTTCTTCTTCCCAAGCGGCACAAGGGCATTGCGCACAGCAATCCCCGCCTGGTACGCCGCGACGTGCGTAAAGAGGTAGCCGCCGATCACATCGCCAATCGCCAGGATATTCGACGAGGAGGTCTGGAGATAGGCATCCACCTTGATGCCTTTGTTGTCATACTTCACGCCCGCCGCCTCCAGGTTCAGCCCCTCGACATTCGGTTGACGCCCCACCGCCAGGATAATCTCACCGGCCTCAAACTGCAACAGCTGATCACCTCGTTTGGCCGTGACAATCTTCTTCTCGCCATCGCGACTGGCTTTGGTGAAGCGCGCCCCGGTCACGATTTCGATGCTTTCTGAGCGCAACACACCGGCGACGGTCTCTGAAACTTCCGGGTCTTCTCTCGGCAGAATGCGGTCCGGCCCCTGGATGATTGTGACCTTTGCGCCCAGTCTCCCGAAAGCCTGTCCCAGTTCCACACCCATAGGGCCTCCACCCACTATCACAATGGTAGCTGGCAGGCGCGTCAGATCAAACACGCCCTCGTTCGTCAGGTAGCCCGTTTCGGCCAGGCCCTCTATGTTGGGAACAACGGGATGCGAACCGGTAGCGATGATGGTATTGCGGCTGCTGATGGATTCCCCGTTCAAGGCCAGTTCGCTCGATGATCTGAACGCGACCTTGCCGAATTTCACCGTGACGCCCTCGGTATAGGCGCGTTCAGCTTCTTCGACCCGGCGGATCACATCCTGCACGTACTCGGATACTTTTGCCATATCCACGCCGGGATTGGCTGGCTTCAGTCCCAGTTTGGCGGCATCTTTGGCCTGCTGCAGCACCCTCGCCACGTGGATCAGGCTCTTGCTTGGCACACAGCCATAATGCAAACAATCGCCCCCCAATTTTTCTTTGTCGATCAGCAACACGTTTGCACCAAGCGCCGTCGCTACACGCGCAGCCGTCAATCCACCCGATCCCCCGCCAATAATTGTTATATCGTAACGTGTCATTTGTTCTCTCCTGGTGAATTCTGCCCTATTGTCAGCGTGCTGCTTTGACCGAACCTAGGAATAGTTTCGCACAAGCCTCGCGCGGCTATTCTACGGCACCGGTTCACCTTTGTCCAGGAACTGGCACGCGGCGGGATAGGAGTCAAATTTTTACATCGAGCAAATAGTGAAACGTTCCTGGTATTTTTTAGACGAATCGCTTATACTCAAGACAATGAAAATTACTTTACCTGTAAGGAGCAATTACTATGGCACAAGAAGTACACCCCCTCGTGGAACTCAAGCAGCATTCCATCTGGCAGGAAGGCCAGCAGCCAGAGCCATGCGTCGTCGTGATCTTTGGCGCGACCGGCGACCTGACCCAGCGCAAATTGTTACCCACGCTGGCGCACCTGGCGCACGATCATCCCTTGCCCGAGGGCTTCTCCATCGTCGCCTTTGCGCGTCGCCCCATGACCGACTTGCAGTGGCGAGCGATGGCGATGGAATCGGTCAATAAATATTTGCCCGAAGGTGACAAATTAGACGAGAAAGCGCAGCAGGCTTTCTCGCAAAAATTATACTACTGTCAATCCGACTTCAATGATCGCGAAGGCTACCAGAAACTCGCCGATCTGCTTGATCGACTGGATGAAGAACAGAGAACAGAGGGCAATCGCCTCTTCTACCTGGCGACTCCCCCCACCACTGACTCTGAGATCATTCATCAACTCGGCGGCGCTGGATTGGCGCGCCAGCAGCGCAACAACGGCGATGAAGAATCCTGGACGCGCATCGTCATCGAAAAACCCTTTGGGCGCGACCTGGCCTCGGCTCAAAAACTGAATCGCGAACTTGGCCGTGTCTTCCGTGAGAATCAAATCTATCGTATTGACCACTATATGGGCAAGGAAACCGTGCAGAACCTCCTGGCGTTCCGTTTCGCCAATGGTATCTTCGAGCCGCTCTGGAATCAGAAATTCATCGATCATGTACAGATCGTGGTCGCTGAAAGCCTGGGCGTTGGCACCCGTGCCGAGTATTACGAAGAGTCAGGCGCGCTACGTGACATGGTGCAGAACCACATCATGCAGCTGCTCTGCCTCACGGCAATGGAGCCTCCGGTGGCCTTCGATGCCGATGCTATTCGCGATGAGAAGGTCAAAGTCATGCGCGCCATCCCACCGCTCACTCCTGAGCAAGTTGCAGCCAACACTGTGCGCGCGCAGTACACCTCCGGCGTAATTGACGGACAACCGGTTCCAGGCTATAAAGAGGAAAAAGGCGTGGCGCCCAACTCGACGACGGAAACCTACGTCGCGTTGAAGCTGTTCATTGAGAACTGGCGCTGGGCGGATGTGCCCTTCTACATTCGCACCGGCAAAAGCTTGCCCAAACGCAGCACCGAAGTCACCATCCAGTTTAAGCGCGTGCCACATCAACTCTATAAGCCCTCGGAGACAAAGGGCCTGGTACCCAACCGTTTGACCATCAAGATTCAACCCGATGAAGGTATCTCACTGAAATTCGCTGCGAAGATTCCCGGCGCGGCCCGCCATCTCAGCTCAGTTGATATGGACTTCTCGTATGCCAGCGCCTTCGGTATCACATCGCCCGAAGCCTACGAACGCCTGCTCGCCTATGCCATGCTTGGCGACTCCACCCTCTTCATCCGCCGTGACGAAGTCGAGACATCCTGGCGTATCGTGGATAGCATCATCAATGGCTGGAAGAACATGCCCACCGATTCGGTCACTACCTATCCTGCCGGTACCTGGGGGCCCAAGGAAGCCGACGACCTGATCGAGAGAGACGGTCGCGAGTGGGACATCCCTTAAACTCACCTTTGTGAAAAGAAGCTCGACAGAAAGGTCGATAATGGCACAATCAGCTGCCCATACCCCTAAAAACCAGGCAGATCAAATTTCTCAATTAAAGCCGACAGACCGTATCGAACGCAGGCTCCGGCGAGCGGGCGCCTGGTTCCTGCTTTACCTGGCACTGCAGGCAGAACTTGGACTGGCGTGGGATAGAAACTGGCATGATCTCATTGGACGTGACCAGTTCTGGACACTACCGCATATCATGCTGTACGCGGGCATTGGGGGAGCAGGTCTCGTGGCGTTGATTGTGATTACGGCGGATACGCTGCGCTATAAGCTCAAGAAACCAGGCGTTGACGATACCTCGACCATTCGTATCTTCACCTTTCACGCGCCTCTCGGTTACGTGTTATTAGGCTTCGGCGCGCTCATCGATCTCGTGGCCGCGCCATTCGATAACTACTGGCACCAGCTCTACGGGATTGATGTCACCCTGTGGTCGCCTTTCCACGTCATGGGGACGCTTGGAAGTATTATCGTGGGCGTGGGTATCATCTATGTTTTCGCATCTGAGGTCATCATCGAGCGCCAGGCAGCACGGGCCGGGCATCCTCCGCGCCGCTTCCTGGGATGCAGCGCCCTTGAATGGGGAACGCTGGCTGTACTTGCTGCCTATATGAACCTGACAATTCCCGCGTTAACGGCCTTCGTTGCCATCCCTCTCGGGCCATTGCAACTCTTTACTTACCCTTTCGCGCTGGCTCTCGCGGGCGGATTCAGCCTCGTCAGCGCCGTTCAATTGACGCGCAAGCCCGGCAGCGCCACCATAACGGCCCTGCTGCTCTGCATTGAGACGTTGTATACGCAGGCCTTTGTGCCATTCGCCATTAGCACCAGCGTAGCATTGCTTGGAATATCCTATCGCTTTGTAGATCGCAGGCCCGCCTTCAATCTCACGCTGGCCCTGATACCACTCCTCTTTTTAATCTCGGCCGTCCTGATAGATTGGCTTACCTACAGGCACCGGCAGCGCCATAAGGCAACGCTAGATATTCTACCGGGAACGTGGCTGCTGGCAATCGTGATAGCGCTTCCAGCAGTCGTCATTCCACCACTACTCGTCATGATCGTTTCAGTCATCCCAGCTTTATCGCCATTACCGGCAGGCATGTTTGCCCTGCAAGCGCAGTGGTTAGATATGCTCATTGCTCTACCAGTTACGCTGCTCATAGCGATTGCTGCGATCGAGTGTGGGAAAGTCTTCGGGGATATCTGGTATATGAACCGGCGCTAAGCCAGCAAAATCTGCGTATCCTTCTGTATCGACTTTAACCCATGATGATCGTCAATACATGCAGGGCGCTTCTCTAATGTTCGCGCAAGCGTCCTTACAGCGATGAGTAAGCTCGCAAGAGAGACATGTTGCTCATAATTGGGCGGTAGAACAGTTACCTCTCTATAACCCTCGACGAGATATGGAAACACTAGAAAAGGCAACATTTCGCCATCATACATCTTGAAGTGGCCGAGATCATAGAACATATGAGTACCCCGAATCTCTCCAAAGTCGATGATACCGGTGTACTGTCCCTGAACCTGGTAGATATGGGTCACATCGAAATCACCGTGTGCAAGCCATGCCTCCCCCCCATCTAGCCAGCCATCATAACGGGCAAGTATGTGACCAATTGTGATAATATCGCTCTTCGGCAAAACACGATCCTCTAAATCGGCAAGATCACTCTCCAGGTGTTCAGAGATGAAAGCTCGATACTGCCTCAAGGCGCGTCATCTCACACTTATCTCGTCGTATCCATCCAAATCCCTCTACAAGAAGACTATTAATAATGGCAAGGTCTCGCCCAGCTTCAAAGAGAATCTTTCTTGTATCCGTCTCAACTGCGCAATGACCGAGGGGCATGCCCTTTATCTCAGTCGTCACCATGATTGATCGCTGTAGGAGTTCATTTTCACGCTCAAAGTGGATAACCTCAGGCACTTTTACACCTTTAGAGCGTAGAAGTTGGTGTACATGTACTTCTGGGGCGAAACTCGCGTTTGC
>VBFM01000087.1:0-470 GCA_005882595.1 Chloroflexota bacterium
TGTGAAAAAAATTGCTTTTATTCTCATGAACCCTATGTTATACTAAGGCCGTGTTAACGGAATTTTGTATTACTACCTCAAGGAGACGCAAGAAATGAGCCAGTATCCTCCCAACCCGAACAATAATCCCTACGGGCAAAATCCACCTGATCCGAATCAGGGAACAGCATATGGCTCACCACCTTCAGGACCGGGACAGAATCCTTACAATCCCTATCCAAACAATCCAGGGACGAACCCGAATCCCTACGGGCCATATTCACCAAATCCGACTCAGCCAAATTCGCCGTCGACGGGACCGGGATCAAATCCCGATTACGGGTCTTACAACCCGTACGCGCCAAATCCACCTACGCCGGGGCCCGGTACCAATCCGAACTACAACCCGTATGATCCCTATGGGCAGACCGCGCAGGAAACGGCTCCGAGTTATAATCCCTACCAGGCGCCGGCGCCTCCTGCCCCTCCAC
>VBFM01000087.1:519-7798 GCA_005882595.1 Chloroflexota bacterium
TCATCCTGGCGGCGGTGGCGCTAATCCTGGTAATTGGCGGAATTGTCTTCGGCCTGGTTGCCTATAAAAATGGGCAAAATGCTAATGCCAACGCCACGGCTACCGCGCAGGCCAATGTCAATGCAACAGCTACCGCGCAAGCTAATGCAACGGCTACCGCGAATGCAGCTTTAACAGCCACAGCTATCGCCTCAACCTACCCCTTTAGTGCAAACCAGGTGCTGAACGATCCTTTGAGCGATAACAGTAAAAACAACGGGTGGGAAACCAGTCAATTCTGTAAATTTCAAGGCAGTGCCTACCACACTGTAGACCCACAAACCAATACGTTCACCTCTTGCTCCGCTGTCAAAACAGATTACACCAATTTTACCTTCGAAGTAGAAGCAAGCCTTGTGAGCGGTGATGGCCTTGGTATCGTCTTTCGGGGAGATGCCGCTAAAACACAGTTCTATCGCTTTGTCATCTATGACGATGGAAGCTATGGCGTTTATGTCTATGTGGATCCAACCGCCGGCAATACGCGCACATTAAAAACAGGGAACCTTGCACAGACGCCGACCCTACACGAACACCATTGCGGTTGTCGCGCGCGGCACCACCATGACGCTGTACTTCAATCAAACCGAGGTCGTCAGTTTTACGGACAGCACCTATACGCACGGCCAGATTGGGGTGGCAACGACCGATCTCTCGAAATCCGCCGATGCCGTCTTTAGCAACGCCAAGGTGTGGGCGCTGCCGTAAGCATTGTTGGTAGTGCATTATGACACTTAAAAGGGGGGCATCCAAATGATGCTCCTCTTATTTTATTCTTCTACTGATAATGCGCCGGTAGACCCAGGCATCCAGCATGCCGCGCAGAGCGCCAATCAAGCCCAGCGTGCATAGGCCAACAAAGAAGGCTAATCCCGGCTGGCTGAATGAATTGAAAAGCAATGTATGGCTGGCAGTCAGCCCACTCCAGAGGGAGGCCAGCACAACCGCGCCCACGAACATGAGCAGACCCGCCAGGGCACTGCTGCGCAAGAGCATGGGGAATGTCATCTTGTGCGAGAGCCAGACGGCCAGTACTGCTCCGGGGGTTGGCGCGCCTATCGCGGCGATGAAGAGAATGCCGAACACGCGCAAGAGCAGCGGATCGGTGCGCGGCAGACTGGTGGGCATCGACAAGGTTAAAATCAGGATCAGGGTGAGTGGAAGCAGCCCCGTCAAGGCTCCGATGATGGCTGATCGCCATTGCACCGGCGCGACTTCTACCTGCTCACGCGCGGCATCCACTGCTCCCAGCTGGCGAAGAGTATACAGGTTACTCACAAGGAGTACCACGTAGGCCATCATTGGGGCGCGGAGACGCGCCAAAGCTAATGAAGAATCCACTCACGATGGGAGCGATCAAGGCAACGGCCAGGCTGCGATTAACATTGGTTGAAATACGTCGAATGCGTGTGATGCCTGTGAAGCAAATGGCGGCCAGGGCAAGCAGGTTGATACTCGCGCCTGTCAGAATACCCAGGATGGCGGGCGTAGCGTTTGCAGGCACGGTAGGCGCAAGGAGCAAAGCCAGCACGAACAATTGCAAGAGGAGCGCAATGACGATCACACCATAAAAATAGAAGCGGCGGGCCTGGCGCTGCGCGATTGGTGTGGGAACGCGATTTATCGCGTCCTCGTCTGTCGTTTTGGGGGTCGCATTTATGGCCCCTTGCCTGGCCTGTTGGGGCAAGGGAGGGTTGGCTGATTGGGAGGGCCAATGCCACTGCCCCGGCTGGCGAGGGAATGGCATTGCGCCGCCAGTAGGAGCGATCGGCACAGCCGGGCTGGTTGGAGGTATTGCGCCTGCTGCCTGCTGGACGGGTATGGCTTGAGGGGGTTGCCAGGAAGAATCGGCTACGGTCAGGTCACTATTGCCGCCATTTCCACCCAGGCGCAGTCCTCCGGGAGCGGAAAGGGCTGGCGAAATGGCGGCTCGTAAATCCGCCGCCATCTCCGTTGCACTCTGGTAGCGATCTCTGGGATTTTTAGCCAGTGCCTTCCTCACCACAAATTCAATCGCCGGTGAAAGATCAGGACGGGTGCCACGCATGGAAGGCACCGGTTCGTTGATTTGTTTGGAGAGGACTACAAAGGGGTTGGGCCCGGTAAAAGGAACATTGCCTGTCAGCAGTTCATAGAGCATGATACCCAGCGAGTAGATATCAGAACGGGCGTCAAGTTCTTGCGCGCTGGCCTGCTCAGGTGAAGCGTATTCAGCCGTGCCGAGGAAATTTCCGGCGGTGGTGAGCGCGGGCATAGCGCTCAAACGCACAATACCAAAATCGCTCAAAAGCAGCCGTCCATCAGGGTGGAAGAGCAGATTGGCGGGTTTGACATCGCGGTGGACAACTCCCAGACTGTGCGCGTAGCTGAGTGCCTCGGCAATCTGGCCGATATAATTGGAGACGGTGTTAAGATCAAACTGTTTGCCCTCGCGTTTCATCTCATCGATGCGTTCGCGCAGCGTACCTCCGCGAATATAGGGCATAACAAGGTACGCCAGCTGTTGTCCGTCTACTACCGCCTCGTCATACTCGTACACTGGCAAAATATTCTTATGTTCCAGCCTGGCGACCGTATCGGCTTCGCGCCGGAAACGCTCCAAGAAGACGCGCTGATCATCAGGATCAGCGCCGGAGTTGGGAACCAGCACCTTTATTGCCACTGTACGTACAGGGCGGGCCTGCTGCGCCAGGAAAACCGCGCCCATGCCGCCGCGTCCAATGGTGCGTTCGAGGGTGCAGTTCCCAAGCGTTACACCGATCAGCTCTTTTATATCCATAAAATATTCATTATCCCCATAAATCCTGCTGGGTCGCGGGCGTAGAGGTCAGATTTATCGCGCCCGCGGGACGCTTTTTATACGCCGCGCGCCGTTCGCGTACTGTTTTCTTTGGTATCGATTCCTGGTCTACCCCCTGGTCCTCATCCCCTTCTTCCGAACTCCCTGCCAACTCAACCACCGCTTCAAAAATCGAGTTGCGCCGGATCTGTATTGATGGCCATAGACTCATAAGGCCCTCTATGTTCGCGTCTTCGCCTTCGGCGAGCGCGGGCAAGCGCATCCTCATCTCCCGCAGTGCTTCTGTCAAAGGCAAAGTATGCCGTCCGCTCTCCTCTAACCATTCTACGAACGAAACGCCGAGATGTTCCAACCATAGCTTATCATATAGCCCTACGCCAGGTGTAAAGGCAATGGTCTCGCCGGTGACTCGTTCAGCCGCCTGCGCCAGTTCTGAACGTCGATAGCAATGCAAAACTTCAAAGCAGGTACGTTCAAGCAGCCAACCCTCCTGCATGACCCTCCGGCGCACCTCCTCAGAGTCTATGCGCGCCAGGCGATCAGCGAAATCGTCAATATGATTACGCAGCGTCTTTAAGAGTTCCGTCGCAGACAATTGCCCCTCGTATTCAACAATAGGAAAGTTCGAGGCGATGCTGGCGAAAGCAGCCTTCGCCTCGCCTGGAATGGCTAACAGGATATCTGAGCGCGACGCGAGCTGCTGCAACTTTTGGAGCTTGCGTTCACGATAGGAAGGCGTCCAGAAGCCCAGAATTTCCAGGTAGATACGGTGTTGGTCGCGAGTGAGGGCGAAGTCGGGTATGAAGATGCCCTGCGATGACGCCTCTCCTGAGCTCGAAGGCAGGAGGATAGGTTCCGGCTCGCGTTCCAATTGCCATCCGTCTGCGCCAGAGCTCTGCGCCAGCGCGCTAAAGGCCTCGGCAAAGGATTGCTCGATGCTGCTGTCGAAAATCGCATTTGTAGGGACGCGATTGTGTCCGCCGGTGTAGGGGCGCAATTCATTGCGCCCACCCTTCGATGAATCGGCGTCCCAGGTAGGCGCAATGAATTGCGCCCCTACATCAGAGGGCAGCAACTTGAGCAGGCTACTGTCCATAGAAAAACGATACGAGCGTTGAAGAAAATGAATGGTCGCCTCCGCCTGCGTGATCGCTGCTAAAGGCAGGTTGCGATTGCCCTGCACCCCATAGCCCAGGAGCATTCGACAGAGCCTTGCCAGGCGCAGCCCGTATTGTTGTGGAGCGCCGGTCATTTCCTGCGGCCCGTACAGCGTGAGATGCAAAAGTGTAGGGGGGTTACCGGCGCTCTCATAGGCGAGATCGTAGTACACGCCAAGTTTGCGTGCAAGGTAGCAGAGACGCTTAATCACCGCTCCTACGCCTGCTGTCTGCGCGCCCGGCTGGTCTGGCGTCTGCTGCGACCGGAGAAAGGCATTGCAATCAATGACGAAATGCACATTCGAGGCATTGAAGAGCGCGGCTTCAAATACCCCTGAATTGTAGAAAGCCGCAACTTCATCAGGTGTAGGGGCCCGATTTATCGCGCCCGTGTTGCTCTCGCGCACGAGCAGCGCCTCTTCATCACTGTCCAGCGCAAGCAGGTATTCCAGGTCATGCGCTGTGAGGTGATAGAGGACGGCGAAGCTTTCCAATGCCTCCTTACGCATCCCAGCATCGAGAAAGCCCGCGTGGTGTTCATTGACGTAGTCGTAGAGCGCCAGCCGCAGTTGGACGGGGGAAGCGATGCCTGCCTCGCTCAATCCGGTATTGCCAATACCCTGCAAGACCTCGTCCCAATCGCAGGCACGCCGGTTGTACCATCTGCTGAGTGTGGCAGCCAGGCAATGCGCCATGCGATAATCGCCAACGAGCGCGCGCACATCATCATCAGAGAATTGTCGCTGCGGCTGACCCAACAGTTTTTCATGATAGTCAATCAAACGAGCAATTTCAGCACGCATCTCGCCGGGGCGCAAAAAATGGAGGGAGACGGTAAGTTCACCCCCACGCTTCTGAACGTGCTTCTTGATATCTTGCAGGCTAAAGCGCACGCATTTCTCCTTTTTGTAATTGCAACCAGGTTATTATACAGGAAAATTGATATGCCTGTACAGCGACATTCGGCCAATATTTGAAGCAAATGTTCAAATGTGTTTTCAGTCGTTTGCAGCGTGCAGAGCCTCTTGATAAGTCCTGTAATTACACCGCTTTTTGTCGTTTATCTCACAGAGTGATTGTGAAGCAATATGTTGACAGAAGTTACTCTGTATTTGATAATAGTGTTGTTTTTCTAACCCTCTTTTTGCGTGTAGTTGCTCGCGACAGTGGCGAAGGGGTAGACTATGAATACGAATCCGCAATACATGGGCAAATACGAATTGCAGGAACTTCTGGGACGTGGTGGTATGGCCGAGGTCTGGAAAGCTTTCGATCCGCAATTACGGCGCCATGTGGCTATCAAAATCCTGCATCCTGATTTCCTGAACGATGCAGCCTTCATCTCACGTTTTGAACGCGAGGCTCAGGTGATTGCCTCGTTGCGCCATCCCAACATTGTACAGATTTATGATTTTCAGATCTCGCGGCCACCTGAAACGAGCAGTACCATTGCCTATATGGTGATGGACTATATTGAAGGGCCAACGCTCGCGAACTACATTCGCAAAACCTCTCGTATTGGAAAGTTTCCCCCTGAACGTGATATCTACTACCTTTTTGCAGCTATCGGCCGCGCCATCGACTACGCCCATCAGAAAGGTATGATCCACCGCGACATCAAACCAGGCAACATCTTACTTGATAAACGCGATACGAACACAACCATGGGTGAACCCATCCTCAGCGACTTCGGTATTGCCAAACTGATGGGAGCAACCGGAGCCACCCTTAGTAGTACAGGGCTTGGAACACCACTATACCTCTCTCCAGAGCAGGCGAGCGGAAAGATCGGCAACGAACGTAGTGACATTTATTCGCTGGGTGTCGTTCTGTTTGAGGTTTGTACAGGAGTTCCGCCGTTCCGAGGTGAGAGCATCACAGCTATTATGATGCAGCACATCACCAGCCCGCCCCCTGCACCCAGCTTGATTAATCCCGACATTCTACCGCCACTTTCAGCAGTGATTATACGCTGCCTTGCTAAAGACCCTACTATGCGCTTTAGCAGCACCGCAGCTATGGTTGCGGCTCTGGCTGATGCGTTCGACATGTCGATAGCTGATAATCCGGTATCTCCCGGGTACGCAATCAAGGATATGAGCAAGCAGACTTTCTTGCCTCACCTTCATCACCTGGGATAGCGGCTATCGGTTCACCACCGCAACAGGCCCTGGCGCTCTCTACTCCGCCGTCCGCGCAACTCCCCATCAGTGATCATGGTATCCCGATAGATCCTATGAGCGATCCAGGCAAGACTTCTTTCGTAAATTCTGGACCTTTCGAAGTTGACGCGGGGCCGCCCACACCGGTGCCATCGCATCCCCAACTTCCAGGCGCAGTAACTCCAGTCCCCGCACCGGCGCCACCTCGTCCGACTGTCAAAAGATCGCGCAGGGGTTTGTTTATTGGGCTGGTATCTCTGTTGATTCTGGTGCTACTCGGCTCAATTCTAGGCTCTGTCTACTGGTTCACATCTGGCGCTCGCATGACGCCGACAGCGGCACAGGTTGGCGGGCATGTCTACTTCATCAGCAGTGGACAGATCTCTGAACAAAGCAGTCAGGGGATCAACGACCAACTGGTAATTGATCTCCACAATCTCTCCACTCCAGCTGCCGGTAAAAGTTACTACGCGTGGTTGCTCAGCGACAGCGCTCAGAGCGAGGGAACTCCGATTTTTATCACAAAACTCGCCGTCGTAAATGGGAACGCGCATTTTTTCTACCAGGGTGACCAGAACTATACAAATCTGCGAACATCGCGCCCGGCAGCCCTTCTCTTGACCAGAAGGCCTGGCGTTACTATGCTGCACTTCCCCAAAAGCCTGATCCTCTGGACACGGTTGATCATTATAGTGTGCTTAACCACCTGCGGCATTTACTTGCCGAAGATCTAACCCTGCACAAAGTAGGATTACCTGGTGGCCTGGATATCTGGCTTTTTAGAAATACTGAGAAGGTTCTGGAATGGGCGGGTAGTGCAAGGGACTCATGGGAGCGGAATGAGACAATAAGCATACACAACCAGGTTGTTCGTATCCTGGATTACCTGGATGGCCTTGCCTACGTCCAACAGGATGTGCCTGCAGGCACACCTATCCTGGTCAACCCCAAGATTGCACTTGTAGCCCTGCTTGAGTTTGATGCACTGAACCAGAATCCTCCCGAGTACCTGTTTCACGTCAGCAAGCATTTAAGAGCGATCACTCAATCACCTGATGCCACAGCGCATCAACACAAACTGGCCGTAACCATCAATAATGCACTCAATGAAGTGGAAGCCT
>VBFM01000087.1:7834-11307 GCA_005882595.1 Chloroflexota bacterium
TTGACCAGCCCTGGCGCTTTATCCATCCTGGATGAAATGGAGACCCAGGCCAGGTACGCGTATATTGGACAACTTGATCCAACAACAAACCAGCTACACGACGGCGTCGTACAGATTCATTACAATATCCAGTTCCTGGCAGCTTTTGATGTAGCACCTTTTACAGCATCCTCCTAGCCTCCTGCCTGATATACAGTGTCTTCCAATAGGCATCAACCTAACACCAAGCCCATCAACATCCGTAGGGGCGAGAGCGGTGGGGAGCGGAAGGGAGGGCCTTTATGGTCGCCCGCGTCCTGTTCATCGTGCTCACATCTTGCGGGAACACGACCGCACCCCACCCCGCGGGCGACCATAAAGGCCCACACCACCCCGCATCGTCCACCCTCGCCCCTACGGATCGCCCGGCCTCCTGCCTGGCTTTCCGGCTTCGGTTGATGTCTATTGCCTGACCCGCAGTGTCTTCCTTGCAGTTTATTTCCTGCGTTTAGCCATATCCTCCTCGGTCGTCCCGCTCGTAACGAATACGCGGCCCAGGCGTTGAATGTATTCGCGCTTGGTGCTGTTGCCGCTGACGATGATGGCGACGCGGCAATCAGGCACATCGACCCCCTCGTTCAGGACGCGACCCGTGACCAGTTTGCTGTACTGGCCTGAACGGAAGCGTTCGAGGATGGCGCGACGTTCCTCGGTAGGCGTTTTGTAGGTTATGCTGGGCAGGCAAAAACGGCGGCTGATCTCGTCGACCACCGGGTTATACTCTGAAAACAGGAGCACCTGGTCGCTGGCATGGAGGCGCAGCAGGCGTTCGATCTCGGCATATTTGGGCGGCGCATTCATGGCGATATTGCGCGCTTCGCGCCACGCCAGCATAGCCTCCCGTGCCTGGGGATCGCGCGCACTCATGAAGATGACCTTCTGCTGAAATTCTTCAGGCGAGTGTATGATGATGTGTCGACGCTGCAAGAACGAGCGATAGATGCGCCGCTGTTCAGCGTAACGGACCTCATCCTCAGCAGACAGGGAGATATCGATGCGCACTTCTGAATACTGCGCCAGGTATTGCCCCTCGGTCAGTTCCGCGGGCGAACGCCGGTAGACCTCTGGCCCGATCAGTTGGTCCAGGTCGAGGTGCGCCATATCGCCGCGTTCTGGTGTTGCGCTTAACCCCAGGCGCAGGGGCGTGAACGCGCTTTCAGCGATCAGGCGATAGGTCGGCGCTGGCAGGTGATGGCATTCATCAAAGATGAGCAATCCAAAGCGTTTCAGTTCGCGTGGATAGAGGGCCGCCGAGTCATAGGTGATGATGGTGATCGGCTTCATCTCTTTCTCGCCACCGCCGAATACGCCAATGTCATCGGCGCTCAATGAGAGCGCATTAGCCAGGGCGGTGCGCCATTGCCCCAGGAGATCGAGTGTCGGTACGACTGCCAGCGTCCACAGGCGCGTTTCATGTATAGCCATAGCTGCGACGAGCGTTTTCCCCGCGCCGGTTGGCAAGACGACTACACCCGCGCTGCCTTCTGCCAGCCAGTTCGTAAGCGCTTCATTTTGATATGGACGCGGCTCTACATTCAAAGCGGTCTCGCATGGCAAGGCGGGCCGTTCCTGGAAGGCAACGGTAAATGGGGTTTTCTGAGCCTGAAGAGCTTTCTTCACTGCCGGGAAATTGATGGGCTGAGTACGTAAAAAGTGGTGCCGTTTATCGCGTCCCATTGCTGCGCGGATATTGGCGGGCAGATGCGGTCCAAAAAGGGTACGCAACAGTTCCGGCGTTGGAAGTTGCAGTTGTTCCTCGCCGGGGATGATGACGAGGTCGCGGCCCCGGTGGTCGATGGTGGTCATAGGCAATTTCACGCTTCATTTGAGACAGCAAACAGTGAAAGCTGATCTGGACGAGGCGACGCCTCCTGCTTTTGCTGCTGCAATACAGCACTTTCCTCTAGCAAAGGAGCCAGAACCTCCGCCACATTTTCTACAGGCCACGCTACTGGCTGTCCTCCCAGCTCTATCAACGCTTTATTGCCGGGCAGGGAGCTAGTTCCATCCGACTGGCGCACATACAATGGCCGATGCTGCTTTAGCGCGCCGTTTGCGCCTTCCCATGTTCCGCCCTGGATATCTGATTCGGCGACAATCACGATTTGTGCCAGGCCCGTCACTACCTTGTTGCGTTCCATTGCGCGACTGACAACCCACTGGGCATCCGGGTGAAACTGGCTCATTAAGAGGACGTTGCCCGCTTCGATTTTCGGGAGCAGAGCTCGCATCTGCACACCACTGAGTTTGCGTATACCATGCGGCAACACGACTGTTGTGCATCCCTCGGTGCTGGTTGCGCCTTCGTAAGCAGTACGATCCACACCGCGCGCATTGCCGCTGATGACGTTCGCCCCGTGTTCTGCCAGGTAGCTCGATACAGCGCGGGTAAAGGCAAGGCTCTCTTCCCCGGCCTTGCGCGAACCAATGATGGCGATGGTTTTACGTTCAAGAATGCGCAAATCTCCAGCGTAGAAAAGTACCGGCGGTGTCTGTTCGCGCTTGAGCGATGTTCTGAGCAGCTTCGGATAGTCGGCATCGAGTACCGTCAACAGGTGAATATGGTTGTGAGCTAACTGTTCTACTAGAAAAGCCTGCCCGACCAGTTTCTCCCGGGCCTGTTCAAGTTTCTGGATGCTATCCGCTTTGAGCTGGCAGGCATCGCTCCATTCTTGAGGGCTGGCGGCGAAGAACTCCTGTAAGGGTCGCTGATTTTGATGGCACCATGCCACAAGTATGTTATTGACCACGCGGGTAGGTAGACCGCTCTCGAATACCAGCAGTAGCCAGCATGCCTGTTCTTGTAAGTCTCTTTCCATATCTCTTTCCCTTACTGTTCTTCTATTGATCATCAGAATGAGCGGTTCGTGTAATAGTAAACGGGTAAACGGCCTGCGCGCCCGCCTGCATCAATGTTTGCCCTACCTCGCGCAGCATATAGCCAGAATCATAAATATCGTCGATCAGCAGGAAGGTGCGTCCAGCAACCCGTTCAGGAGAATTCACAACAAAGGCTGCTTTGACGTTTTCTTTCTTCTGTACCCAGTTTGATAAACTTTTCTGCTCATATGTTTGACGTACTTTGGCAATCACCGGTACATACTCCACCGCCAGTTGTTCAGCGACCTGGCGCGCGAACATCTCTACCAGCGTGCCGCTTTTCGTCGGCGGCACACTCACTATAGCATTGATTTCGGCAACGGGATAGCGGCTGCGTATGACCTCGACAGCCCGCGCGACCAGGCCAGGCGGAAACGGACCTGCATCCTCATACTTGCTGGCACGCACCAGCTTACCGACACGGGTAGTAGCATGATACGACAATGACCAGCCATCCTCATGCTCTGGACGCCTCTTCGTGCCACGCTTTTCGATACGCGGCAGGTATTCTTCCTCCAGAAAACGCGCTGCTGCCGCATATATTCTTTCTGGAT
>VBFM01000087.1:11317-12431 GCA_005882595.1 Chloroflexota bacterium
TGAGCGGCAGTTACCACAGGTTCTACAGGCATAACCCGTCGCATCTCCCAGATAGGTGGTCAGATACTCCATGTAGCAGGCCCGGAACCGCGCATATTCCTGCATATCCTTGAGCTCGCGTTGTTTTTGCTCACGCACCATGTCATAGGCGCTAAAGTCTACTTTCCCCAGACTCGGAACTGTTGCGTATGTATGATCTTTTGTATTGCGTTCAATCAGTTGTTGCTCTTGCAAATCGAACAGGATGTGCTCAATTACGGATTGTGTATATCCTGTTAGCCGCATGAGATCATGTAACCCCTGCGGAAGTACTTGCAGGAGAGACATGACAAAATCATAGCACTTCGCCTCGGGTTTGGCGGAACGAATAAAGTACTCCTGAATGGTAAGATCGGCAGCAGCATAAAGCAGCACACACCATGAGACTTTCCCATCACGTCCGGCCCTGCCAATTTCCTGGTAGTAATGAATAGGAGATGCAGGAGTCTGGTAATGAATGACGAAACGTATATCGGGCTTATCAATCCCCATACCAAGTGCATTGGTAGAACATATCGCTTTGTAGTTACTTGCCATGAATTTCTGCTCGATATCTTGCCCTTCGCGTCCAGCATGATAATATTCAGCCTGTACACCCTGCTGTTGCAAAAACATCGCTACCATTTCTGCATTATGTTTCGTCGCGGTATAAATGATGCCGGTTCCGGGCAAATATGGGAGAAATTCTGCCACGTAGGCAAGTTTATCGCGATCGCCATGCAGCTCTACCACATTCAAATACAGATTTGGTCGCCACATCGTCCCGCGAATCACCTGAGTCCCCACGCCAATTTGACCGAGCACGTCCTGTTCGACGCGCTGGTTGGCCGTGGCGGTCAGCGCCAGCACGGGGATATTCTTGGGAAGCGCGGTCAGTAAGCGCACGATGCGTTGATAGTGTGGGCGGAAGTCGTGACCCCAGGTCGATATGCAATGGGCCTCGTCGATCACGATCATGCTGATACGCATGCGCGGGACGCTGCTCTGCCAGTCGGCGTTATCCAGGCGTTCGGGCGCGATGAACAGGATTTTGAAGCGGCCCTCTACTGCTTCTGCCATGGTTGCGCGGTTCTCG
>VBFM01000088.1:0-4655 GCA_005882595.1 Chloroflexota bacterium
TACACCTCTGATTATGATGAGCCAGAATCGCCAGTCGGATAAAGATCGCCTCACCGCTCAGAACGACTACCTCATTAACTGCAAGGGGGAAGAAGAAGTCCGCAACCTCATGGATCACCTGGACCACCAGGACACGGTATTGCTCCAACTCGTCAAACGCATCGAAGAGCAGCATTTGGAGATAAAGGAGCACCTCGTTAGTCTCGACCCGACGCTAGTGCAAAAGTTGGGAATGGACATCGTCGAGTTGAGCAAAGAATCATTAGAAGGCGATGGCGAAGTTACGGGCAATTCGTAGCTGCCGGATTATGTTGGAGCGCGATGATCGCCTCCCCTTTGCCTTCACACAGGTATTCTCTTACGAGCCAATCCAGGAAGATCACGGTGCAACCATTTGCTGATTAGCACGGCTGATCTGCCTCCATAGTGAATCGAAAAAGCGCGGTAGGCAGTGTGTAAGGCATTTTCTCTACTTCGGCCAGTTAAAAGCGAACACACTCGCAGTAGGAAGTACACTGGCGCTGGGCTTCGTATTGCTGCTGGCATTGTTCACGACCCAGGCTGCTGCGTTGCCATTGACTGCCAGGAATGTGGCATTGTCCAGAATATGTCCAACGCTTACATCAACCTGGGATGGAACATCGTACATTTCGTACCCCTTGTCGCCCTGCCACAGCGCGAAGTCTGTCCCGACCTGCAGCGAGAACGCCAAGCCATTGTTATTCAAAGATACCGGTGGTGTGAGCGTATCACTGTACAGCGGCTGCATGAACACCTGGCCACGCACGGTCGCATCCAGAGGTGGTGCGTAAATGCCAGTATCTGTGCGAGGAATGATGGACGTGCTGGGCTGCGGTGTGGAAACCCCCGGCGAGCCACTCGTGGTGGGGGTTCCATTTGCTGAAGTGGATGTAGTGGCCGTGCTGAGCCAGAATAAGGTATCATCAGCGATTTGTGGGCGGAAAGACATACCATCGGAGCGGAATAGCTCCTGCTGCGTAATCTTCGCCGGGTGCCCAGCCCAGCGTCCATGTGTGGGGTACAGGGCATTGGAGGCATTGGTCTCCTGTTGCGTCCAGATATTACTGTTCAGAAATCCTGTATCTGACATCCACTCATCACCCCAGAATAACTGAGAGCCATCGCTATTTGCAGTCGGTGATGTAAAGATATGACCCGTGTCTGCCGTCGCAACCTGGGTAGCGACGGGTTTACCTACCAGGTCCAATTGATAGGCGAACAGGCGCCCAATGCCACTCTTATCAAGCATAGCCAGCAGCAGCATATTGTGCGTAAACCATACGCCCTGAATGGGTGCATGTACCCAGTACGGAGCCGTCGATGGGTCGAAAGTCCCTTTGAGCAAAATTGTCGGCCTGGCTGGCGTTCCTGTAGTGGCCAATTGCGTCAATGAAAGATAGCGCACACTCCAGGATGCCACATCCAAGTGCTGGGGAACGTTGGGAAGATTCCTATACGGCTGCACGATCGGGTTATCGTATTGTAACCATACGATCCATGCTGGCGAACTGCCCAGGATCACCAGCGGCCCATTGCTGGGCGTATTCAGCAACGGTGTGCTGGTCTCGGTTGCACGATTAAGTTGCAGTAACATCCAGGAAGAATCAGTTCCATCTCCATAGGCGGAATAATAGATGTTGTCGCGATCGGCCACCGCACTTCCCACATGTTGATAGGAGGTAGTGGTTTTGTAGAAGGTTTGCTGTATTTCTATCGGGTGGTTAATAGAGGCGCCGCCACTCGTAGCTATGTGTGCTACCCCTCTTGCGCTTCCCTGAGCCAGAAGCAACAATGAGATCAATCCGCCCATCATCAGCACCATCAAAAACATCGCTGCCAGGCCAAGTACCACAAAATTGCTCATATGTGAACGGGGGCGCCCCTTGCGTTTCGCGTGAATAAGCGGTAGCGGCCCCGTCTCAGCCGTAGAGAATGCGCTGAAGAGATTGGATTGATGGGTGGATTGAGCGTGTTCGTGGAGATAAGGCTTGAGAAACTCAGGAGTAGATACAGTTCCCGGCGCGGCTTTCTGCATAAATTGCAGGTGTTCGCTGGCTAATGCGCGCATCAATTTCGCATGCATATCGGGCGGTGGTTCAATTACCGGTAGGGCGCGTAGTTGGTCGCCGACGAATGTATCGCGAGCCAACGCTTGCCGACAGGACGCGCACCGTTCCAGGTGAACATCCAGTTCAGTGGTATCAAACTCTCCGTCTTTCAATTCGCGGTAGACAGACAACATCGTCCGGGCCTGCTCACAATTCACTGGTCACCCACTTCTTGTTGATATAAAGTAATAAACCGTTCGCGTGCGCGCATTAAGCGCATTTTGACAGCCGATGCGCTGATGTTCAGCATGCCTGCAATCTCTGCACAAGAGTGTCCATCGTTTTCGTAGAGCCATAAGCAGACCGCGTACTTGGGCGGCAACTGCTTTAAGATACGCTCAACGATTTCGCGGTCAGCTACGCGATTTTCAAAACGCCCGCCGTCATAGCCCCCGCGCTCATGGAAAGAGCTAACGCCGCGCCCCTCGCCATCGTCATTGTTTGAATTGAAGTTCTCCGATGCCGCGCCGCCTGAGTCGGAAATGACCCCTGCGCCGATGCCGCGATCTTCATTAAACAATGAAAGGGGCAACCAGGAAATTAAACGTCGCCTGCGTAGTGTATCGGTCGTCGTATTCGATGCGATGCGGTACAGCCAGGCCGATAATGCTCCTGGTTGTACGACCGTGCCTCCGAGCAGCGCCTTGTACGCCTTGACGAAAACATCCTGCGCAAGATCATAGGCTTGTTCACGATTGCCAATCAAGTGGTAGATGAAATTGGTGATAGGCCCTTGAAAACGCTGAAAAATCGCTTCAAAGTCTGCTACATCTACCCGTTGTGCCGGTTCTTCCAGCACACTTATCGATTGCGAAGAGATCGAGTCGGTCACTCGTTCTTCTTCGTCACCTGATACCTCTACGCTTCTATCCTCTTCCTCCTGTAAAGGGCTGGTAGAATAGCTCCGCGTTTCAGTACCCAGCGTCGAGCGCAATCTACTGTTCGAGTTGTAGAGACGGATAGAGGTGTCCATTGGTTACATTTACCTTATCTTTTTTCTTTCAGAGCAGTAGAATAACATATAATGCATTTGCCTTTTAACGTTCGTAGCATAACATATTTCGACACAAATTACTGTGGTCCAGTCAACATTTATACAAATCTTCCTACATCTGGCAAGCCGCTGCCTGTAAAAAACAGGACGGTTTCTGTTTCAGGCAACAAAATATGCGTTGCTAGCAGCTTGTGATAAGCTGCAATGGTCGCGGCAGCCTCAAGCGCAATGAGCATGCCCTCGCGTTGGGCAGCATAGCGGGTCATGACCAGCATCTCATCATCGCTGACGGTAAGCCCGATCCCCCCACTTTCGCGCACGGCCTGGAGAATCAGCCGATCGCCAATAGCCGATGGGACGCGCAAACCATTTGCTATAGTTCGCGCATCCGAACTGGGCCACGCCTCGGCTTCATCTTTACCTTCATGCAACGCTCTTACCAGTGGAGCGCATCCTTCGGCCTGCACAATAATCATTTTGGGAAGTTGCCCGTCCTGCAGCCAGCCCAGTTCGCGCAGTTCCGCGAAGGCTTTCCACATACCAACAATACCTGTGCCGCCCCCGGCAGGGTAGATAATCGCACCGGGCAAACGCCAGCCAAGCTGTTCGGCCAGCTCTAAGCCCATCGTTTTCTTCCCCTCGGCGCGATATGGCTCTCGCAGCGTCGCCACGTTGAACCAGCCGCGCTGGCACGCAACATCGGCAGCCAGGTGCCCCGCGTCGCTAATGAGGCCAGCAATAAGATCCACCTCAGCACCATAGCAACGAGCCTGTAATATACACGATTCGGGCGCGTCTTTGGGAGCAGACACGTAAGCGGGTATACCCGCGCGCGCAGCATATGCCGCCATCGCAGCTCCCGCATTACCGGCAGTAGGCGTTACCACACCACGCGCTCCCAGTTCAACCGCCCGCGAAAGCGCCGCTGCCATGCCTCTTGCCTTAAAACTGCCCGTCGGGTTTTGCCCCTCATCCTTAACCAGCAGCCTCGCTCGTCGCTCCAGTCCTACCGGCGCCAGGCGAGGCGCGGCTAAGAGGGGCGTCATCCCCTCTCCCAGCGTCAGCACAGAGCGCGCTTCCCGCACCGGCAGCAGTTCATGATAGCGCCACATTGTTGCCTCGCGGCCTGCGATTTCGCCAGGCGCCAGGTCACGCGCCAGCGAGGTAAGATCGTACATTGCCAGCAGCGGTCGGACGCAACACGGGCTCGCGTTATGCAACTGGTCGGCGTCGTATTGACGGTGACAGCGGCTGCATTCCAGTTGGCTCAGGTAGCTGAAACGTGCGCTCATATGTCATAGTATATCATGTGGATGCATATGCCTGACGTGAATGTGGGGATTGAAGTTCTGCTTGCAGTAGAGTATAGTAAGTGCAGATAGCAATCGTGAATAGGAACACCTCAATCTGGAGAATTGTGTTCATTTGAACAACGCACTCATGATATATCGACTCACTGATTAACCTCACATTATCCTCCTCCAGGGAGGTGGAGTATGGCAGATCGTGTCGGTCAGCAGTTTGGGAATTAT
>VBFM01000089.1:0-4721 GCA_005882595.1 Chloroflexota bacterium
TAAACGCTTCGGGGGTCTGGTCGCGGTAGATCATGTCAGCCTGGACATTTACCCCGGCGAAGTGGTAGGTCTCCTCGGAGACAACGGTGCGGGAAAGTCAACGCTCATCAAGATGATCTCTGGCGCCTATAAACCCGACGGCGGTCAGATTCTTGTCGATGGTCAAGCGGTATCGTTCGCTACGCCGCTGGAAGCACGGCGGCGTGGGATAGAAACCATCTACCAGGATCTGGCTCTGTGCGAAAATCTCGATGCCAGTGCAAACATCTTCCTGGGCCGTGAGAGAATGCGCCATCAACTCGGCATACTGAGAGTACTTTCTCGCTCCTATATGCTTCGCGAGTCAAGACAGGTCCTCGATCAGCTTGATATCCGCATTCCTGAGTTGCGTAGTCCTATCCGCCAACTCTCTGGTGGTCAACGCCAGGCGGTTTCCATTGCTCGTGCTGTGTACTGGAAAGCCCGTTTAATGATCATGGACGAGCCAACCGCCGCCCTGGGTGTCCCAGAGCAACTCAAAGTGCTGGAACTGATACGCGCCTTACGCAACCAAGGTGTTCCAGTCATCCTGATTAGTCACAATATGCAGGATGTCTTTGCTGTAGCGGACCGTGCGATCGTCATGCGACGTGGAAGCAAAGCAGGTGAAGTCAAGATCAGCGATAGCACTGACAACGAAGTGGTGAGTTTGATGGTTGGTGCTGAATACACTCGAGAGATCAAACAGTTACATGACGCGCCAGAAGAGGTGCGTATTACGACACACGACGAAAGCGAAAAGGATATCAGTTAGTGTAGACAGCAATCTGAGGAGGTAGTGAGACCCTTGTGATTTCCCTCTTGAAATCATTTTGTGCCTAATTAGGAGGTATCGGTTATGCTAACGCACAGTCAGGTGCGACAGATGCAAGAGCGCGTGACTCAGGCATTGGCTCAGGCTGGTATTGTGTTGACACCGCAAGAACAGACGCAGATCGAGGTGGTCGACTTTGGCTTGAGCGAATTGGAACGTACAGGTCTGCAACTTGTCATATATATCAACAACGATCGGTACTGCGCTAAAGAGCTTGTGATGATACCCCGTCAGACTTGCGCACAGCATCGCCATCCGCCGCTCAGCGAGACTAATCCAGGCAAGCAAGAGACCTTTCGCTGCCGTTGGGGCAAGGTCTGGCTCTACACAGAGGGCGAGACGAGTCAGGAGATCCAGGCGCATATACCGCAAGGTAGTGAGCCATACTACTCGGTCTTTCACGAGATCGAACTGCATCCTGGTAACCAGTACACGATTCCACCAAACACCTGGCACTGGTTCCAATCGGCTGACGAAGGGGCCATCGTCTCCGAATTTTCGAGTCCAAGCTATGATGAGTTTGACCAGTTCCTTGATCCTCGTATCTATCGTTTCACCAAAGTCGCTGAATAGGAGATATACCTCGCATGTAGTGCAATTTGTTGAGGGATAATTAGAGAGGGGTGGGTGGCGCGGATGACAATTGCCGAAGCTCCCCTCATGGGAGGCATCTATCGCCTCCCATGAGAGAAAGAGCGAGCGACCACCATCTTCATTTGTCTTGTTTCATCGAAAGAAGGTACCAAGAACATGTCGAACCAATCATCTCGTAAGAAGTCCATCAGTGCAGGGAAATATGCACGGCTCACCGCATTAGCTGATGAGCATGGTATCATTGCCGCACTGGCAATGGACCAACGCGGTTCATTGCAAAAGGCACTTTCCTCTCTTGCTCAAAGAGCTATCAGTACTGCTGAATTTGTGGAGTTCAAGCTTCTGGTCACGGAAATGCTCACCCCTTATGCCAGTTCGATCTTACTCGATCCGCAATACGGGTTAGAAGCAGCGAGCCATCGTGCTCAGGGGCGCGGATTACTCCTCGCGTACGAGACATCTGGTTATGGAATAGGACGCCAACCTTCATTACTACCAGGATGGTCCGTAAGACGGATTACTGAAGCTGGAGCCGACGCCGTCAAAGTCGTCATGTACTACGATCCTGATGATGAACAGTCGGTGAACAACGAGAAGCAGGCCTTTGCGGAACGAGTGGGCGCTGAGTGCCAGGCATGTGATATCCCCTTCTTCTTCGAGGTTGTCAGCTATAGTGATCGCATTCCAGATGAGAAGAGCCTCGAGTTTGCGCGCGTCAAGCCAGGAAAGGTCAAAA
This sequence comes from Chloroflexota bacterium, assembly GCA_005882595.1. Lineage (GTDB taxonomy): Bacteria > Chloroflexota > Ktedonobacteria > Ktedonobacterales > Ktedonobacteraceae > VBFM01. The sequence continues at coordinate 2,184 of VBFM01000089.1, forward strand.
AGATCACACAGGAATTTTCTCAAGCTCGTTATGGCGTTGATGTTCTCAAGCTGGAGATTCCTGTCACAATGCGTTTTGTCGCGGGAATGGACAGTCAGTACGAGGGACCCTACGCCTATGACCGTGAAGAGGCCCTGCAGCATTTCCATGAAGTCGGACAGGAAGCGCGTGTCCCTTTCATCTATCTAAGTGCGGGGGTGAGCGAGTCGGTATTCCGTGCATCGCTAGAACTGGCAAATGAGGCCCATGTTCCCTATTCGGGTGTGCTCTGTGGTCGGGCTACATGGCAAGGAGGCTTGGCCGCATACATAGAAGGAGGGAAAGATGCGTTGCGAACGTGGTTAGGAAAACAAGGAGTACAAAACATAGAGGCTCTTAACGAGGTATTGCAGCAGGGTGCACAGCCGTGGTGGAATATCTATGGGGGGCAAGATCAGATCGAAATCGTGAATGGATCGACCCTCCCCTCTTCCGATCATCAGGATAATGATCGCTAATACAGGGAAGGCATATGAATTTTTGGACATCATGGCCTGATCATCTTCTCGCTGATGTGTCGCTCTGGTCTGCTGACCTCGCTGCTCTTGGTGCGGAGATCAAACGTATGGAACCATACGCTGATCTCTTTCATATGGATGTTGCAGATGGGTATTTTGTACCAGAATTACTCTTCTTTCCAGCCCTGACTGCGGCGCTTCGACCCTGGACTAACGTGCCATTTCACATTCACTTGATGACAGAGCATCCTACAATGCTTATCAATGCTTTTGCCGAGGCTGGAGCAAATCTCATAACCGTGCATTATGAGAATGGAGCAGAGGCTTCCACGGCGATTGAGCAGATTCATCGATACGGTCTTGTCTCTGGTTTAGCGTTGCAATTGGAGACCCCACCAGAAGTCATCGTGCCTTATTTAGGTGAGGTTCGGCTGATCCTTCTGATGGGGACGCAGCTAGGAGTCAAAGGTCAGGCGCTTGATCCCAGCACGTATATGCGTGAGCAAACCGTGAGACAAATGATACACGACCATGGCTATGAGGGGCGGGTGAAAATCGAGGTAGATGGGGGGATTCGTGAGCAGACCGTCCCCTTACTACGCAAGGCAGGTGCCGACCTTGTTGTCCCAGGATCACTTGTGTTCAAGAGCGATCATCTTGCCCAGACGTTTCAGTGGTTGCATGCATTCCCCGCTCCGACTACGGGCCAGGAAGTTTAGAAGGGATCCCTCATGTTAATTGCGATGACGGGGCTGCCCGGAACGGGAAAAAGTACGCTCACACATCACATAGCCAATGCACTTTCAGCCATCGTATTGGACAAGGACGTCATTCGGGCGGCACTCTTTTCCCCAGCCTGGGTCGAATATACGACAGAACAAGATGACTTTTGTATGTCCATCATGTTCCAGGTCAGCGCCTATGTGCTACGAAAGGAGCCTCAGCAGGCGGTGATCCTTGATGGCAGAACATTTTCTCGTCACTATCAAGTGATGGCCCTCAAACAGGTGGCAGAGGAACTGCAAACGCCACTGCGGATCATTGAATGTGTCTGTTCAGATGAAACAGCACGTCAGCGGCTAGCGAAAGCGACATCTGGCAAGGAAAGGCACCTGGCAGAAAACAGAGATTATGCGCTCTATCGTGAGATCAAAGCGCATTTTGAACCGATCGACGAGCCAAAGTTGGTGGTGAATACGGATGAGAATCTTGCTCAATGCATCGATAGGTGCCTCTCATATGTGAAGGAAGGCACGTCGTGGAGAAACGAGACATGAATGCAGAGAATGTAGGTACTGGACCTGGCAATTGGCCCACGCTCTCTCAGAGCCTTCCATTGGTGGTCGGCGTAGACCTGGGAGGGACGCAAATTCGTGCAGCAGTACTGCAAGGTTCCTCGCTTCTTTCTCGCGTAAGTTTCCTTACTGGAGAGTATCCTTCGCCAGATCGTGTCATTCCACGTCTCTTTGAAGCGGTGCAGCAGGCACTCGACGGAGCACATATCACACTCAATGACATTGAAGGCATAGGAATTGGTGCACCCGGACCGGTCAATCCTTATACAGGAGTAGTCCTTGCTCCTCCCACCTTACCCGGCTGGAAGAATGTTCCCTTACGTGACCTCTTCTATGAGCAGTTCGGTGTGCCGATCTTCCTTGAGAATGATGCGAGTGCTGCGGCCCTGGCCGAATACCTGTTTGGTGCGGGTCGTGGATGCGAAGCATTGGTATACATGACTGTCAGCACAGGTATTGGAGGAGGAATCATCATCGGCGGCAAGATTTGGCGAGGGATCTCGGGTACCGCCGCAGAACTAGGGCATATGACCATCGACTGGCAAGGAGAACGCTGCGCATGTGGGAATATTGGCTGCCTGGAACAATTTGCCTCCGGTACTGCTATCGCACGTGCCGCACGTGAAGCTATCATTATGGGGCAAGGTGAGGCATTACGTGCCTTTGCCCTGTCGCACCATACGGAGGATGAGATGGCCAATACGCTTGATGACAATACGACAGTGCCAGTGAGTCCTCCACAGATC
>VBFM01000090.1:0-415 GCA_005882595.1 Chloroflexota bacterium
ATTGTCCTGATGTCGGCCAAGGACAAATTAACCGAAGACTCCTCCCTCATTAACTTTGTGGATACCATCATGCCCAAGCCTTTCTCCGTAGACGATGTGTTAAGGATTGTGCAGCCTTACATGGAATAGTGTCCAGCTACGTTATGGGCTTATATCTATTAACCCTCCTCTCTTTCAGGCTCATTTCAGGTACTGGAGGTAATATCTTAAGCGAGATATGATTGTAACCTGTAAGCTCATGTGGCACGAAAGGAATATGTGAGCATGTTTTCGTATGGAAACACAGCGCGTCCCCTCATAGGGCTCATTTGCATCCTCCTTGCTGGTATGCTGGCCGCGTGTTCCTCTTCTCCCCAACCATCTTCGACCACAGCCACTCAAACAGTGCCGGCACCCTCTCCAACGGTACACCAGG
>VBFM01000090.1:584-1399 GCA_005882595.1 Chloroflexota bacterium
ACACTTTACTGCCTATAGTTCAGCTGGGCGAAAGGCTACGCCAATCTGGGGTCCAGATGAGCATAGTGGTTCTAACTGGGATCGCCCGGGCGACGAGTGGGGAACCGGCTTCAATTTTCCCGTGCCAGGCTGCTGGGATATTCATGTCACACGTGCTACTGTTGCCGGAGACGTGTGGTTGAACGTGCAATAGTGTTTGCCTCTTCAACTTTCGGCCAATTGAGAATGCGAAGCTCCTCTTCTTCACTTTACTTCTCTTGCCTATTCCTATCTCCTTCACTCCTTCATTCTTACACTGTACAAATGTACAGTTTATGGTTAAAATAGAAGTGGTGCCCCTGACTTCGGTCAAATTCCAATTTTGCCTTTTACTGATCGGTGACCCAGCAATTGGTTCAATGGCGACCTCTTACTGTTTTGTAGGTATTTTCGCATGCCTCTCAGTTAAGGAGACAACTTTATGAAAGCACCAAGCAGGTCCAGGTTTAGGTCTCGGTTCTTTAGTCTTCTGATATCGTTGATTGCGACGGCGGCAATTGCTTTGCCTGTGGCTGTGACCAGTTCGCAGTCCTCCACCGCTCACGCCGCACCAGCCGCCTCGACCCACAAGACCCTCAATTGTGCTCAGAGCTCGTCCTGTACAGAAGTACAAGACTCGGAGGAGGTTTTTGGAGAAGGCAACTATGTCGGGCACGACGAGCCATCCACTTTGTTCTACTCGAATCGCCCGGGTTCGGGAAATCAGATGACCTATGGCTTCAAGCTCCCCACCGACCCAATGCCAGGGCCAGGAAATGTTCCGCGCCCTGCACAGT
>VBFM01000090.1:1406-6183 GCA_005882595.1 Chloroflexota bacterium
AACGCGACATTCTGGTTCGGCATGGCCATGTGCGCGACGGAGTCCTATCCTTTGCAGGTTAGCAGCTGCACACCCGATAGCGATAGCAACATCTTTGATGGCCAGGATGCTCAGCACCCGCTCTCAAAGCACCCGGGGACGGCTTTTATGGAGATGCAGTTTTATCCCCCCGGTTGGGTATCGTGGCCTGCCGGGGTTAGCTGCGACGCCAAGGCATGGTGTGCCGCGCTGAACATCGACAGCCTGGCGCAGGACCCAATTAACGGGACCCAGCAGAATCCTACATGCGTGAACAACGTACTTGGCTCTCCAGAGTATGTCAACTTCGCCTTCATCACGAAGAGCGGCCATCCACAACCGAATTCGCCACCCAATCCGGTCAATGCGACCATCCACACCTTCACGCCCAACCCATCGGCCGACCTCTTCATGAACTCCGGCGACGAGCTGGCCGTGACGATGCACGACACGCCCAACGGCTTGCAAATCGGCATCAATGACCTGACAACCGGCCAGAGTGGCTCGATGACATCCAGCGCCGCCAACGGCTTCGGCCAGGTGGAGTTCGCGCCAACCGGCACAGAATGTATGAACATTCCCTACAACTTCCATCCGATGTACAGCACCTCGTCAGAGAAGACACGCGTGACCTGGGCGGCGCATTCGTACAACATCGCCTTCTCCGATGAGATCGGCCACTGGGACTACTGCACCTCAATCGCTTCCAGCACCGCCACCTGCAATGGCAAAGAGGGGATCCCTGGCGACCAGGAGAAAGCCGATGCGGATGACACGTTCTGCCAGCCGGCATCGGTATCGCTGCTGATCCCAGTTTCTGGGTGCGCAGGAACCAACGATCCCGGCTTTGATGGCACCTCGTATCAGCCGCTGTGGCCCGATGGCAACACCCAGCTGCATCCAACTCCGATCCAATACACCAGCCCTCTGACCGGAGCGAATTACGATGTGAACTACAGCCGCATGGCTTTCGAAGCGGACCTACCTCGCATCGAGATAACGTCAACACCGCCCTGCAACCGTTCTACTGGTGTTGACTGCACATTGATTCCCTTAACCGATGATGGCTCTGCTGCGGTCTTCTATCCTTTCTTCAGCACCGGCAGTGAAGATAACGAGTGCATCTGGCGGATCGGCAACCATATCCCAGGGAGTACGAACGACTTCGGCCAGAACAACCAGTACGGCCAGTTACTCGTTCTGACCTACACTGGGCTTGGCGGACATCCTATGACGCTCATCGAGGACTTCCGCCAGATACTCTCGCACAATCCATGCACTTTGCAGGAGTAAACGATCACGTCAAATGAACTGCAAAGGGGGCCGCTTCGTGAAGCGACCCCCTTTGTTTTAGACGATGCGCGAACAGAGCAAATACGGAATAATTCCATAAATACCTCTCATCACCTTTCCTGTCGGCTGACCTACATTTTCCTGCGTGGGCAGGACGGACGCCGCCCGGTCTTCGGCTCGAACGAGACCTTCCAGAGCGACCTGCACTGGCGCGATTACCCGCTGTTCTACGAATACTTCCACGGTGACACGGGCAGGGGCGTTGGTGCGAGCCATCAAACAGGCTGGACAGCGCTGGTGGCCAAGTTGCTCGAGCAGACGGGGGTCGATGATATGTCAAGGCGGCCCTACCTGCACGGACTCACCGTATTACTCCCTGGGCATTGCCTGACTTCGAAGGTGGGAGATGAGGAGGCTGTGTGTGAGATAAGGGCGTAATAGAAGTGCTTGCTGGGGTCAGGAAAAGGGATGACCGGCGTGCTGTTTGCAGGCTCTGCCGTGACTAGAAACCAATCGCTGTGGGCTAGCAAGTCGGTGTGTTGCGGACTGCTGGAGTAAAGCCCATGGACGGCGCCGTTTGAGACCTGTACTTGCCAGTGTGGGAATGCTGCTACCTCGTTGTTGGAATTTCCTAACCAGGCGTAATAGGCTGTACTGTTAGGCGCAGCAGGGATACCTTCAAGATCAATCTGCAATTGATCGAAGGTGTTGCTGGGAGCGTTCGGGCTACTGTGAAAGACAATGTGCCCAACTACAGCGCTTGTTGTGGGTGTAGTGGTGACGTTCTTAGGGAAAAGCAGAGGGAATGTGCTTATACCCACCACCCCAAGTAGAATACAGGCTATTGCAGCGACAAGCAACCATTTGCGCCGGAAATGTGGAGGCAGTGGGTGTCGTGCAGGCTGTGCAGGTTGCGCTTGTTGCTCCTGTGGCAACGGTAATAGTGGTGATTGCGGCGAGCGATCGCCATAGGAGCCGTAAATGCCCGGTGAAGCTGGTGTGAACGTGGCGGGCGGTGAAGCCGTAAGAACAGGAGGATGAGGCGTCATGCCGGGCACCGGCCCGGTCGGCTGGAGGGGATTATAATCAGGTTGCCCGTTTATGCTCCCGGTCCGATTGAGCTTCGTAGGAACTGCTACATTGAGCGCCTGGGCCAGCGCCTCACTCATAGCAGCGGCGGTAGGGAAACGCTCTTTCGGGTCTTTGGCGATGCTCCGCAGTACAACCGCCGAGAGCGCAGGCGAGATATGCGGATTGATGAGGGCAGGCGGTGTCGGCTTTTCATGCAGATGCTGCATCATGATAGCGATTGGATTATCGCCGCGAAACGGCGTGATGCCGGTCACGATTTCGTACAGCACGATACCAAGTGAATAGAGATCGGAATGCTCGTCAACTGCGTGATCCTCCGCCTGCTCTGGTGAGATGTAGAGAGGCGTCCCGATCAAAGCGCGAGTCACCGTTGAAGTGCTTGTTCCCTGCAATCTGGCAATACCAAAGTCGGTGAGAAATGGCTCACCTATGGCCTTGCCTATACCTGGCTTGTCCAGCAGGATGTTAGCTGGTTTGATGTCGCGATGGATCATGCCTTTCTGATGAGCATAGTCCAGGGCAAGGCCAGTTGCTGTAAAGAGGTAAACAATATCGGCAGCCGGAGGGAAGAGACCTTTGCGCACGGTGTTGCGAATGTAGTCGGCCAGAGTTCCACCCTCAACGTAGTCCATCACCATATACGCCTTCGCCTTTGATCCTTCCGTGCTCGAGAGTTGGAAATCGTGGACGGGCACAATATTGGGATGGCGCAGGGATGCGACGAACTGAGCCTCGCGCATAAAATGCGTGACAAAATCAGGATTGGCCTGTAGATCAGCGTGAAGGAGCTTTATTGCCACGTAGCGTCGTAATTGCGTGTCACGACCTTTCCAGACTTCGCCCATGCCCCCTTGCCCCAGACGCTCCAGCAGTTCATATTTACCAAGCCGTTCTAGCTCCATACAGATCGTTAATCCCCTTTTAGATATTCTGCGGCAGATTCGGTGAGATGGTCAATGTCGCAAGCCCGGCTACATCATAATGAACCTGGAGAACGCCGTGCAAAACCTGGTTAGTCTTTGGATCAAGCTGACCGATATAGGCGTAGGTGGCATTCGCCAGCATGTTATCGAGCAGCGTTTGCGTTGAGCTTTGCGCCAATTGAAACTTGTCCATTTTGACAAGCTGTTGAGCGTCTGCTCTCACCTGTTGTAACCACATTTTCGCGTTATTGAGCGCCTCGATGATCTGGGTGGCCAGCGTCCGCATGTGCGGCGTCGCATCCGGGGCCTGCACCACGCCATTCAGGTGGAGAGCGATATGTTGCAGGTAGCCGGGGGGATTATTGGCGAGATCTGTCAGGTTCACCTGTGCAGGGGCTACCGAAAGCAGCGCTACTCTGGAAATAGTAGTGTCGGCAGCCACGGGACTACCACCAGGCACGTCCACCTGCACATTTGGGGCTCCATCCAGGTAGTCCAGGATACTGAGAAACAGGTTATGAATGACCGTCGGGTCTGTGACCTGTGGATGATAATCATCTCGTGCGCTGATGGACCATTCCAGCACTTTTTCTGTGTTTCTGAAGAGCCAGACGTCTAATCCACCGGGCAGCCCCAACACGCCCAACCTCGTTTCCTTATAAAAGAGGTGACGGATGTGATCGAGCGCGCTTAATGCAGGATTTCCATATGACGTTTGCGGAATCTCCGCGTAATAGAGCCAGGCGCTGCGGTCAGCGGCTGGGCCGCGCGGCGTTCCATTAGTATCCTCCTCGGTAATCAGCATGCGGCTTGTTACTGAGATCAGATTATCGTGCTGCGCCGTTCCTTTGTAAAAGAAACTCACGTTCCCATTGTTCACGGATAATTTCCCAAGCAAGAGCGGCAGCGTAAACAGCGCCTGGGGTTGCAGTGGCTGCGTTTCTATATGCGGCTGCCTATCACCCAGTAACCAGGCATAATAACTTTTGCCTGGTTGAGCATCAGGGACATGTTGCAGTGAAATGTCCAGCTGATCGCCGATGCCTTGAGCAGTGCCGGTATTGAATTGCCCACTGCTCAAGAAGAAAGCCTGTCCCCCAGGAATGGGAGCGGGCGGGCTACTCTTGGAAAAAAACGCAAAGTATGCGCCCAGTCCAGACCCCAGCAACACGAGAATAACGAGAGCAATCAGGGCCGTGTACAGGCCTCTCCATTGTCTCCTTCGTCTCCCTGGTGGCAACGAGGGGGGTGCAGATGGACTTGCCGGTGAAGGAGGTACCGGGGCAACTGGCGCTTGCATTGTTCCCGCCGATCCTCCCGATCCTGCCACTCCTCCGCCGGACACCGATACCGAGAACGGTTGCCAGGAAGCCGGCGTAGCATGTTGCGGCGTTACATTACCAGGCAATATGGTTCCGGGACTGCTACTGGCTGCAGATACAGCTGGCATG
>VBFM01000090.1:6212-10977 GCA_005882595.1 Chloroflexota bacterium
CCTTCGCTGTCGCCCTGCTTGCTGGTAAAGTAGGTGGGCATCAGGCGCGCGTCCTGTGGGTATGCAGGCTGGCCAAGGCTCTCAGGGGGTGGGACATTGAGTGCCTCGGCAATAGCGGCAGCCATGGTAGTAGCGCGGGCAAAACGCGCGTTCGGGTCTTTGGCAAGAGCCGTCAGAATAACCATCGTCAGTGCTGGCGGGATATTCGGATTGAGGATAGCAGGAGATGTTGGCGCAACATTGAGGTGCTGTGCCAGTACTGCCATTGGACTTTCGCCCCGGAAAGGTGGTGCGCCTGTGACCATTTCGTAGAGAATGATTCCAAGCGAATACAGGTCGCTCCGCTCGTTGCCAGCATAGCCCTGGGCCTGCTCAGGTGAAGTATATAGGGGTGTGCCCAGCGAAGTAGCTGTCAGGGTACCGGCCGATACTCCCAGCAGTTTAGCAAGCCCAAAGTCGGTGAGAATAGGCTCCCCCATTGGATTGCGCGCGGTATTATGCTTGTCCAGCAAGATATTCGCCGGTTTGATATCCCGGTGAATCATCCCTTTCTGGTGGGCATAATCAACGGCAAGACTGATCGACGTAAAGAGATTGACGATCTCGACAGGCGCTGGAATTCTTCCCCGAGCAGAGGTATTGGAGATGTAGTTGGCGAGCGTTTGCCCCTCGATGTAAGACATCACCATGTAGGCGGTAGGAGTGTTTGACTCAGGAGGTTGGGATACCTGGAAATCATGAATCTGCACAATGTTGGGATGGCGCAGGGATGCAATGACTTGCGCTTCATGCTGGAAGCGCGTCACAAAATTCGGGTCTGCCTGTAGATTAGCATGCAGCAGCTTGATAGCCACATGGCGTTGCAATTGCGTATCCAGCGCTTTCCAGACCTCCGCCATGCCACCATGTCCCAGGCGTTCCTGTAACTCGTATTTCCCAAGCCGCCGAACTGGTTCTGTGCTCATTGCCATCTCCTCTTTTTATTATTGTTGTAGGGACAAGGGGCGCTGTGGAGCGGACGTGGGGGCCTTGTGCTTGTCCGTCCCTGCTTGCCTGCTCGATCCCCAGGGGGACAAGCACAAGGCCCCCGCCCATCCGCTCCTCCGCCCCTTGTCCCTACGACTGCTGTCACTGGACGGAGCAAGGGTTGCTTGCTGTACATGCCCGGATATCAAACGTTGCCAGTTGCTGGATGGCATAATGGATCTGTATTACACCAGGCGTCACCTGACCTTGCTGGTCGATCTGGCCCACAAAAGCCGTGTTCGCCAGCGTGGCTACCGTGTCCAGCAGCTTGCGACCATCGTTGCCTAACAACTGCGCCCTCGGCATCGCATAGAGTTGCAGGACATCCGTACGTATCATCTCGAACCAGGTGTTCACCACGTTGATCTCCTGGTTGATCTGAATAGCGAGTGCCCTCTGATCAGCATTCGTGTCTGGAAGCTGCACGATCTCATGCAAGTGCTTTGTGCCAATATGATACAGGTACCCAGGAGGGTCCTGCTGGGCTGTATTAAAGGTCAGCAACCCGATTTTCGCGATATTTGGATCGATGCCCGTCGGGAGGGATTGACCAGGGAGGTCTTGCGCCAGTTGAGTATACGTTGTCCCGTCGAGGTAGTAGATGATGCGTGTAAGCTGGCGGCGTATGAAATCAAAACCCCCGGATTTCTGCGCGTCTCTGGCGCTGCCTGCCCATTCCAGAATCTTTTCCGTATTTCGATAGAGCCAGATATCTAATCCCCCTGACAGCCCTGCCGCAAGGACTTTGGGATCGTCGGCCAGCAGATGACGAATATGGTCATACAGACTGTAGGACTTCGGGTCTGCCGGGTTGGGCCTCTTTTCAGAGAACTCGGCATAGTAGCGCCAGGCACTCGGATTCAGGGAGGGGGCAAGAGGTGCCGAAGCTGCACTTTCTTCGGTGATCAGGAAGCGACTGTTGCTTTTGAGCAGGTTATTGTGCTGCGGGTCCTGATACGTTAAGGTTGCCGTGCTATTATTGATGGTTAATGCGCCCAGGTAGATGGGATTCCAGACCTGGCTTTTAGGGTTCAAAAGCCACGCGTAGAGCTGCATGCCCGCCTGGGGAGGGGCAATGTTGTTCAACACGACCTGTATCTGGTCGGTGATGCCAGCATTGCTCTGTAAATTTGAGCTCAACAGCCCGCTGCTGGCAAAGTAGGCATGCCCTACTATCGATGATGTCGTAGGCGTAGGAGGGGCGCTCTTCGGGAAAAAGGCGAAGTAGGCGCCCAGGCCCCCTCCAATGACCACCAGGATCAGCAGCGCGGTCAGGGCTATCCATAAACCCCGTCTCCTGGGTTTATGGAATGGAGGAGCCGCAGGTGGCTGCGGAAGGGATATACCAGGGAGACTTTGCGCTGATTGCCCTGGCGCGAATGTAGATGTTGGCATAGGAGTAATGGGCCCGCCAGACAGAACAGCTGCAAAAGGTTGTGATGATCCAGCAAAGGGAAGGGAGGGCGTCATATAGGGTACGGGCGTAGGGTTGCTCCCCCCCTGGTTCGTGAGTATTCCTGGCAACGAAGAAGACCCTCTCATACTAAGCATGGTCGGCAGGTCTGTAGATTGAGACTGGTAATCCCACTGACCTGAGTTCATGGGAATAGGCATATCTGTAGGGGCCCGATTTAGCGCGCCCGCTTTCTCCTCCTGTTCAATATACTGTGTGAGAGCTGCGATCAGAGAGGAGGCGTTGGGGAAGCGCGCCGCCGGGTCTTTAGCGATACAGCGCATGATGATCGTTGTAAGCGCCGGAGATAGACCTGTATTGATCAACGCAGGTGAAGTCGGCGCAGTATTGATATGCTGCATCATGATCGTCGCCGGGTTGTGCCCGGGGAATGGCGGCGTACCTGCGCACATTTCGTAGAGCATGATGCCGAGGGAGTAAATGTCGCTGCGGGCATCAGCAGGAGAACCCATCACCTGCTCCGGCGAAGTGTAGACCGGTGTGCCAAACCAACCACTCGTGTTACCCGCGGGTACCCCTAACAGCTTAACCATACCGAAGTCGGTGATAACAGGCTCACCCACTGTGTTGCGCGAGGTGTTACGTTTATCGAGCAACACATTAGCTGGCTTGAGCTGACCGTGTACTATACCACGCTGGTGAGCATACTCAACAGCCATACCAATAGAGAGAAAGATGCGCACGATATCGGCGGGAGGAGGAAACTTTCCCAGGCGGGAAGTATTACCAATATAGTCTGCCAGGGTCCCTCCATCCACATAATCCATTACTATGTAGGCGGTAATGTTCTTCGTTCCAGAGGGCTGCGCAATGGAGAAATCGTAGTACTGCACAATATTCGGATGGCGCAAGGAGGCGATAGTTTGCGCTTCACGCTGGAAGCGCATTCCAAAATCTGGGTCTGCTTGTGGATTGGTGCGAAAGAACTTGATGGCCACATAGCGGCGCGCCTGCATATCAAAGGCCTTCCAGACCTCAGCCAATCCCCCCTGTCCCAGCAATTCCTGCAATTCATATCTGTCAAAACGACCTGGATTTGTACTCATGCTAACTTGCGCCTTTCTGTACCACTATAGGGAAAGTTGGAACAAACTCGCTCCTAATCAGCCGGATAAGCCGCGAAACGACGTTTCCGGTTGAATATGAAGAACCGCCCTACAGCAACGCATGATAGAGGAGAAAGGATGACAATAAAACCTTCCTAATTATTAAAGATAAGTTTACATTTGTCAATGGATAAATGTACTGACATCAGGGTGTGTGAATTATTACCAGAAATCAAACTTTAACGAACCTCTCCTTTTTCGATATCTCCAGATGAACCAGCATGCGCCGAGGAGTACTGCTAGAAGCAGCGCCGCGGCGAGGGCCAATAGGGGAATGTTTGGCTGCGCTGCAGCTGGAAGCTTTGGAGTCGGCACATCTGAGGGAGGATAGGGGCCTGTAATGATGAAAGAAGGTTCACCACCAACCAGAAGCGTTTTGACGATGCGCCGCCCAGGAATATCGAGCATATCCACCCTGCCTTCACGAAGCGCTACAAAGCCGAATTGCCCATCGTTGGTGATGGCTATCGCACGCGGTGAGCCACTCACACGAAGAATGCGCTGCGGCTCTTGCGGCATCAGTGGAGACCCGGACAATACCGGAGAGAGCACATCTACCTGGTCATGCTGCGCATCTGGCACATAGATGTCTCCGGTAACAGCATCATAGTCCATCGAACCAAATGTCCCTCCCGTGAGCAAGGATGCAAAAACCTGGTGGGTCACCATATCGACTGCGACAACGCTGCCCTGACCAGTAGCAATGTAGGCGGTCAATTCATTTGGCAGACAGACAAAGCGCGGTCCACCTGCGATTGGAATGCTGTCAAGTACCTGTCCCTGCTCGTCCAGGATGCTCACCGCGGTCGTCCCCGCGACCCAAAGTTGTGTGGAAAGAGCAGTGCCGGTAGTGATTCCCGCTGTAGCAAGCCAGGTGATCGGCTGGGTAGTCTGGAAGGAGCGCTGGCGCGCGCAAGTTTGTGCATCAAGGGCAACGATGGTCGTTTCGTGAACACCCGCGGCGTACAGAACCGTCCTATCAATGTTCATTGCCAGCAGAGCAGGATGTCCAGGGAAGGTGAAAGTGCAGATCATCTGCCCCGTTTTGGCGGCCAGAGCAGTCACCTGGCCCGATGCGGGTTGTGTTACGTAGAGCAGGCTCCCGTCAGGACTCAGCAGAATGGTCGACGAACCGCCCGACGCCGCAAATCCCCCGTTT
>VBFM01000094.1:0-31759 GCA_005882595.1 Chloroflexota bacterium
GGCTGCCTTGATAATACGCAGGGTGGCCTCCATGATCTCCGGCCCGATGCCATCCCCGTATGCAACTGTAATTGGTACGTTATTTGCCATAATAAGAGCCTTCTTCTTTCAGTGATTGCTGCGATTTTGCTGTTTCAGTGTAGCATAGCACCAGGGTGATCGCAAGGGTAGGCCCTGGAAGTTGTTATCTTTTGAATAGCCCTGATTTTCATACCTTTTTTCTCTGTACGTTTGTCTCAAAATCTGCTATAGTTGCTGCAAATAAACTACTTATCCGACTGCCTGACACGCAGTGTAGCACGTAGTGCGTTGGCAGTCGGAATACGGACCATTAGGCATTATTCAGTCTCGATAAGGTATATGCTTGAGCGAAAACGAACGTAGACAAGAACCTGAATCAGCAGAAGAGTGGGATAAGGTATTACCGGGTTACCTGGGTGAAAGTCCACCGTATGGCTCGCCTCCAGTGAGAGGTGAGCGCGTCTGGGTTGACCGTCCAGAACAATTACAACATGCTGCTAACGTATTGGGGCACGCTCCTGTTATCGCTATCGACGCCGAGTTTACCCAGGTGCGCGCGCTTATACGCGCTCAAGGGGAGATGCCGACCTCAACGCATCGTCTCGCGCTGCTGCAACTGGCCATTGATGGGCGGTGCTTTGTCGTCGATGCGCTGCGCCTGCGTGATCTATCGCCTCTGGCTGCTGTGGTAGGCAATCCTGAGATCAGTATTCTCTTGCATGGGGCCGGGGCGGACTTGCGCGTGATGGCCGAACGCGAGCTTTTTGTGGCGCATTATTTTGATCTGGAGGCCGCCAGCCGCTCAATTTTTGGTCAGCACGAGTCGTCATTGGCGGCTATGCTGCTGCGCGCCTTTCAAGTTCGCCTGGATAAAAGTTTACAGCGCACGGATTGGACGCGCCGCCCCTTACCTCCGGCCATGGTAGCGTATGCTGCTCGCGATGCAGAAATGACCCTGGCGCTGTACTACTGGCTCTTCGAATACTTCCCCTGGGCGCTGAACCTGCATGACAGCGCCAATTTGCAGACGCCAGTCGCCTCCTGGATTGAGCCATTCCTGCGGGGCATCTCGCCTGTACCGCCCGATGTGGCGATTGCTGAGGCTATAGAGCAGGGAGTTATTCTCAGCAGGCAACAGGTGGTGAACGATTGCCGGAACGCGCTGACTACCCTTATCTATCCTATGCAGCGTAGTCGCCTGTTGCGCCTGATTGCTGATCTTGCATTGACGCAGTTGACGCCCGATATTGAGCCGCTGTTGCAGGCGCGTACTTCGGATGAGCGCGCCGCCGCTATCCGCGCGCTTATTCGCCTGGATGCTGAACACAGCAAAGAGAAGATATATCCCTTGCTGCAAGACCCGGTACACGATGTGCGAAAAGCTGCTTCGACTGCGCTCCGCTCCAATGTCCAGAAGGATATTACAGGGCCGGGGCTACTCGCTCCGGCGAAAAGCGCTGATGGCTCGCGGAGTTGGACTGTTGGCGAAACAGGCGATGCTGGCAGCGCGGACGACAATGATTGGAAAGCGCGCCTGCGTTCAATGATGGGGGAAGAGCCTTCGCGGCAGCCTCGTACCGATCCAGACCAGCAGTAGGAGCGCCGAAAAAGCCCCGACACGTTTCAGACGCGCGACCCACTGCTCCTCCTGCAGGGGATCATTATCTCCCAGACCCAGCTGGTGCACCAGGGTATGTAGTCGTGTTGGAGCTGAGGAGTAGGATTCAATGGGAACACGCCCATTTGAGAATGCTGGGGACATCGATACTCCATCTTGCTCTTCTGCTGGTATGTCATGCTCGTAAGAGGTGGCGCGTAACTGTTCGGCCAGCGAGGTGAAAAACTGTTGAATCAGTATCTTGACCGTCCCCTTAACCAGGGCTGGGGGAAGAAATGCCCCAGGTTTCCCAGGGTTCAACGTCCCCGAATAAGCTACTACCGTATTGTCATTGTGTGTACCGAGATGAATTTCCCATATTCCCTGGAGGTGGCTCTGTTGCCCTTCGCCCTCAAGCGTCATGCGATACGAGGTGGGATAGCGCAGTTCGTCGACAACGACATGTCCTGAATAGACGCCACGCAGTGGGGCATGCTTGATGTGCAGGGTGAAAGCGTAAGTCTGTTTGCCGACCGTCTCCAGGCGTTCCAGGCCTGGGACATTATGCCGCAGCGTCTGCTGATCCATCAAACATTGCCAGACCTCTTCCGGCGCGGCCTGTAGTGTATATGTTCCCTCAATATCCATACAAAAATCCTTTATCAAAGCAGCATTCTATTACCTTAATTATAGGGGAGGACTCCCAGGGGCGCAATGGGTATGTTCCGAAAAAACCTTGCGTTCATTTCACACAAGGTGTATACTAGCTTTCGCATTAACGAGACCAGGTGGAAGTTGTAGGGGCGCAATTCATTGCGCCCGCCTAAGTAAATCTGCTTCCCCTCATAGCGAAGAGGTTTGAATGAAAGTAATACTCTTACAAGATGTTGATAATCTTGGCAAGGCTGGTGATCTGAAGGAGGTAGCGAATGGCTACGCTCGCAATTATCTGTTGCCGCGCCGACTCGCTGCCGGCGCAACTCCCGGCCTTTTAGCAAATCACCAGCAGCGTATCACCGCCGAAAAGCGCAAGCTGGAGAAGCAAGTAGACAGTAATCGACAACAGGCCGAGCGGCTGAGCAACGTTACCTTGACCTTTAAGGCGCGCGTTGGTAAACAGGGCCGACTCTATGGCTCCATCACCAGCCAGGATATCGCGGAAGGTCTGCGCAATATCGAGGGGATCACTATTGACAGGCGTTTGATTGAACTACCCAATCCCATTCGATCGGTTGGCACGTTCATGGTTCCTGTCAAAGTCGCGTCCAGGCTTGAGCCAAAAATCACCGTCAACGTTATTGACGAAGCCGCAAATGAGGCTGCTGTAGAAGAGAGCGTTACAGGCGTGTAGGGGCCCGATTTATCGCGCCCGCGCCGGAGCCAGGGCGACCGCAAGGGTGCGCCCCTACAATATACGAATGCGTCTGCTGCCTGATTTGTCCGTATATTGTAGGGGCGTACCCTTGCGGTCGCCCTGGAAAAGGATGCTATACCGCTTGCTATCCATGACAGGCAAATGACCCTTGCGGTCGGATGCTATGCTCCGGCAGGGGCTGATCTGGCACGGCGTGATCTTAGGCGCGCCCTTGCGGTTCCCCTGGAAAGGGATGCTATGCCTCGTTGGCTGTACTATCTACTTATACTGGCCGTCATTGCTCCCATCATCCAACTGGTGTGGGGACAACAGCAAGAGATGGCCATTTTTATTTGTTCAGCTATCGCCCTGATTCCCCTGGCAGGACTAATCGGGCGTGCCACCGAAGACCTGGAATATTACGTTGGTCCCATTGCCGGTGGGCTGCTGAACGCCACCTTTGGCAATGCTCCCGAAATTATCATCGGCATCTTTGCCCTGCAACAGGGACTGATCTCAGTGGTCAAGGCCTCGATTACCGGTTCGATCATCAGCAACGCACTGCTTGTATTGGGCAGTTCGCTGGCGCTTGGAGGATGGCGCTGGGGCAAACAATACTTCAATGCGCGCGATGCCGGGCAATATTCGGCCATGATGGTGCTGGCGGTAGCTGGCCTGCTCATTCCCGCAACCGGTTCCCTGATCATCCGTGACTCTGGACGTGTGCAGTCGATCAGCATAGCGGTCTCGGTGATCCTGCTGCTGGTCTATGGCATGTACCTTGCCCTGCATGTCTTTCACGTGCGCGCTGAACGCCGCAGCCCTAAACGTCACCAGGCTGCTCTTGCCGAGGAGCAGGGGGAAGTAGAGGTGGAAGCGGTGACCGGCGGTGTTGATCCCCATAGGCTGGATGAGAGGAATCCACCTAAACCCTGGCTGGCGGCTGTATTATTGCTGGTCGCGACCATCGGCACTGCCTTGAATAGCGAATTGTTAGTAGGCGCGATTGTGCCCGTCACCAGGCTGCTGGGCTGGTCTCCCATCTTCATTGGCCTGGTTATCATCCCTATTGTGGGCAATGCTGCCGAACATTCAAGCGCCGTATATATCGCGCTCAGGGATCGCATTGACCTCAGTATGGCCATTGCAGCCGGTTCATCGATTCAAGTCGCCACCTTCGTCGCGCCGCTCCTGGTGCTGGTGAGCCTGTTCTATGCCACGCCGCTCAACCTGGTCTTTCAACCCCTGGAATTGGTTGTGTTAGGACTGGCGACCATCCTCTTCGCCCTCCTCAGCCTGGATGGAGAGACTACATGGTTGGCCGGAATACAACTCGTTGCGGTGTATATAATGGCGTGCGTGGTGTTTTTCTTCATTCCTGGATAAATCTCGGATTTCGTTTGCGTGGTGTTCTTTTTCATTCCCGCTCCACCCCTTGTCCCTACGAATTACATTTGAGGATGGCGCGGGGAATCTTTGGCAATAAATCGGGGGCGAGCAGACCCGCGTGACCAATTTCGGCGCTCACTAACTCGGCGGCTGCAGTGTGAAGGTAGACGGCTGCGCTGGCGGCATCAAAGGGTGGGACTTTTTGCGCGAGCAGGCCCGCGACCATACCGGCCAGAACATCTCCGGTGCCTGCTGTCGCCAGTGCGGGGTTAGCCAGCCAGTTGATGCGAGTGCGCCCGGCTGGCTCGGTGATAATTGTGCAGGCGCCTTTGAGTACAAGTATGACCTGCCATTCGCTGGCCTTGCGCTGCGCCAGTTCCAGGCGGTCCAGGTTGCCACCGGATACCTTTAAACCGCCGCAGAGACGCCCCATTTCGCCGGGGTGCGGCGTAATTACTGTGCCCGTGGGAAGCAATGTCCACCAGCGTTCTAAGGCTGAGAGATTGTTGAGTCCATCCGCGTCAATCACGAGATGCGGTCGTTCTTCCTCTGGTAAGGAACGTAGATGCTCCAATACCTGGAGGATGACTTCGAGTGTTTGGGGAGATTGACCGAGGCCGGGTCCCATGAGCAGGGCCCGGTACCCTTCCAGGTGGTCGATCAGCGCGGACGATTGTTGGAAGCTCTCTACCTGTTCATCGGGGAGCAGTACAAATGTCACCTCGTGCATCGCACTGGCATAGATGGGATGCATGCGCTCTGTGACGGCCAGTGTGACGAGTCCCGCGCCTATGCGTCCGGCAGCGCTTCCGGCCAGGAATGCCGAACCTGGATAGGGCGGGGAGCCGCAAAACAACATGACTTTCCCAAAAGTCCCCTTATTGCTATCCAGTGGACGCGGCGGCAGGATATGCTGCACCATTTTGGCTGTCAGCATTTCCTTCTGCAGGTGCTGTTCCAGTTCGGCTGGGAGGCCGATGTCACCTACATACAGTTCCCCTATGTAACTACGCCCAGGAAAGAAGAAAACCCCCTGTTTCGGGCAGGCCAGCGTGATCGTGATATCGGCGGGAATCGTGCCTGGATCAACTTCTCCGGTGTCCGCGTTTAAGCCCGTTGGCAGGTCAACCGCGACGATGCGCAGCGTGTCGCGTTTCTCCCGCTCCTGCCGCGTCCTTGCAAGCAGGCTGCGCATGCTATCGGGCAGTGGACGCGAACGCCCGGTACCTAACAGGGCGTCAAGCACATATCCGGTGCGCTGAAAGACCTCTTCGAGCTGTGCTGCCGTTTCCTGCTCAGGAACATCCTGCCCCGCAATCGTCAGCCGTTGCTCTTTCCAGCGATAGAGATTGACCAGCCCTCCCCATTTTTGCAGGTAACGTCCCATGACCAGCCCATCCCCACCATTGTTGCCGGGACCGACCAGTATCAAGAACTCGGTATCATTGACGGAACGCTGGCGGCGGATATGTTGTACCAGTAGTTCCGCCGCGCTCTTCCCCGCGTTCTCCATGAGGATTTGCGAAGTCAAACCATATTCCCGGTCTGCCCTGGCTTCTAGCTCGCGCATTTCATCAATTGTCACAATGTGCATGTTTTTATTCTCTCCTGTAGTGCCTGGCCTGCTTTTCTATGATCCTATATCATTGTAGTGCGCAAGAGGATAAGTGGGAAGGGGTGTAGCCACGATTGTTGACTAGCTGTATCACATGCAGTATCCTGTGATGCAATATTCAACATCGCAGCTTGATGTTGCGATAGAGCCTTATTTAGTGGATACTCGTATTCTATGAAACTCGCGCTAAAAATCACGCCGCAACGCAGCACGCAATACGCCAATATGACTGAACGGTTGGCCAGGCCTGAACTGCTTGCCAGCCCTTTAGCTCCCGCGATCCAGCGCGTTGAGCCTATAGCGCTTGCTGGGCAAAGCTATCTCCTGGTCATGCTCGAAGATGCTGGCTGCCCCAACCTGCTCGATGTGTTGGGGCGCCTGGGAGCGACCAGCGAGGCATATGAATATTTTGAGCAAATTGGGGACTTGCAAGGTCCTTTCTTGCGGCCCCTTGATGCAACCTTTCAGCCATTTGTGCCTGTAGAGATGGCAGAGATTCGGCGTTATAAGGGCAAAACCAACGAAATCTTCACACGTGTTCTGCTCAATGTTGCTGTCTTCGCGGGCGCGTTTCGTGAGCAAGCGACCGGAAGGCTGCGTATCCTTGATCCTCTTGCGGGTGGGGGAACGACACTCTTTCTCGCGCTCGCGGCTGGTTATGACGCTTTTGGCATTGAACACGAACGACAGGATGTGGAGACGACGGCGCTCTTTGTCCGGCAATACCTGGAGAGCGAACATATTCACTTTAAGGAGCGGGATGAACGCGGACGACGGGCGGGACGGCGCTATCAGTTCGAAATTGGGCGCAAAGGCGCGACTCGCCACCTCGTGCTGGCGCATGGTGATACGGCACAGGCTGAATTGCATTTGCAAGAGGTGCCGGGTGGCCCGCGTATGCATGCGATTGTGGCCGATTTGCCCTATGGCATTCAACATTTCGGCGAGATATCCGGCATGCTCTCTCAGGCGCTTCCGGTGTGGGAGAGGCTTTTATTGCCGGGCGGCACGATGGTTCTGGCCTGGAATGCCACGCGCGTCGAGCGCGAAGCCCTGGCGGCATGCGTCGCACAATGTACCCACCTGCGTGTATGCAACGATCCACCGTATACAGAGTTTGCGCATACAGTGGATCGGGTTATTAAGAAACGCGATATTCTGGTAGCGGTGAAATGATTTACAGCAACTCCTTGACCATTATGGCGGCGGTGAATGTACTGCCCGCGTTATTCGTTTGGTATAACACCACGATTCCCTCTTGCATGCCTGTTTTGAAGGTGGAGGTGTAGGGTACGCTGACGGAAAAGGTGGTGTTTCCGTTTCCGGTGGCTCCGGTTGCACCGGCGTGGCCGATATCGGTGTAGGTGTGATCGAGCACCTTCACGGTGCCTATTTTGCCCTCAAAGGCATTGCCTGTGCCACTGACCGTCACCGGGCTGGTCAGGATATCGCGATTCTTGGGCGCGGTAATCGACAGGCCACTGGCTGCTACTGTGATTATTTCCCAAATGCCGCCGTTGGTATTGCCCTCCAGTCGCTGCATTGTCAGCATGAGGGTGCCGCCGCCCGTGTCGGTGTTTTTCACGCTGACTACCGCCTCGGCATCGCCGGAGCCGCCGCCGCTCATAACGGTGGCAATGACGTTCGGCCAATTGAGGAGCGCTGGCTCGCTGGCGAAGTGCGTAGCTACCATCGTCGGGGAAAGCTTCCAGCCATCTTGTCCCATGTTGACCTGCACCTGGTCTCGTTCGGCCTGAAAACGTGTCAAGTCGGGATAAATGCCAGGAAATGAGGTGGGAGTGAAGCTCGCGGTAGTGAACTCGCGGAACAGGTCTAGCGTCAGGTTGGCACTAGCCTTGCCCTTGTTGATGCTGGAATTTTGATCGACTTCGGCGGTCATGACGGTATTGCGTAAACTAATCGCGGCATCGCCTTTATAGAGGTTTTGTAATTTGAAAAGCTGCGTCGGATTGGGGCTGGTAATATTGTTGTAGACGTACACATCCAGGGCCGCGCCTGTAGCGGAATAGCGCACGGTGACCAGGGCTTGTACCGTTGGAGTACCAATCAAGTTGCCACAGGCGACAGCCTCGACCTTCGAGACACCGGATTGCGTGGGGATGATCGCATCCCAGTGTGCCGGGTCTTTTACCGCAGCAGGGCAAGGTTGCGAACCAAGCCCTATTACCGGTGTTGTGGCGGGTGTAGCGGTGCCGCTCGGCCCCCCGTTGGTAGATGTGCCATGGGGAGTCGGAGTCGTGCCATTCGCCCCGTTACTGCTTCCACCGCATGCCGCGAGCAGCAGAGCGAGAAGCACCGGTAAGCTGATACTTGTAAAGAGACGTTGGGGAGACCAGGGTGCCATTGTTTTCATGAGAGGTGCTCTCCTTTTATTCCCCCTGCCAGATTTGTACGGTTGTATCCTGTGAGCCAGAAACAACCAGCGTCCCTGGGATAGATATCCATGCTACCGCGTCTACCACTGCCCCGTGACCCTTGTAGCTGTAAGGGTTGCTACCGTCGGTCGCTCCCCACACCTGTACCGTCCCATCTTTACTTGCGGAGGCAATGCGCGTCCCGTCGAGTGACCAGGCCAGACCATAGATGGCGTCGGTATGTCCTCCATAGGTATAGACGGGAGTGCCACCAGCTACATCAGGCTTCCATACTCGCACCGTTTTATCCATGCCGCCAGAAGCGATATACGTTCCATCCGGCGACCATGCGACCGCGTACACCACGTCGGAATGGCGTGAAAACGTGATGGGGTTGCTGCCGTCAGCGGCGTTCCATACCTGCACCGTTTTATCGGCGCTTCCTGATGCAATGCGCATACTATCGGGTGACCAGGCTACCGCCCATACCACGTCCATATGACCTGGATAGCCGAAAGGGCTGCTGCCATCGGCTGCCGTCCATACCTGCACCGTTTTGTCCGCGCTGCCAGAGGCAATGCGTGTCCCAGCGCGCGACCACGCGACCGCGTTGACCGCGGCAGTATGGCTCATGTAGGTGAATGCATTGCTGGCGTCGGCGGTCTTCCAGACCCTGACGGTTTTATCGTTGCTGCCTGAGACCACGTATTGTTCATCTGGCGACCAGGATACGGTGGTAACTGCATCCGTATGACCCACATAAGCAACCGCGTGTACGCCGCCTGTCGCCGTATCCCACACCTGTACGGTGGTATCTTTGGAGGCAGAAGCGATGTATTGCCCATTCAGAGAACTTGCGACACTTAAGACAATATCGTGATGCCCACGATAGGTATGGAAGGTTGTACCTATCGGAATAGGGGTAGGAGTAATCGTCGGAATTATCGTGGGTGTAGGCGCTGACTTCTGGATAGTGCGGTATTTGCTAACAAGCCAGGTGGCCGTTCCGCCCGCCGCTCCCAGCGCGGCCAGTCCTGCCAGCACAACGGTCCGCCTCGAAATGGCCGCTTTGCGCTCTTTATAGCGGGGAATCACCGGAAGCGCGTTGACGGCTGGCTGCTTTGCCAGCATGGTTGGCGCGTAGGGATTATTCTCCCCTGTGGGCGTCAAGAGGTTTGTGCCGGATGAGTTCAAATGCAGTGGTTGGGAATGCATAGCGGCTTCAAAAGCGTAGGCGAAGTCCAGCGCGGACGGGAAACGCTGCGCCGGATCTTTGGCCAGAGCGCGCATCACCACGGCTTCAAGCGCGGGAGAAAGTTGAGGAATGCGCGCGCAGAGCGATGGAGGGGGCATATTGACATGCTGCGCCGCCACTTCGCCAAGTGATCCCTTGTAAGGGCATTCACCGCTCAGCCACTCATAGACCACGATGGCAAGCGAGTATTGATCGCTTGCCATGACGGGTTTCCCCTGCAATTGCTCTGGAGCCATGTAGGTGATCGTGCCAACGATCTCGCGGTCCGATTGCGAGTGGGTGCTAATCACAACGGCAATGCCAAAATCACTCAACAGGATCATGCCTTGTTCATCAATCAGCATGTTTTCCGGCTTGATATCACGATGGATAAAGCGTCGATCGTGGGCATACTGGAGAGCGTCGGCGACTTGTTTGATATAGGGAAGGATGACTGTAGGAGGAAGGGCTAGCCCTTTTGGGTGACGCTGGCGCAGAGTGCCGTTAGGCGCGTAATCCATAACCAGAAAAGGCGTCCCGTCCTTGACATCAAAATCGTGGATGCTCACAATATGTGGATGCCGCAGGCGCGCCACAATACGGGCTTCTTTACGAAACTCTTCCAGGTCGTTGCTGTCCAACTGCGCGTGTAAGACCTTGATAGCGGCCAGGGTATTGAGGTGGATATGCACGCCGAGATAGACCTCGGCGAAGCCGCCTTCAGCAATCAGTTGAAGCAGGCGATAATTTCCCAGTAGCCTGGACCCCCCCTCAGGCATGAAGAGATGACCTTTGGCAAGCGACCCCGATATGCGTATTGTTGGGAAGTCTGGAGGCTGGGAGGATGCCTGGTCCATAACATCACCTCAACGCCTACTCTTCTGATATGGAATCACCTCTATTGAGGAATCAATGTGCCGAGCAGAGCAACTGCTGCAAAAATGATCACAAAGACGATGGTGATATTAAAAACCAGGCGCTCAACGCCGCGCCGTGTCTTGAACACTGAACCAGAGCTGCTGCCGAAGGCGCTCCCCAGGCCTGCTCCACGCACCTGGAGAAGGATAAAGAAGATAACAGCTATGCTCAGAATAATTTCAATGATGCGGATTGCTGGAAGCCATTGTGAAGCCAAATTCTTCCTCCATGATTCTATAATTCACCTGGCATGCAGGGAATATACAGTAACATCTACCTTGTACAGTCAGGGATTATATCATACCGACAGGGCGGAGACAAGCCCAGCCCTGTTCGTCATATGGCTGTTTTGGTAGCGGCGCTATGCGCCTGTTCGTGACAGGAAGGACACAACACCACATAATGGCGCGGCGCGTAGCGTTCAAGCAGGTTGCTGGCAACGCGTACTGTATGCAGTTGCAATGCCCGCTCCTCTTTCCCGCAAGCGGAACATTTACCCTGTGCCCGTTCACTTAGCGACTGCTTCAAAGTGCGCATCTGTGTGACGTGGATGAAATCCAGGCTGACATGAAAGAGCAGGCCCGCCAGGATGAGTAGAAGTAACCGCGAGCGGAGACGCAGGGCTACGAAGAGCAGCGCTCCCAACACGATAGGATGATGAAGAAACTTGGCTGCTGGCCTCTGTGGTGGATCAGCCTGTCCAAAATAGCGCATGGCTGCGCGCAAACTCAGTGTGCGGTGTGTTACCGCGAACCATAGATAATGATCGACATCTATCCCAATACTGGCAACCAGAGGAATCAAGACATCTTGTTTCAACCAGGGCCAGGCGGCCGCCGCTCCTATTGCCGATAATTTCACATGTTCCTGTATTCGCATACACATCCTTTCCGGGGAAATTGTTGTCATCTCTCGTTCTTTTCAGATATCAGGGGTACATGCAAACATGGGCATCCACCCGTACCTGGCAAGGAGAGTATAAAACGTGGCAGGAGTATGGTCAATAAACCAGGCTAGACAAATTCATAACTGCATTCTTGTATTTATAACCATTTCTTAACCAAATATCTATCCAGGCCATACTATTTCAATGGTACTCTGATCTCTATCTCATTGAGATTGATGCGCATACTGAGCATCTGCAAAAGTATCAATTCTATCTATCCCTATACATCTCACAAAGGAGATGCCCTACATGGCGGCGAATACTATCAGCGACCCACATACGGAATTGGTGAAGGACCCTGTCGTGGAAGAGGAAAATGAAGAGGTTATCAGGTGTAGTATTGGAATTATGGCATATAACGAGGAAGCCAATATTGAGCGTACTCTGCAATCGGTACTCGAACAGACTGGCCCGTCCATCCATATCGACGAGGTGATCGTTGTCGCCAGTGGTTGTACTGATCGCACGGTTCCCATCGTCGCCGAGATGGCTTTACAAGAGCCTCGTATACACCTGTGTGTGCAAGAAAAGCGCGAAGGAAAAGCCTCTGCCATTAATCTTTTTCTGAAACAGGCTATCAGCCCGGTGGTTGTGCTGATCGGTGCGGATATCATTCCAGAGATCTCTGCAATCGAACACCTGTGTTCGCCGTTCAAAGGCCTTTCCATTGGCATGGTTGGTGGGCGTCCGGTGCCGATCAATGACCCGGACACCATGATGGGTCACGCGGTGCATTTGCTCTGGCGTTTGCACGACCGCGTAGCCCGCGTGCATCCGAAACTGGGTGAAGTGATCGCTTTCCGCAATGTCATTTCCGGTATTCCCACCGATAGCGCGGTTGATGAAATTTCCATTCAGGCTTTGATCACACAGCTTGGCTACAAGTTGATTTACGAGCCAGCATGCGTCGTTTATAACAAAGGCCCCGTCACGGTGCGCGATTTTCTCAAGCAGCGCCGCCGTATCTATGCCGGTCACCTCAAGGTTTTGAAGCAGCAGAATTACGAAGCTTCGACTATGAAGGTCAGCCCCATTTTCCGCCAGTTGATTTCATGTCGCCATTTCGCGCTCAGTACGCCCAAACAGGTCATCTGGACGCTGATTGCGATGACGCTCGAGTGCTACGCGCGCGTGCAGGGCCACTACGACTACTGGCGCAAACGCGAGCACCACATCTGGCAGGCCGTCTCTTCTACCAAAGATTTAGAGGAAGGCGAGTTTAAAATGCGCCGTATCTGTAACGCGCAAAGTGTCATTGTGTTCCGCCTGTTACTTGAAGGGGCAAAGCACAATGATGTTCAGCGGGAACGCGAGGATCGCGAGGCGAATGAGGCGGCGCGCAAACTCTTGCCCATCTTGCGCAACGAAATTCGCAAAGAGGACAAACTCTCGATCAATGGCCCTGGCATCATGACCGCCGTCATTCGTGCCGAGCAGCAAGGCGCGGAATTGCTGGCCCAGCGTATTAAAAAGGCGGTCGAAGCCGCTCCTGTGCGTGTAGGTTCGCGTGGTCGCGAGGTAAAGGTCACGGTGGCTTATAGCTCACTCACCTTCGCTTCACAGGCCTCCAATGGGGAAATGACAGTCAGCGGTCCACATATCAATGAGGCGGTGATGGCGGCAATTGTTACTAATGCTGGGGAGTAAGTAATCCAGGCGGTCGCGAGAGGTGCGCCTGGAGCTCAAAATCATTGCCTATCCTCTTGTAGAACACCTATCCCTATGGTATAATAAGTGTCGGGCGAGGACGTTGGTCCCCGCCCGACTTTATTGAGAAAAGCGAATCTACAACTACATGGAAATTTCCTGGCTTGGCCACTCGTGCTTTATGCTGCGTGGCAAGAACGTTACCCTGATCGCCGATCCCTTTTCTCCTCAGCTAGGACACCCGCAAGGGGAACCTCTCAAGCTGGGCAAGGTCAATGCCCCCATCGTTACCATCAGCCATAATCATCCTGGACACAATTTTGCCGAAGGCGTTGGTGGTAATCCTCGTGTGGTGCGTGGCCCTGGCGAATATGAGATCAGTGATGTTTTGATAACAGGCGTCGCTTCCTATCATGATAACAAACGCGGCGCCGAACGCGGACGCAATACCATTTATGTCATTCATATGGATGACCTTGTGATCTGTCACCTGGGAGACCTCGGCCATACACTGCAAGAAGAGCAGCTTGAAGAAGTTGCCGATGCTGATGTTTTGTTAGTTCCTATCAGTGGACAACATGTCCTCAATGCAGCGCAGGCCGCCGAGGTTATCAGCCAGGTTGAACCCCGCATCGTCATTCCTATGCATTATCCATCAGGTGAAACGCCGAATCCACTGGATAAGTTTTGCCGTGAGATGGGTATCGAGGCGATTAATTCACAGTCAAAGTTGGTTATTACACATAGTACTTTGCCCGCGGAAACGCAGGTCGTCGTCCTTTCGAAGCGCGGCGCAAGCTGATTCGACCGGATGACCCGAGGCGCTGTCACGTAGTGCTGACGCGCAGTGTCGTTTCCGATCAGAATACTACCTTGCCGACTGCCTAAGCCGCAGGCTAGCACGCAGTGCGTTGGCAGTCGGAAGAAGAGGAATACTACCTTGCCGACTGCCTGACACGCAGTGTAGAACACAGTGCGTTGGCAGTCGGAAGAAGAGGAAAAAGAGACCAGGAGGACAGCATGTCCAAATTCATTTTTGTTACGGGTGGTGTGGCATCTTCGGTAGGAAAGGGTATCACGGTCGCCTCTCTGGGCCGCTTGCTCAAGAATCGCGGAGTCTCGGTCGCCCTTATGAAGTTAGACCCTTACATCAATGTTGATCCAGGTACGATGTCGCCTTATCAGCATGGTGAGGTCTTTGTCACCGATGATGGAGCGGAAACCGATCTTGATCTTGGCCACTACGAGCGTTTTACCGACGAGCCAGCATACCAGGCAAATAATGTAACAACGGGACAGGTCTACGCTGCCGTTATTGGCAAGGAGCGCCGTGGCGAATATCTGGGAGGCACCATCCAGGTGATCCCCCATATCACCAATGAGATCAAGGAGCGCATCCATAACGTTGCGCGTCAATCCGACGCGGATGTCGTGATTGTCGAAGTAGGCGGCACTGTCGGCGATATCGAGGGCGAGCCGTTTCTGGAGGCTATTCGCCAGATGCGTAAAGATGTAGGGCGTCGAGATGTACTGTATATGCACGTCACTCTATTGCCCTATCTGATGGCAACCAAAGAACTGAAAACCAAGCCAACCCAGCACATTCAACCCGATGTGATCCTATGCCGTTCTGACTATCCCTTGAGCGACGACTTGCGCGAGAAAATTGCGCTCTTCTGCAATATCGAAGAACGCGCCGTTGTTCCCTTGCTCACTACCGAAACGATCTATGAGGTTCCACTCATCCTGGAAGAGGCGGGTCTGGGTGAATACCTTGTGCAGGAACTCAGTTTGCCCAAACACGAGCCTCAGATGCAGGAATGGCGCGAACTGGTTGCCAGGATCAAGCATCCTCGCCCGGAGCTGGTTATCGGGCTGATAGGCAAATACGTCGAACTGCATGATGCATACCTCTCCGTGGCGGAGAGCTTGCGCCATGCCGGTTGGCATCATGGTGTCGATGTGCGTATCAAATGGATTAACTCCGAGGCCCTGGAAAAGATGGGCGAGGGCTATACGGAATTGCTGGAGGATGTTGCAGGCATTGTCGTACCCGGTGGTTTCGGTCATCGTGGTATCGAGGGCAAGATTAAAGCCGCCAACTTCGCTCGCCGCACGGGTACGCCCTATCTCGGACTCTGTCTGGGCCTGCAGGTCGCGGTGATCGAGTTTGCCCGCAATGTGCTGGGATTGACCGGTGCAAATAGCACCGAATTTGATCCTCAGACTCCCTATCCCGTCATCGATTTAATGCCTACCCAGCGGCAAGTGGCGGATAAAGGTGGTACAATGCGTCTGGGGAACTGGGTGTGTTGCCTGACCCCTGGCACTCGGGCCTATGAAGCCTACGGTGAGGCCATCGTGTTTGAGCGCCACCGTCATCGTTATGAATTCAACAACGAATATCGTAAACGTATGGAGGCGCATGGTGTGAAGGTTAGCGGTCGCTCGGCTGATAATAGCCTGGTGGAGATCATCGAACTGGCGCATCATCCCTGGTTCGTCGCTTCGCAATTCCATCCGGAGTTTAAGAGCCGTCCTACTCGTCCTCATCCGCTCTTCCGAGATTTTGTGGGCGCGTGCCTGCAGGGGGAAGAAGAGAAACAGCGCGCAGCGTACGAGGCATTTGAACGCCAGGTAGTAGGAGCTTCGGCGGAGCTTGCTGAACATGCTTCCATGCACCATACATCCGATATGCCGGATTCTCGCATCGAGAAGTAGCAATGATGTACCTGAGCCAACTACTCGGCACCCCTGTCGAGGACCCGCAGGGAGTGCGAGTAGGTAAAATCATCGATATCGTCACCCCGGTAGGGACGCGATCTAGCACGCCCACTACCTCATCCACTCCTGCAATTTCTTCACTCTCTACTCCTTCATCCATCCCCACGTTAGTAGTTGAAGGCCAGGCCGGTCAATCGTGGTATGTGCCTATAGAGGATGTGGAATGGAATGGCAACATCTTACGTCTGCACGTACCGGTCGATCAACTTCCAACGCGACCAACCGAACCGCATGAAGTGAGCCTGGCGCAGGAAGTGCTTGATAAACAGGTCATCGATGTTGAGCATAAAAAGGCCGTGCGTGTGAACGATGTCTGCTTGAGCGACGACTGGCGTATTTTGGGTATTGATAACAGCACGCTAGGGTTAGTGCGCCGTCTCGCACCATCCTGGTTACTCGGCGCGAGGAGCAAGCGTGCCTCCACCACGCTCATTCCCTGGGAACATATTGAACTGATTAGCGCGCAACCGGTTGAGGAAGAGGCTCGCGCCGACACGGGCGCGATAAACCAGGCCTCTACATCGTCAACCTCGCGCGTTGGACGCCCACAGAGTGGTCAGCTAGCCGAGCTGCATCCGGCAGATATCGCTGATATCGTGCATCAACTCACCCCTGGACAAGGGGCGCGCCTGCTGGAGGGACTGGACGACGAAACCGCCGCCGACACCCTGGAAGAAATCGACACGGAGCGCCAGAGCCATATCCTTGAAAATATTGACCCGGAACGCGCCGCCGATATCCTGGAAGAGATGGAACCCGACGAAGCCGCCGACTTACTCGCTCGCTTGCCGGAGGAACGTGCGCAGCAACTCCTGCGCTTGATGAATCCAGAAGAGTCTGAGGATGTGCAGGAATTGCTCGAATACGAAGAAGATACAGCAGGTGGCCTCATGACCACGGACTTCGTGGTGATCGATGCTACAAAGAGCGCAGGAGATGCATTAGAAGCAGCGCGCTTCAATATTCGCGAGAAGGATGTACGTGTCGCCTATGTGTACTGCATCGCGGATGAGGAAAAAGAAGATTATACACTGCTGGGCGTCGTTTCCCTGTGGGATTTACTGATAGCCGACCCGGCCCAGCCCTTGCAAGAACTCATGGAGACCGATCTTATCACCGTACAGCCCGATACTGACCCACGCACCGTTGCCGAAATCATGGCGAAATACAATCTCCTCGCCGTCCCCGTCGTGAACGAGGAGCGCGTTATCGAAGGCGTCGTGATGGTGGATGATGCTCTGGATGTGCTGCTACCTGACGAGAGGCGCCGGAAGCCTACCAGGATGTATTAGTATTGCTCTCCCCTCCATTTTTTCTGCCTCTTTCGATTTCTTACTTTCCGCTTTTCTCTGGAATGGATGTATCTATTCATTAAGAGGAAAGGCAGCAGTGTAGCAGCATGAAACGCAACGCTACTCCTCGACAACAGCATGAATGCTATGCTACACTGCTTAGTAGAAACGTAGGAATTTGTATGCCAGAAGAGTGGGATACCGGTCTCAAACTATTGATCGGTGAGAAACCACAGGATTTTATTAGCTGGCTTGTCCCTGGGGCGAAGTACAGAAAGGTTGTATCCCCACATTTGCCAGGGAGAAAGATTGACGCTGATAGCCTGTTCGAGATTATCTTGAATGGGAAAGCTATGTTGTTTCACATTGAATTTCAGAGCTACCGGGATCTAAGCATCGTGAAACGGCTCTGGGAGTACAATGTGCGGGCAACACTCAAGTACAAACTACCGGTTTTGTCGTTCGTATTCTATCTCAAAAGGGAGAAGAAGCCTGCCGAATCTCCCTATATCTGGGAACTCCCAAATGGAGAGGTTATTCATCGTTTTCAATTTGCTGTCGTCAAATTGTGGGAAGAACGTGCTGAGGTGCTGAAGCAAACTGGGCTGGTGGGCCTGCTTCCACTTATACCATTGACACAAGATGGAAGCCGATTAGAAGTAGTTGATGAAGTCATTACACGCCTGGAGGCAAATGGCGATGAGTCTACTTCAGAGTTATTAGCATTGACATATTTACTATCAACATTGG
This sequence comes from Chloroflexota bacterium, assembly GCA_005882595.1. Classification (GTDB taxonomy): domain Bacteria; phylum Chloroflexota; class Ktedonobacteria; order Ktedonobacterales; family Ktedonobacteraceae; genus VBFM01. The sequence goes on from VBFM01000094.1 coordinate 17,923, forward strand.
TGTTTAAGGCAAAAAACGAGCGTGAATGGCTCGATAGGAGGTTTGCTATGCTAGATGACCTCATCCGGAGTTCATGGGGCTATAAAAAGATAAAGCGTGAAGGGTTAGAAGAAGGGCGACAAGAAGGGTTGCAACAAGGGTTGCAAAAAGCGTTGGAAGACCTTCGCTTGACTCTGTTAGAGGTTGTTCGAGGCCGCTTTCCTGCCCTTGAACCGGTAGCAAAGAAGACAGCAAAAGCTATCAACGAGCCTGCAATCTTGCGCCATATGATTGTCCAACTGAGTATGGCCGAGTCTGAAGAAATGGCGAAGCAAGCGCTGCTTTTGCAGGAGAAGAGCAAGAACTAACTGTTGTGCAAATATGTAGAGGTTCTCACGAGCCCTACATATTTTTATATGTGCGCACCGCATCCAGCGCCTCTAGCACTTGCAGGATGTCCTGGCAGACATCAACCATTACCTGCGGTAGCCATTCTTCGGGGCGCGGGTTATCGGCTACCACCTCGGTTTCCTCTTCTTCCTCATCTGAGCTGGGGCGGTGACGCTGCACGAAACGGCTTGAGCGTGAATGCGGCTCGTCGTGCAGGCCGCGCATCCCATTAGGATGCCAAATCGGGATTTCTACCCGTTGTTGCAGGGTAAGCGATTCTGGCTGCAAGCGGTTCTCAAGCAGTACCATGTTGACTCCTGGGCGTGTCTCGAAGGTGCGACTGCTGAGTTCACTGGCACGCAACTTGAGCATCTGCACCAGCGAAAGCAGCACTGCTTCCGAAATGGTTGCTCCTGAACCATTCAGAGGCGAGGTGTACGAGAGATCGAGCACCAATGGCGGGATATCGCTCGTGTGCAGGTGCGGGCAATGCTCCTCCGGTTCATGAAAAAAATCGCAAATGCCAATAGGCCCCTCTAGCGAGAGGGCAGTATCCAGCGTATTCCAGGTAAAGGAGAGCGTACAAGAGCTGCGGGTTTCCGATTCATCACAACTGCCGGTATGACAGACACAGGCAAATTCACGTTCGAGCGTGCGCCCATTGGTCCAGTATTCAGGATGTGTTACAAGCCCCGGCGGAACCGCCGCCTTGAGGAAATAGGCAGTCACATCTTCGTATGTTAACATTGAAATTCTCCGCGCCGCCCATCTCGCTACAACCTGCGAATGGTTTTTCTGTTACGGCGTGCTTTAATATTAACGACGTGAAGAGGATGTGTCAATAGAAAGCGCGCGTTCCGCCTGATATTGCTTGTGCTCGAACCTAAGCGTCCCCGTAACAGGCGGCTTGACAGGGCAGCGTTTTCATTGCTACAATCACGTCGTAATGCGATGTAATGGAGTAGACAATGAGCAGCGATTCTGAAATAACCCATCAAGAGTACCAGGCCCTGGCCGAGTTTCGTTATCAATTGCGCCGCTTCCTACGTTTTAGCGAACAGGCGGCACGTGAGGTTGGGCTTGAACCACAACAACATCAACTCTTGCTCACCATCAAAGGCTTACCGGCAGACAGAACGGCAAGCGTCGGTGAGCTGGCTGAGCGGCTGCAGATTCAACATCATAGCACGGTAGAACTCATCAATCGTATGGTCGAACGGAGATTGCTTGAACGCAACCGCGATGAGAACGACCAACGGCGTGTGCTGGTCAGTCTGACAGCTTACGGGGAGGAGGTACTTCGAAAGCTCTCTCTGCTCCATCGTATGGAACTGCGCACCACCGGACCGGCGCTTGCTCAGGCGTTACACGCGCTGACAAATGGTCAAGATGATAATAGTACAAACGAAGCGAAAGCAGTAGACACCACGTCGGATACAACAAATTAGCCTCTTGTTATTCATGCTTCTGCAAGACGGCAAGTTCGTATCTCAAGCAACAGGGCGACCGCAAGGGTGCGCCCGTACAATACACGGTTGGAATCGTGATCGTGTATTGTACGGGCGCACCCTTGCGGTCGCCCTGGCTTAAATCATCGAGCGAAATGGCCCTGGCTGAGATCATAGAGCGAAGTCGCCCTGGCTTAAATCATCGAGCGAAGTGGTGTTGCTGTCGAATGCAATCAATCGCCCCTTGCGGTCGCCCTGGCTTAAATCATCGAGCGAATTGAGCGAATGGTGTAGTTAGTAACACCACCAGGCGTGGAGACCGTTACATGGTCGCCTTCCTGGTGTCCCATCAACGCTTTGCCAACCGGGGATTGATCTGAAATCAAGCCTGCTTTAGGATCGGCTTCAAAGGTCTCGACTATTTTGAAGGTGCGTGACGCGCCTGTATCGCTCTGCACCTCAACTTGCATGCCGATGCGCACCGCAGGCGGCCCTGTGAAATCATCATGCATATCGCCGGTCATAATCTCGGCTACAGCAAGCAAGCGCTCCAGTTGAAGAATCTCACCCTCTACCTTCGCCTGTTCATTTTTAGCATCTTCGTAGGCGCTGCTTTCGCTGATGTCACCCGCTTCTTTCGCTTCATGGATATAATCAGCAATCTCTTTGCGTTTTATTGTACGTAAGTAGTCCAGGCGTTCTTGCTTTTTCGCAAAGCCCTCGGGAGTTAAACGATAGACCTTTTGCTCTGACTTCGCCTGGGTGGTATCACTCTGTCCACCAATATTCATACTTATCTCCTCCCTTTCAGCAAGGGAAATGGGGGCACTGCCCCGAAAAAACCTGTTAAAAACATGAAGCAGATTATACGTTCTACGATACCGCACGTCAAGTGATTACGGCCACTTTTTTTTGCAAACGAAAAAATTGCGCATATGTTGATGGCTCTATGTTATACTGGCGTTTGTGGGTATCCCGGAACCAGCCGTCCCATGCGCATCAGGGATGCGCCGCACTCCGCGCATACGCCCTGTACGGCAGTGCGTCCATTCTTCATCGTGATCTCGTGAGCGTTCAGCATGACCGTTTTCTTTTTACATTTCATACAATACGCCTCGATATGGGGCGCACTATGCGCCGTTTCTATGCTGGCAGGTGGCTCCTTTGCACGGTGAGGGGCGCCATTCACACCACTTGCATCAGCGCTTTCGCTCACACTCGCAGCCTGTAGCACCTGGCTAATGCCCCCTTCGCTCCATTGTAGCAGCGTCTTCACAACGATTTCTGGGAGATCCTCGTGAACGGCTCGCCCGGCCCCCTGTAGCAACGCCATCTGTGTTTGCTGCGCGCCCCAGAAGGTGCCGTGCTGGTCGGCGATATGCCGGGTGCGTTCTAAATCTCCGGCCCCCCAGATAATCAACGTCGGCTGTTGCACTTTTTCGATCTCGCGCGAGACATCACGCACCAGCTTACCCGCGAGCAGGGCCATCGATGCATGTTCTGCACCAAATTGATGAGTAGTGGCATAGATATAATCGAAAGGCGCATCGTTGGAGCTCGCGGTTGCAGATGTCAATTGTGGCTTCTCCTGGCCTATTCCCAGGCGCGCCATCACCCGCGGGATCTCAACCAGCGAGGGATAGAGAAGCGATTTGACGGGGCCGGCTTCTAGTAACCCTGCTGTTAATACGCGTGCAAGACGTGTTTCTTCCGGCTGATCTCCGAACAAAGCTACTGGCGAAATGAGCGCCAGCCGCTCGCAAAGGCCGGGCGAAGTTGCCGCCACTGCCGCCGCATAATTACAGCTTAGCCTGCTTGCTACAATGGTGGCTGGTTGTCTCACCACCTGCGAAAGAAAATCCCGACACAACTGCGTATATACATCAGCCGAGTAATCGATATCTGGGCGGTCCGAGAGTCCAAACCCAAGCAGATCGGGGGCATAAACGCGAAAGTCTGCTGCAAGCAGGGTCATGATGCCACGCATTTCATAGGCTGACGCGGCCAATTCTGGTGTATGAAGGAGCAACAGCGGCGGTGCGTCCGGCTTCCCCGCTAGCTTGTAGAAAATATGTCCGTGCTGCCACCTGTATAAATGTGCCTCTCCAGGCAGGAGGCTTTCCAGGGGCTGCGGCGTCTCTAGCATATGCCGCAAGGCGACAACTCCAGCGACTATAAACGCGGCCATCGCGCTCAGACCTAATAACCGTACAATTGATCGCAGTGTTCCTACAAAAGCATTTACCACGTATTTCATACTTGTAGTTCCTCCTCGTATACAGTAGTATAGCACAGGAGGGTTACTGATGATGTTTCCAATCGTTATGTACACTACATGCTCCTTGCGTCCTGCCTGAGCGAAGCGCACACCTTGCATCTTGCCTGAGCGTAGCTAGCACGCAGTGCGTTGGCAAGATGCCTTACAAGAAGCACGCAGTGCGTTGGCAGGATGTCTTTCAAGGTGCCGACATCCCGCGTAACGAGGAATGCAAAAGTTCAAGGAAGTAATATGCGAATTATACATGACCTGGATGAAATGACCGAAACGGCGCGAGGCTGGCTTTCTGGTGGAATTATTGGATTCATCCCGACGGTTGGCTATCTTCATGCCGGTCATGCATCATTGATACAGGCGGCGCGCCAGGAATGTGAATACAGCATCGTCAGTATTTTTGTGAACCCGCTCGAGTTCGATCAAGACGAGGCCCCTATTCTCTATCCAAATAATTTGACCGGTGATATACAGTTTCTGGATAAAGAACAGGTGGATGTGGTGTTTATTCCTCGTTTCGAAGAGATGTACCCGCCAGATTTTTCTACCTATGTGGTGGTCTTTGGCCCGGTAGCCGAACGACTGGAAGCAGCATTCCGCCCTGAACATGTGCGTGGCTATGCTACCAACATCGTCAAATTATTGCAACTTGTGCGGCCCGATATGGCCTATTTTGGGCAAAACAATGCCCAGCATGTGGCATTGATCCGTCGGCTCGTGCGTGATTTGAGTATAGATGTGAAGTTACAGGTGTTGCCGACCGTGCGCGATACGGATGGGCTTGCGCTAAGTATTCGCAATCAGGCCCTCAGTCCTGAAGAGCGGCAAGCAGCACCCCTACTGTATCAAGCGCTGCTGGCAGGGAAAGCGCTGATCGAACAAGGTGAGCGCAACCTGGCCCTCATTGAAAAAACGATGGTTGACGTAATAACGGCCTCACCTTTCATCAAGTTGGACTACGCCACTGCTTGTGACCCTCAAAGCTTCGAACAGCCAGGTGACATGCTGCCAGAAACGCTTACTGATTTGCTGCTGGTAGTTGCGGCACACTTCGGTACTACGCGCCTCAATGACAATCTGCTCCTACGTGATGGTCACTGGCTAATCTGACACGCCGCGTGCGGCCTGCCTTTGTCTCCAGGAGCGAGCCGCCTGGCTGACGACGTACAGGGCGGTCTCGCTACCCGAGGCTTCCCCCTTTTCAAAATCCCCCTCGCTCTGTCCCATCTGGTTCGTCACGTGGGCAAAACAGATGATCTGGTATTGCCTGGCCTGCGCCAGCGCATAGAGGGCGGCGGCCTCCATTTCCACCGCCAGGATGCCGTTTGCGCGGCACTGCGCGATCATCGCTTCCGTCTCCCTAAACGGCGCATCTGTCGTCCAACTGGCGCCCATGTGTAAGGGGAGCTGCCCCTGGTTCCAAGTTGCGCAGACCATCTCCCGCAGGGCGGGATGCAAGTGGCTGTACGGTGTGGGCGGCACATAATGGTAGCTCGTCCCCTCGTCGCGTAGGGCTTTCTCAATGAGAATCACGTAGGGAGGCGGGCCCAACGGGAGGATCTGCCCCGCAGAGGTAATGCTGATCAGCAGTTGGCATCCTGAAGCGAACAGTTCCTCGGCCACCAGCACCGCAAAAGGAGCGCCCACCACCCGGCCAATAATGCCGTAGGACATGTCCTCATGCGTGAACGTATCCAGGCGCGTATGGTAACAGGCCCAGGTGTGGTGCGGCATGAGACGGTCGGAGGCCCGCAGGTGATCGACGAGGTCGCTGTCGGGATCAAGCACGCAGACGTCCGGAACTGTCCCAGGAGGCAGTCCTTTCTGCCGCCTGGCCTCGCGCAACAGGTTCTGCGGGGTGAATATTGAGGGGGCTTCATAGTCCCTGGGCGCGAAGAGAGGCACAACTTCGAGACCATCTTCATGATCCATATTGTATCTCCTTTTCCTGCCGTCTAATGTACTCAAGAGTATCCACAAAGTGCCAAGAGACACTCGTGCGTCTCAATGCCGTCGTTTGCGGCTGGTGACAGCTTGGGTCATCATAGCATACACTACCGAGTGAGCTAAAGCAGGCCTCTCCCTTGCTTGCGTCTCACGACGACGCGTTTTTTTGCAGGACGTAGAGTGTAGGGCTGAGTTTTCCCAGGAGAATGTAGAGCGCCCAGGGGTAGTTCGCCAGAGCCACTTCATATCTCCTGGTGCCCAGCAGCTCCTGGTAGTACTCTGGCTTGCGCAGCATTCGGGCGAGTCGCATGAGTTCGCGCGATGCCCTCCCCTCGTGCTCTTCCACCCACTCCATCAACTCGCTGCCCAGCTGCTCTTTGGAATGCATCTGGAGTCCTGCCGCCTGGAATGCCGCTTCGACGACCCCTTCCTCCATGCTCTCTAAGACCAGGCCAAACGACGCATACAGCCATGCCGCTTCTTTCGGCTCCATCCGTCCTGTCGCGACAGTCGTATAGGCCAGCATGGCTCCCGCTGGTTTGAGCACGCGTGCGCACTCGGCTAGCGCCTGTGGGAGGGCAAGGACATGCATCAGCATATCGCGAGACCACAGGAAGTCAAACCGCTCGTCCTCAAAAGGAAGCGCTTCGATGTCTCCCTGCACAAAGGACACCCGGTCGCTCACACCTTCTTGCACGGCTCTGGCACGTCCTTGCTCGACGTGGAACTGGGCAACGTCCAGGCCGACAACGGCACAGCCAAAGCGCTGGGCCAGCGCACAGCTATGATTGCCTCTGCCGCTGCCGATATCGAGAACGAGCGAGGAAGAGCTGACTCCACAAGTGGAGACGACCTCGTAGAGCATACTGTGTGGGCGTGGGTGCAGGCTCTCATCCAGCGGCGCAAAGGGACCGCCCTCGTGGCTGGCCCACATATGCCTATAGATCGCCTCCATCTGTGATTTCTTCTCTGGCATAAGTGCATGGCCCTTCCTCTCCTCTTCCCTTTCCGGGTGTTCTCCTCAGGAGACGTCATGAAGCGGAGCGCCGGGGGCCTTCCGGTGCGAGGGGAGGGTTTCTCGCATCACCACGGAGACGACAACCCCAGAGAGGAAGGTCACTCCACCGATAACGCCGATGGCCCAGAAGATCCCGAACAGGTCGGCCAGGACCCCGGCCAGCAGCGCCCCGATGGCGTATCCACTGTCGCGCCAGAGCCGGTAGACGCCCACCGCCGAGGCACGCCAGTTCGGGTGGGCGACATCAGCGACCGCCGCGAGCAGCGTCGGATAGACCAGGGCTGTCCCCAGCCCAAGCAGGACCATCGTGAGTGCCCACCACTCAAACCCGTGGAGCAGCGGCAACAGCCCTATTGTGACGCCCTGCAGGAGCATTCCTCCCACTATCATGCCCTTGCGTCCAATGCGGTCTGAGAGCGCTCCTGTCAGCAGCTGCGTCGCTCCCCACACACCCGGATAGATGCCCGCCAGCAGACCGATCTGCGCGATACTCAGACCTCCCGCGGCAAAAAAGAGCGGGAACACCCCCCAGGCCAGGCCGTCATTCAAGTTGTTGACCAGCCCGGCCTGACTGACCCCGAAGAGCGTCCGGTTCTTCCAGGAGGTCAGCAAGAAGATGTCCTTGAATGATGGTGCTTGAAGGCGATTACCGGTGGCATCCGTCAGCGGTGGTGCTGAACCTGCCGTTGGCCCGGAGGGATATGCCAGCAGTGCTGCTTCGTGATGGGCATGCCCATGGGACTCGCGCACAAACAGCAGCGACAGCAGCAGACCTGTCAGGGCAAATCCGATGCCGAGCAGGAATGGCTGGGGCCGCAGTGCATACGTTGCGGCAAGATAGCCAGCAGCAATAGCCGCGAGCGAGACCGCGCCGTAGCCTGCCGCTTCGTTGAGTCCCATCGCCAGTCCCCGGCGGGCCGGACCCACCAGATCGATCTTCATGATGACGGTGGTGGACCAGCAGAGGCCCTGGTTGATGCCGAGCAGCACATTGGCAAAGACCACCCATCCCCAGGATGGAGCGTAGATGATCAACAACGGCACGGGCAGCCCGACGAGCCAGCCAGCTACTAGCACGCCCTTGCGCCCGATACGATCGCTGAGCCGACCCGCAAAGAGATTCGCGAGCGCTTTCACCACACCGAAGCTCACAATGAAGGAGAGCACTGCCGTGGTCGAAGCCAGGCCGAAGGTGCGTTGCCCCAGCAGCGGCACGATGCTGCGCTCCAGGCCCACCATGCCGCCGACAAACGCGTTGACGATCACGAGCAGCGTGAACTGTCGCCAGTTGGCGCGCAGGCCAAGTTGCACAGCCGATGGTGCCCCTGAAGAGGAAACTATCTTCACGTCAGGAGATGGCACAGCGGTTCGCTCCTGCTTCTAGCTCGATCACGTCGTGATCAGGCATCAGGCCTGCTTCGTTGAGCCTCGTGATGCGTTCGTAGTTGGGCGGGGTCGGGGGAAGCAGCCTCAAAATGGTCTCGACAAACGTCGTCCGCGTCTCATGAAGAATACCGACGTGCTCATCGATCTCGGAAAGCCGCGCGCCAATCGGCTCGCCATCAAATGGCACGGGCTGGCTCGTGTGTCCTGGTAGGACGAGCGTCTCCGATGGGAGCGCGAGGAGCTTGTGCAGACTGTGGTAGAGAGAGGAAGAACGTCCTCGCGTTTCCTGCTCATCGGCGTGCAGGTCAGGACGCCCGATACCGGTGAGAAAGAGAGTATCACCCGTAAAGAGGATGGTGTTGTTGAGCAGGTAACAGGTGCTCTCCGGCGTGTGTCCCGGCGTATGCAGCGCGGTCAACCTCAGGTGCGGGCTGGCGAGCGTGTCACCGTCGCGTATGGCCGTAAAGGGAAATGACACGCGCTGCTGATCCGGCAGAAAGAGCATGGCGCTACTGCATTCGGCAAGCTGGCGCGAGCGCGAGAGATGATCAGCGTGAATATGCGTGTCAAAGACGCTGGTGATCTGCCAACTGTACTTTGCTGCCAGGTCAAGATACACCTGCGGATCAAGCGCAGCGTCAATCACCATAGCCTCCTCACCCCAGCCGAAGAGGTACGAGAGGCAGCCTTTGCCGGTGCGCCGCACCTGGATGATGCGGACGTCGTTCGCGTGTACAGGCACTTCAGCAACATTCCAGGCCAGGCTCCACGCCTTCATCCCCCCATCGAGAGAACACGCCTCTACCCCCCGTGCAGTCAGCCGCTCGGCGGCAATGAGGCTGGTTTTGCCAGCCGCACACACGGTCACAATCGGGACATCGCTCGGAACGTCCACATCGGCAAGAGCTGCTGGATCGTGCGCTTTCAGGGCATCATACGCATCAACATGTATACTGCCAGGAATAGCCCATTCCGCTCGTTCTGCCGTCGGACGCACATCCAGGATTGTGACGGGGTGTCCTTCTTCCAGCCAGGCTCGCAGGGTCTCAACAGAAATCGTCTGCATACGTCAGACTCCTTTCAGACTTCGACCGGCAGCCCGAGCGCACGCCACTCAGGGACGCCCTGTTCGAGCCGACGGGCACGATACCCACGCGCATGCAAAAGTGCCACAGCCTCATCCGCAAATATACAGTAGGGGCCGCGACAGTAAGCTACAATCTCCTTGTCCGCAGAAAGCTCTGCCAGGCGTACTTCCAACTCCGTCACCGGAATGGAGCGGGCCTGGGGGAGGTGTCCAGCAGTGTATTCCTCCGCGGGACGCACATCGAGAAGGATGACCTGGTCGTCGCTCAGTCGGTGGAGCAGCTCCTGCGCGTCCATCGGTTGCAATTGAGTGCGGTCCTGCAAGAATGTATGCACTACCCGATCAATCTCGGCAAGCTGTGCCTCGCCCACGGTTCGCAAGGCTTGCCACATCCTGAAGACGCTTTCGTCAGCCAGGCGGTAGTGCATCGAGACGCCGTCGCGGCGGACCTCGACCAGGTGGGCCGCACGCAGCACCTGCAAGTGCTGTGAGGCATTGGCGACTGACATGCCCGTCTCCAGCGCCAGCGCTTCGACGGTGCGTTCACATTGGGCCAACACATCGAGGAGTTCAAGGCGATGGGGACTGGCCAATGCCTTGCCAATGCGAGCAAACTGCTCATAGAGCTGATTCTTAAAGGTGCGTTTCTCACGGGTCTGCATAAAGTCCTTCCTTGTGGTCAGGAGTACGAGGAGCAATTGACTCTCTCATTTTTCTACTATTCAATAGAATACTTGAATAAACATGAGACGTCAAGAGCAAAGGAGTTCCACTTCATCTCGCCATCGCTTGATACTTTCACTCTGGCCTACGGGATCACACTCGTGTCTTTATCAAGCGATAGCACGAAACGTGCCATCAATTCAGCGGTAGCGTCAATATCTTTGAGTAACGGCAGGGGATGTTGAGCAGACCGGTAGCTACGCCTTCACGTGTGATCTGAATCTCATCATTATCTGTGCCGGTATAGGCTCCCTGTACATCAAACTGGAATGCAATACCGGCCTCTTTTGCTACCGCCATGAGCTTTTGAGAGATGCGCGGGCTTACAAATCCGCCTATAGTGATGCCAGGGCCACCACCCAGCTTTACATCACCCAGGCGCTGTTTGGAGGTCTGCGGGTGATCGGATGGGAAGGTTACATCTACCGCGATGGCAATATCCGGTTCGACACTATAGGCGCTGGTATGCGCTCCGCGCGTGCCTACTTCTTCCTGTACAGCAGAAACGAAGGAGACGCTGGCATGGAGTAGCTCGCGTTGCGCGTGTAGCCGCCGCATTGCTTCAATAACCGAAAACAGGCCAGCCTTGTCATCCAGGGCGCGTGAGACGACCAGGTCGCCACGCAGCGATTCGAGTTGTGCGGCCCGCGTGGCTGCGGTGCCGAGAGGAACAAGTTGGTGCGCCTCCTCGCGACTTGTGACGCCGATGTCAATCCACATATCCTGTAGCTTTGGCGCTTTGCCGCGTTCATCGGCATCCATCAAATGTACTGCCTGGCAGCCGATGACTCCCAGCAGAGGACCACCGGGTGCATGGACGAGTACGCGATTTCCAGGGAGTGTGGAGGGATCGAAGCTGCCTATCGGAGCAAAATAGAGGAAGCCCTGGTCATCGATGTAGCGAATAATAAAGCCCAGTTCATCGCAGTGCCCCGTAAGCATAACCCGGGGATGACCGCCAGGGTTAAGGGTCGCGATGACATTTCCATGTCTATCGATGCGTGTCTCGTCGGTATGCTGCCGTATCTCCTCACGCACCACCTGTTGGACGGCCTGTTCATAGCCAGAGGGACTGGGGCTGGCGATCAATCGTTTTAAAAGCGAGATGCGCGATTCTTCCATGAAATATAACTCCTTTGTATTTGATACAAATAGAAAAGGTGAAAGGGCGACCGCCAGAGTCGCTCTTTCACCTTCACGTGTCGCCTTTCGGCGGAAAGATTATCGGACAAATTGTTTCAATACTTCGTCAACCCCAGGATGCAGACGGTTCAGCCGTAAATCTTCGGAACCGCTTGGATCGGTTTGCAGGAGCAGAATCCCCTGTTGAACGCAGGTATTGAGCAGCTCCCGCGCTGATTCGCGTGTCAGGCGCCCCCGAAAACGATTTTTCGGGTTGACGGGATCACCAATAAAATTGGATACGCCAATAATCGTGCGCCAGGACCAGTTGCGATCAATGTAGTCGAGGAATTGTAAAAATTGGGGGTCTAGCACATCCATGGGATAAGCTGAAGACGCGTTATAGGGCGAAGGTGACATGCCCTGACCTCCTGCGGAGATGGCAGGCATGCTGCCTGTATTGCCGGGCATGGACATCTGCCCATAGCCGGTATCAGCCATTTGCCCGGTGCCACCGAAGGCAGGATTTCCCCCCGGAATGAGCGGCACAAACTGGTTCGCGCTGCTAATAAGGTCTCGGCTGACGGTTCCCGGTATACCAACAACAATCACAGTTTTGTTTAGACGTAACTTAAGACGAGCGCTAATGCGGGTGAAATCCTTATCGCCGGTCATCAAAACGAATGTAGAGATAGTAGGACGATCAAAGACAGTTTCAATTATATCCATCAGCATATTGAGGTCAACGGTACTTTGCACCACCGTACTCTGTACAATGGTATTGGACCCACTGGCATTGATGGCAGGCATATGACCAGTATTGCCTGTATGCACTACAGGCGTACCATTTGGATAACCCAGGGGACCGGTGCTACTACCCTGGCCCAATGAGCCTGTGGGAGTAGTTTGACCATAAGGGGTTGGATAGGTAGGATGGCTCAGGAATTGGCGGGATGGCTCTCGCTGTGGATAATCCTCCGACAGGTAGCCTTCGTCGGCCAATGACTCGTGCTCTTCCAGCATATCCTCGTCGGCCTCGGATGGCCTGGACTCCGAAGAGTCCTGGTAGCCGGGCCATTCATTCCCTACCCCCTGCGGGGTGATCGCAGGTAATGGACCAGAATTGCCAAGGGGACCGCTAGGCCATTGACGCTGAAAGGCGCCCGTTCCCTGCTCTGTTACCAGCCCAGGTGAACCAAGGGAACCTGTTGGCGAATTAGCCGATGGGTAATGCATCGTTCCCATTCTAATACGGTCTCGCTGTTTGGCCGGACAATCTACCCGGTCAATCATCGCCGCCGTCAGGCTTCCTTTGAATGGCTCTGGTTGTCGAGACCAATCCGCATAAGCGCGGGCAACCATCACTGTCCCATATCGACGCGCTACCGCGATCAATTCCTGGGGGTCAGGTTCCCGTCGCTGGATATTCAGCATACTATATCGGATGTTCTCAAAATCGATGAATAAAGCTATTTCTTCAGGCACATTTTTCTCCTTTCATAGGGAGAAACCGCGCAGCCAGAATGTATGATTGTTCAAGTGCATGAAATCAATCGAAGCAATGGCTTCTCCTGCTTTCCAAAGATGCTTGCCCACATTCAAAACGCTACTGCGTAGCTAGTGCTTCGCACTCATCTGAATGTAAGGAAGTATTAGCTATGAGCATATCATACTTTCCTACTAAAGTCGAGTGGTCAAAAATAAAAAATGGCTGGCGCTTTACTTTACATACTTGCTGTGATATAGTCTTGGTAGATGGTAACATATAGGGCATCGTACATTTTTGCAACATATGCCCTACCAACGAGTACGGTACTATGGAGTTAGCAACATCGCGTTCCCTCAATGACACAGCTAATAACACACGTTGTCCAGTTGCTCTCACTGCTAAAATCATTAGCGGAAAGTGGACGCTGCTTATTATCCGTGATTTAGCCTCCGGTGTCAAACGCTTTAACCAGCTGGAACGTTCCCTTCACGGCATCAGCCCTAAAACCCTTTCCGAGCGGCTGCGTTCCCTTGAAGAAGAGGGGATCGTTTACCGGCAGACCTTTGCCGAAGTCCCCCCACGCGTGGAATACTCCCTCACTGAAAAAGGCCATGACCTCATTGAAGTCGTTGAGTGTATGCGCTGCTACGGCAAACAGTGGTTGTGTGATGCCAACAACTCGTAGGGGCTCACTGTACCACGCCCTCGATGTATTGCGCCCTTACCAAAGTGTGGCAAACAATAGTTATATGACGTGTCAGGACCAGATCTAGCGCTTCGTTGCTGAACAAAAACTCAAATAAAAACCGGGGCTATACCCCGGTCCTTTTGTGTGCGTGGGATGGCCAGATTAGCGCATTGCGCCAACTAGTTCACGCTTGTGGTCAGCCAGGAAGCGATGAAGCGTTCCCTCATCTGCTGGAATGAGTTCTTCGTCTTCTACCTGACCTGTTGAACGACATACCAGGTCATAAAG
>VBFM01000094.1:31782-48216 GCA_005882595.1 Chloroflexota bacterium
CAGATGCCCGTCGCTATTGAATCCTTCGACGAAGAGGCCATCCTCTTCCTCTGAAATTGCGATGCTTTTCACACCGACTTGATCGAGCACCTGACCAACTGCGTGCAGAATGCTTGCATAACTGAACGTGGCCCGCATGAAAACCCTCCCATGGTATTTGGAGATAGACAATCATCGTACTAGAGTAGACAGCGCTGTCAAATTACACGTCACACGGCACTAGTAGAAAGTGTGAAGTCAGCACTACACAACCGAAGTGTACCATACTGTTTAGGGAAACGTCAAGGTCAAGGTTTCCCATTCACTGCTCCCGATGTCGCTCTCCATGAAGCTGAAGTATGTACCACGGGCGTCGGACCAGTGTGCTCTCGCCCAGGCGCGTTCAAGATTTCGATGGCTTTCAGTCGCCAGAAGCGCGCGCTGGCAGGGCGTTTCAGCGAGAGATACTCGGCGAGTTCCTCGTCGGTGATATGCGGATTGGCTTTGAGCGCCTCTATCGTCATCTGAAGTTTGTCAGGATTGCCTTCGGTTGCCGTGGCTGGTGACACATGTATCGGTTGTTCGTTTACATTGTTTTCTTGCCCGATGGCCACAATTTGTCCTGTGATGTGTCTCGTTTGCTTCTACCTCCTGCGTTATAGGCGTCGCCGTTGGCTCAGCGCTCGCTCTATTGGTGATGGATAGAAGACTGGCGGCGTTGAAACGGGTTCCACTCATCAAGGCTCTGCGTAGTGTAGCAATAGGTAAGCTCGTTTGTTTAGCAAGCTCGGTGAGCGCTGTCAGTTGGTGATCTTTCTCCTGCTTCTCCTCCGTCGCTGTTTCTGAAATCGTTTCGGCCATCATCGTATACACGATGCCCAGCAGTGGAAATGCGCTCGCCATGAAAGGAAAGACGCTTGTTAGCCAGGGCGCAGCTGACTCAGCAGAGCTCAGCATGGTGAGGCTATGGAACTGCTTCGCATAGGCCCAGTTGACCGCCCATGAGAAAACTGTACACATCACAATTAGCAGCCAGTGCTGCCAGACCGCTTTGGGAGTCCGGTAGCGGCGATAACGCTGAAAAGCCGTCCAGGAAAGTAAATAGACGGTTACATCAATACTGATGGCGATTGCATAACTGACTGCCCACCACCAGACTCCCTCGGGTCCCTGGGATGGTTCAAATGAGGCAAAGAAATAGGCAACGTGGGGAATCGAGGCCGCCAGAAATACGGCAAAGGCAATCCAGAAAAAATACTTCATGATGAGGTTTTCCCTCCACAAAACTAAGCACCCCTGAGTAATCTCAACATATGAAGCATACCGAACTCTATTATTATTCGTCAATCCTCTTCGCTACTTTAGTACATTCGGGCTAATTTCCTCGCCTCCCCGGTTTTGGCTGGAAAAAGTGTTGACAAGGTTTCCAAAATATGGCATTATACCGAGGCACCAAAAATGAGATGCACATTTACAACTGAAAAAGAATAATTACTTCAATTTTGCCGAGGGCAGACAACAAGAAGAGAGAGACAGAGGAGCTTGCCAGCGTGTCGCCAAGCCGCGAGCGTGAGACAAGCGAGAGAGAGTACGAGGAGGATGCCTAGGCGCTGAAGGCCGACGAAGGACGCGGAGACCGGCGAAACGTTCAGGGGGAGCTGCATGCGAGCGAGGAGCCCTGAGATTCCGAATGGGGCAACCCCTCCAGAGTGATGTCTGGAGACCCGCTGCTGAATGCATAGGCAGCGGGAGGGCAGCAGGCGAACTGAAACATCTCAGTAGCCTGACGAGAAGAAATCAAACGAGATTCCCGTAGTAGTGGCGAGCGAACCGGGAGGAGCCCAAACCAGCGGTTTTTCGGAACCGCTGGGGTTGTAGGACCAGCACACGCGTGACCCACGCCGACTTGAAGGGGTTGGAAGGCCCCACCACAGCGGGTGAGAGTCCCGTAGAGACAGGCGATGGCGAGCGCGCTGGTATCCTGAGTACCACGAACCCCGGTGAGTTTGTGGGAAACTGGGGGGACCACCCTCCAAGGCTCAACACCTTCAGCGACCGATAGTGAACTAGTACCGTGAGGGAAAGGTGAAAAGCGCCCCGAAAGGGGGATGAAACAGACCCTGAAACCACGTACTCACCAGCAGTCAGAGGCCACTCTTGCATCGTGCAAGCAGGGCTGATGGCGTGCCTTTTGTAGAATGATCCGGCGAGTGCATCGTCGTCGCCTGGTTAACCTCCGCTAAAGGAGGGCAGCCACAGGGAAACCGAGTGTGAAGAGCGCGACGAACGAGTGGTGGCGATGATGCGACCCGAAACCACGTGAGCTATCCATGAGCAGAGTGAAGCGACTGTGAAAGGTCGTCGAGGCTCGCACCCACCAGTGTTGCAAAACTGGGGGAGGACTTGTGGATAGGGGTGAAATGCCAACCGAACGTGGAGATAGCTGGTTCTCCCCGAAATGTATTGAGGTACAGCCACGAGCGGCGTGCTGCTGGAGGTAGAGCGCTGGCTGGGCAAGGGGCCAAGTGCTGGTTACCGATCCCAACCAAACTTCCAATGCCAGCAGACCAAGGGGCTCGTGAGTGAGACGGCGGGGGCTAAGCTTCGTCGTCCAAAGGGAAACAGCCCAGACCCGCAGCTAAGGTCTCAGAATCGATGCTCAGTGTGCAAGGCCGTGCGTGCGCAAAGACAGCCAGGATGTTGGCTTAGAAGCAGCCATCATTGAAAGAGTGCGTAATAGCTCACTGGTCGAGTGCGCGCGCACCGACAACGTATCGAGGCTCAAGCATCGTACCGAAGCTCGGGATGTCCTCTCCCCATCAGAGAGAGAGAGAGGGCATGGTAGGGGAGCGTTGTGTGGGCAGGGAAGCCTGATCGCAAGGACAGGTGGAGCGCACACAAGAGCGAATGCCGGAATGAGTAGCGTCATGGGTGAGAGAACCACCCACACCGAAAGCCTGAGGGTTCCTGGGCAACGTCAGTCGTCCCAGGGTGAGTCGGGTCCTAAGCCGAGGACATCACGTCGTAGGCGATGGAAAGCAGGTCGGAAATTCCTGCACCAGAGCCGGTCGTTACCGAGCCAAGCGGGGACGCGGTAGGGAACATGAACCCATCGAATGGACAGGATGGGCTGGCACCACGAAGCGCGAGACACAGGCAAATCCGTGTCTCATGAGAGCGTGACGGGTGCCACGAGTCCGCGCAAGCGGGCGGAAGTCATGGCGCCCCACGCCGCCCAGAAAAGCCGCTAGCCAGACCGTGTTCTGCCCGTACCGCACACCGACACCGGTAGGCAGGGAGAACCCTCCCCAGGTGAACGAGCCAACCTCTGTCAAGGAACTCGGCAAATTAACCCCGTACCTTCGGAAGAAGGGGTGCCCTAGTAGCTTTCTCTTGTGTTATGCAAGAGAGGGCGAGGGGGTCGCAGGAAACTGGCTCAAGCGACTGTTTACCAAAAACACAGGTCTCTGCCAACGCGCAAGCGGACGTATAGGGGCTGACTCCTGCCCAGTGCCGGAAGGTTAAGCGGAGCCGTGCGAGTAGCGGCGAAGCGAAGCCCCGGTGAACGGCGGCCGTAACTATAACGGTCCTAAGGTAGCGAAATTCCTTGTCGGGTAAGTTCCGACCCGCACGAAGGGAGTAACGACTTGAGCACTGTCTCGACAGGGGGCTCGGCGAAATTGAAGTACCCGTGAAGATACGGGTTTCCCACGACAGGACAAAAAGACCCCGTGGAGCTTTACTACACCCTGGTCTGGAGACGAGCTGATGCCTGCGTAGCATAGGTGGGAGCCGGAGAACCCTCTTTTGCGGAAGAGGGGGAGGCAGCGGTGAAATACCACTCTTGCATGAGTTTGTCGCTCATGCCCATCCGTAAGCCGGAGGGCAGACAGGGCCAGGCGGGTAGTTTGACTGGGGCGGTCGCCTCCCAAAGCGTAACGGAGGCGCCCAAGGGTTCCCTCAGGGTGAATGGACACCACCCGCATAGAGTGCAAAGGCACAAGGGAGCTTGACTGCGAGGCCGACGAGCCGAGCAGGGACGAAAGTCGGGCTTAGTGATCCCACATTTCCGCGTGGAAGGAGTGTGGCTCAACGGATAAAAGCTACCCCGGGGATAACAGGCTGATCTTGCCCAAGAGTTCACATCGACGGCAAGGTTTGGCACCTCGATGTCGGCTCGGCGCATCCTGGGGCTGGAGTAGGTCCCAAGGGTTGGGCTGTTCGCCCATGAAAGCGTCACGCGAGCTGGGTTCAGAACGTCGCGAGACAGTTCGGTCTCTATCCGTCGTGGGCGTGGGAACATTGAGGGAAGTCATCTTCAGTACGAGAGGACCGAGATGGCTGGACCGCTGGTGAGCCAGTTGGCCTGCCCAGGCCACCGCTGGATAGCTACGTCCAGAAAGGAGAAGCGCTGACAGCATCTAAGCGCGAAGCCGCCCCCAAGATGAGTGTTCCCATCACTGTTCGACAGTGATGAAGATCCCAGGGAGACCACCTGGTAGCTAGACCGCGGGTGCACGCCTGGTAACAGGTGCAGCCAAGCGGCCCTAATGATCTAACGGCTTGTTCACCACGGTTGCTTGGCGGCATGCAGGACAGCGAGCCTGTCTCTCAGCCTTCGGGCTGGCTGGTCTCGGCAAAATTGAGGTAATTATTCTTTTTTAGCATAAAGAGAGGACGCTACCAATGGCGTCCTCTCTTTATGTCTATTCAAAATCTTCTAACGCACAACGAATCTCTTTCTGTGCCTCTAAATCTTCCTCGTGCTCCAATGCATCCTCTAACGCCTGCTTCGCCTCCTCTCCCCCAATCCTCCCAAGCGCCCAGGCTGCATGGCCGCGCACCAATGGCTCAACATCGTGTAGTGCTCCCACCAGCGCTGGAATGGCCTGTGGGTCGCCGATATTGCCGAGCGCGACACAAACGTTGCGCAAGAGTCCGCGTCGTTTGGTGCGCCGGATAGGGCTTCGCCGGAAGCGCTCGCGAAACTGCTCTTCCGTTAAGGAAAGCAGGGGGATCAACGCCGGGCTGCTGCCGGTGTCTTCGCGTGGTCGAAATTCCTGGCGCGGGTGAAACGATACAGGTTGCGCAGGAGGGCTGCTTATCCTGCCATCTTTCCTTAATCCCAGGCGGCGCTCGGCAACGATATTGACGGGACAGACCTGCTGGCAGATATCACATCCAAAAATCAGGTTGCCCATCAATGGGCGCAGTTCGAGTGGTATGCTGCCGCGCAGCTCGATGGTCAGAAACGAGATACAGCGTGTATTGTCCAGCACGTAAGGAGCGGGCAAGGCGCCTGTTGGGCAGGCATGCAGGCAGATTTCACAGCTACCACAGCTTGCCTTCGAAGGCGCGTCGTAGCCACTTCCCTCTTCACCTCCCAGGGGAAGATTGGTTACGATCTCTGCCAGAAAAACCCACGATCCCCAGCCTTTCGTCAGGATGTTCGTGTTTTTCCCATACCAGCCCAATCCTGCTCGTTGCGCTACTGCGCGGTCTACCATACGCCCCGTGTCCACAAAGAGGCGTGTCTCCACATTCTCGATCTCGTTGCGTGCATAGTCGCGCAGCCACGTTGCGAATTGCTGTAGTTTTGGCTTGATGATCTCGTGATAGTCGTCACCCCAGGCGTAGCGGGAGATGCGCCCTCGCAGTGCCCCATCCTCTCGCTCGTCCGGTTGTTCGGTGAGGTAGAACATCGCCAGGGTGATGATGGACTGCGCCTCTGGTAAAAGCGCGTTTGGATGGCACGATACCGAGGCGCGCTCTGTTGTGAACCAGGGAAGACCATCCATGAGGCCCTGCGCAATGCGTTCTTTGATGACTTGCTCGGTCTCCGCGAATTCTTCCGCGCTGGTGATGCGCGCAATATCGAAGCCGAGCGAATAGGCATATTCTTTGATGGTAGTGGTGTTAATTCGTGACATCTCTCCGCTTGTTGAGCCACCATGCCAGGCCGATAAACAGCACAAAGTAACATGGAAGTACGATCAAGGCATGGATAGTGGACAGAGTTGGAGGGTTGTAACCAAAAAGATAGTGCGCCTGATCTCCAAGCAAGGCCCCAAAGTTATTCCCAATAAAGTAATCCGGGATAGCCTTCAGGATATCTCCAAATGGCCCGCGGCTGAAATTGCTAATCAGCGACAGGACACTACCTAAGATTGGCTCAACGAAGAACCAGGTTAATGCTCCAACAATACCTGCCACTGTTGATCGCCCTAATACGCCAAAGAAGACTGCAATTGCCCCGTACATAAACCAGTTGAGCACGGCGATGAACAGGTATAGCAACGCATGTTCCACCCAGCCGGCGTTCAAAAAGTCGCCAGTCTGTGGGAAGCCGCTCACCGGATTGAGCACCTGGCCTGTCAGGACACCGAGGATGACCATCATCAATATGCCGATCAAGACAGAGATGAAGGCCGCCCCGACTTTAGCAAGTAAAAATTGTGTACGTGTTGGTCCGCGCGTGAAGAGCAGGCGCACAGTTCCGATGCTATATTCGCCTCCCACCATCGTGCCGATCAGGATGATAATTAAGACGGTACAGGGTGTAAGGGCGAACTGTACAGCAACATTCAATGAAATGGGTAAGCGTAAAGGTGTGGATACGCTTTCCAGGGCGTCGTGCCGCAGTTGTTCTAACTGGGCGGGCGAAGGCGTCGGGCAGTTTGTTGGCTGGCCAGGTCCAGGATTGCCGTTTGCAGGGGTTGCGCCCGGATTTGACAGCGTCTGGCATGGCGGCGCGAAACTTTCCGCGGGCGCATTCTGCGTTAAAAAGGTGCCAATCGAAATCAACAGGAACAGGATAATAGCTAATGCAGCGGCGATGCTCCCCAAGACCCTCGACATTCTACGGCGGCGCAGTTTGTATAGTTCCATCCCAATCAAACGCAGCATCACAGACAGGTAGTCTTGCCGCCCCATAACCACTGAACTGCTGCGTACCGGGTGAGGTATCTCATTTTCCGCGCTCGTAGGCAAATCCGGCGAGATGTTCATTGAGAACCTGCCTTTCCATCATTGAATGGGTCGTAGGTGGGCGTCGCATTGATAGATGCGCCTGGTATGGTTGGAGCAATGGGTGGACTATCAGCCAGCCCGGCCATGCCGCGCCGCCCTCCGGCCACTGGAGCAGTCAATTGCAGGAAAACCTCTTCCAGGCTGCCCTCATATGGATGCAGTTCAGCAGCAAAGAGATCGTGGCTGGCAAGCAGCGCATTGATCTTCGCCGAATGCGCTTTCGGTGCATCTATACGCAGAGCCGGTTCCCCCTGCCGGTTCATTTCGATACGAAATGTGCTTATCCAGTCTGCACCCCGATCTTTGGCCTCGCGCAGCACATCAAAAGCCCTTTGCGTCTCCTCTGGTGTATTCAAGCGCACAAGTACCTGCTCGCTGCTGCGCATCAGCTCGTGAACATTTCCCTGTTTGATGAGGTTGCCCTTCTGGAGAATGGCCACGCGATTGCATACTTGCTGCACCTCGTTCAACAGGTGACTGGAGAGAAAGATGGTCTTTCCAAGCGCGGCCAGGCGATGGATTAGTTGGCGGATTTCAAACATACCTGCCGGGTCAAGCCCGTTGGTTGGCTCGTCTAACAGCACCAGTTCAGGATCGGCAAGCAGCGCAGCCGCGATACCCAGGCGCTGCTTCATGCCGAGGGAATATTTGCGATAGGCCGTTTTCGCCTGCGCGCGCAGTTCAACCAGCTCAAGCACCTCATCGATGCGCCGTCGATTGGCCTTGCCTGAACGCATGCCAGAGGCCGCAGCTACCGCGTGGAGGTTATCCATGCCCGAGAGAAACGGGTAAAAGACAGGAGTTTCAACAATGGCCCCGACTCGCTGGAGTATGGCGGGCAACTGATAGGTATTATCCATGCCGAAAATTACCACCCGGCCCGCAGTTGGACGGATCAGTCCGAGCAGCATGCGAATGGTCGTGGTCTTGCCGGACCCATTTGGGCCAAGAAAGCCAAAAACATCACCACGCATAACCTCAAGATGCAGGTCATTGACTGCAACTAGTTTGCCGAACGCCTTGGTCAGCCTGCTGGTGCTAATGACACTACTGGATTGAAGCCTAGATTCAATATGCTGGTTCAACATCTGCCACCTTTCAAGAAAATGTAGATTCCCTTACCGCCGTCCACGAACCCCACCAATTATTGCACGGTTTACCGTTAAAGGCAAGTTCAACAGCAGATATATACTCGACAGGGTACCGGATGTATGCTAGAATGCACTTGAGTATAGTCGCGAAATTCTGCCGTTCCCTCTTTTGTAGTAGGCACCTATCCATCCTACCAACACTATGAGGTCTTGATAATGCAGGCTAACAAATGACCTGTTTCTTTTGTTACCAGGCATGATCGGGTTTCTGTGAGTCAGGATGCAAGGTGTAGGAGTAATGATGGAAGCAGTATTGCATGGGCCACTGGGGCGCACTGTGCTGGGACCAGAAGAACTAACTATTGGCTATGATCCAGATAATCGATTGATTGTCACCGACATCAAAACGGCTGCCCATCACGCGCTCATACGCCCTGATGAAACTGGATATGCGATTGTTGATCTGGGAAGCGCGTATGGCACACGTCTGAATGGCCAGTGGCTGAGTCCTAACGTTGCGCACTCACTTCAACCAGGCGATACAATCCAGATTGGCGATACCAGTTTTATCTATGACATCTCCTCCTTGCCGTCCGTGGTGGTTGATGCTCGCGTTAATGGCGCGCAAGCACCGGTGAATATGGTTGCTGCCGGTGCACCGGCCAACTCTACCGCCGATACAGGCTATGGGCCGGTCGGATTTCTGGTTTCTCAGCCCACGATCCAGGTGGTCGCCTCCTCACCTGCTGTGCCTCAGCAACTCCCCTATACACCCCAGCCCTGGGTAAGTGGTGGTATGACTGAGTATCCACCACAGGTGCAATTGTGGCAGAAGGACCGTCGAAGGGCAGTGATCTCCCTGGGCGTTTTGCTTGCTGTCCTTGTTGTCGGCGTCGCACTTGGTGCAGTGCTGAACCGTTCCACGCCTGATAAAACGCTCGATACCTTTTGCAGCGCGTTCTTAGCGAATAATGGGCAACTGGCGTATAACCAGCTCTCGGATAAACTGCAGAAGCAATTTGGAGCGCAACTCTTTATAGGCACAATTTCAACTACGAAAGTGACCTCGTGTACACATTCGCCCGTGGTCGTCAACGGCTCTACCGCTAAGGCTACTATTACTCTAGTGTTGGCTCAAACGCCGACATCGCCTGGTAGCACGGGTAGCGCTACCAGTTTAACTAGCGTCACATTAATACAGGATGCCAACGGTGCCTGGAAGATCGATAATCTGCAGGGGTAGCAATCTAGTCCGAAGACAAACGGATAACTTTTCACTGGAGGTATAGACTATGGAAGCGGCATTGAGCGGGCCCATGGGAAGAATTGTAATCGAGTCGGCAATATTTACCATTGGGAGTAGCCCGGATAATTCACTGGTGTTGAACGATGTCAAAGTCTCGGCGCATCATGCAGAAATTCGGCAGGAGGACCAGAGTTATACTATTACTGATCTAGGCAGTACGCATGGCGTCTATGTCAATGAGCAACGCCTCGACTGGAATACACCGCACCAACTCGCTCCCGGTAACTCTATTACCCTTGGGGATGCAACCCTGAGGTTTGAAGAAAATGACGCACCGCAGTATGCTCAGGCCCCCAACCGGAGCTCCGACGAGGCCGCCGAGAACTCTGCCTCCAATCCTACCCTCGCAGATATTCCTCCTTCGCATAGCGCTTATGGTGTAGTTCTCCCATTTCCCCCAGGCTCGCAGCCACCTCCGGGAACGAATCCCGCTTACTCTTCGCCGCAGTCCTATATGCCGCCATCGCAGTTTCAGCAGCAATCCTATATGCCGCAGTATGCGCAACAGCCTTATATACCCCCCGGTTATCCCGGCTACTACCCAGGATATCCTGGCTCTATGCCCGGCTATGCTCCACCTGCCCAGCCTGCCCGGCGCGCAACACGCCGCATGCTCTGGATTATTGTCAGCGCGCTCCTCATTGTTGGTATCGTCGGTGGAGCAGCTTATATATTTTTCACACGCTCAACTCCGGAGAAAACGAGCAGTGCCTTTTGCGACTCATTGCTGGGACAAAATTATCAGGGTGCGTATGACCAGCTCTCATCTTCATTGCAAAGCATAGTGGCAGAGCCGCAGTTCGCGGGCGATATCAAGGCGCAGGGGCGCATCACTGCCTGCGCACTTCAGACTACTTCGGTCACCGGAAATTCAGCAACCGCCAATATGACCGAGATGTCAAGCGGACAAACCTTCACCGGCTCTATCGCGCTTGATCAGGAGAATAATACCTGGAAAATCAGAAATTTGCTCACGACTCCATCTTTAACGCTGACGCGCTTCTGCAACGCTTTGCGAGGTGGGGATTTCCAGACGGCATATAATCAATTGTCGAGTACGTACCAACAGGCGCATACAGAGGCGGAATTCGCGCAATCGTTTCTGGGAGTGACCTGCACATTTAACTCGGTAAACACATCTGGCCTGACTGCTACCGCCAATGTCTCGTTTACCGATGCGACAGGCACGACAACATCCGTGCCTGTCGCCCTTAGCCAGGACCTGAATCCTAAAAGTGATGGCGATTGGAAGATTAATGGCAGATAGCCGGCATACCTGCAAGGTGTGAGGAATTCAGCATCCTTGCTGTGGCATGCTTTTCAGACAAAGAGTAACCGGCATGATACACTACATATAACAGGACGAACCAGTTTGACCTGGTTGTCAACTATAACGTAGTAGCATCAAAGGAGCATCGTATGGAAGCCAGTCTGAACAGTCCCAATGGACGAACTCAACTTACCGCGAACACCCTGACTATCGGGCGTTCACCAGATAATCAGTTTGTAATACAAGACGCGCAGGCCTCTTCGCATCATGCCGAAATCCGGCCTGACGCGCAGGGTTATGTGCTGACTGATCTGGGCAGCACCAACGGCACCTTCGTCAATGAGCAGCGACTTTCTCCCAGGGTTCCTCGCCTGCTCATCTCGGGTGAGGTGATTCGTATTGGTTCGACCAGTCTCACCTACGAAATCGCCGGTTCCTACGATGCGACGGTCAGGGCCAGTTCCGGTGAGTATGCTAATCCTGGATATTCTCCGACAATGGCCGCGCCTCAACCACCATATTCCGCGCCCGCTTATCCAGATTACCAGCAGCAACCCTCTTCATCGCCAAATTATCCCGGTTATCCACAGCCTTCTTCGTCGCCAAATTATCCCGCGCAGCCCGGTTATCCCGCGTACCCGCAGCAGCAGCCGTCAGCCTATTCTAACTATAACGCCAATGCCGCGCCTGGCTACCCGCAAGCGCAGCCCGGCTATCCTCCACAACAGCCACCCTGGGCTGCCGCACCCGGTCAATATGGCGCTCCAGGCTTCCAGGCACCTGTTGCGCAAGCTCCGAAAAAAAGGCGCACCGGTTTGATTATCGGTATAGTGATCCTGCTCTTGCTGGTTGTTGGCGGTATAGGCGGATACCTCTACCTGAACCGCTCAACGCCGGAGAAAACGCTGACAGCCTATTGCACTGCGTTGCAGAATAGTGATGCTCAGGGAGTTTTTAATCAACTTTCAGCACACGCTCAGACCCAGACGAGTGTGCAGAGAATTTCTCAGGGATTTCAGATACTAGATGCACCCCAGATTGGAGGGGTAAAGGGTTGCACATTTAGCAACGTCCAGCAAAGTGGTTCAACTGCCACTGCCACATTGGTCCTTACCGCCGGTGCCAATAATGCAAGCAATCCTCCACTAACCACTACCGATAAGTTAGTCCACGAGAACGGCACGTGGAAAATCGATCAGGGGCAGGTGCCTGGCCAGTAGGTTAACAAGGAGCATCGTATGGAAGCCAGTCTGAACAGTCCCAATGGACTCATCACACTGACCACGAACACCTTCATCATCGGGCGCTCGGCAGATAATCATTTCGTAATACAAGACCCGCAAGCGTCTTCGCATCATGCCGAAATCCGCTCCGACGCGCAGGGCTATGTACTGACTGACCTGGGCAGTACTAACGGCACCTTCGTCAATGAGCAGCGACTTTCTCCAAGAGTTCCGCGGCTGCTCGTCTCAAATGACGTGATTCGTATTGGTTCGACCAGGCTCACCTACGAAATCGCTGGCTCTGATGATGTGACAGTCAGAGCCGGTGCTCATGAATATCCTGATCCTGGATATACTCCAAATGCAGCCCCGACCCAACCCTGGCCCTCTTCGTCTGATTATAATCCGGCGACACAGCCCGGCTACCAGCAGTCACCGGCATCATCGAATTATCCCGCACAGCCCGGTTATCCCGGCTACCAGCAACCGCGGCCGCCGTCGGCTTATTCCAACTATAATGCCGATACAGCGCACGGCTATCCCGACTACCAGCAGCCGCAACAGCCGACCTATCCAGGTGCTCAACCCGCGCAGTCCGGTTATCCTCCACAGCAGCCATCCTGGGCAGGGGCTGCGCCTGCACCTGTTCCTGGTCAATTCGATGCACCCGGTGTGCCTGGCTCCCAGGCTGTTCCTCCTGTGTCTGCGGCACAACCTTCCCAAAAAAAGCGCATCGGTTTGATTATCGCTGTAGTGATCCTGCTCTTGCTGGTCATAGGTGGTGGTATAGGCGCATACCTCTACCTGAACCGCTCGACACCGGTGCAAACACTGGATACCTATTGCAGCAGCTTGCAGAGCGGTGATTATCAGTCGGCCTACAATCAGCTCTCATCGAGCTTACAAGGCTCGTTTACTGAGTCACAATTTGCCAATGCCGAATCTGATAAGAATAGTAAAACGAGTTCATGCACACACACTTCGCCTATGGTATCAAGCATCAGTGCGACCGCGACATTGATGCTAGGTTATGGTACTGTTGCATCGGAGAGCGCGAGCGTGACATTGCTTCAGGAAAGCGGAACCTGGAAGATTAGTCAGGGCGTCGGCATCTCTACACCGACCAAAACCCTCACTGCTTATTGTAATGCGATCAAAAACAATGATGCGCAAGGAGCGTTTAACCAATTGTCATCGAGCGCTCAAAGCAAGACCAGCGTAGCACAATTTACCCAGGCGCTTCAACAATTGAGTTCACCTCAAGTTGGAGGTATCAAAAGCTGCACAGTTAGTAACGTTCAACAAAACGGTTCAACCGCTACTGCCCAAGTGCAGCTCGTTGTTGGCAACAAGGCTGTCCCTCCAATTTCCCCTTCAAGGGTCACGCTCATCAAGGAGAACGGTATCTGGAAAGTGGACAAGTCGCAGTAGCTACAGTCTCTACTCCATAATGTTGAAGCGATGAGGAGTAGCGATAAGCGGAGGACAGGTGCGTATGTAGCTTCGCTCTCGGCTTATCGCTATCCCATCATGGGAATCTTCACTCCACGCTCCTGCGCACACTCAACCGCTTCCTCGTAGCCCGCGTCGACATGCCTCATCATGCCTGTGCCGAGGTCGTTCGTCAGCACTCGTGAGAGTCTTTCCGCCGCTTCGGGCGTGCCATCAGCTACAATCACCTGGCCCACGTGTATCGAATAGCCGATGCCTACCCCGTCGCCGTGATGGATCGAGACCCACGTTGCCCCCGATGCCGTGTTCAACAAGGCAGTGAGTCTAGCTGCTATCCTCCTTGAACTCACTGCCTTGTTCGGCTTGCCTGGTATTTTTACTAATCTAGTGAGCAGCCTGACCTGAAAGACTTTCATCCCTGTCGTCTAGAGCGCCGGCCAAGAAATAATGGGTCTCTTTACGATACCGTCTTGTCTGCTTTCATTTAGACAAAAAGCTCATGGTAAAACTGCTCTCGCCCTAAACGATTGAGGGCGTCTATTTTTCTTTTCTCGTAAAAATCGTGTCCCTCTCCTCGTTGAAAATACCAGATGCAATCAAACAGAATCGTGAGCTTATACACATCAAACAGATGACTTTTTTCGTTCTTGCTCAACGGTCGATACGTGGAATATTCCAGGACTGTTTTCCTTGCCTCCCTGAAATCAAACACGTTTTCATCTTCCTGAAAACGAGACCAGGTATCCCAGTCGAAAGATGGTAAAAAAGGATCGATCAAAGTGGCGAGATCATACATGAGAAAAGTGTAATTTGCGTCATCAAAGTCAAGTAAGGCTTGAAATGCTCCATCTTTGAAGAGAATGTTCGAGAAATGAAAATCCCCATGACAAATTCCCTTGGGGAGCGATTTTGGGAGACGCAGCTTTGCGAGTTCCTGTTCAACCCACTCCAGCTTTTCTTCTGCGTGAACAGTGCCAACTTCTTGTGCGGCTTCGTGGGCCAGATCTCGACACAGTTCAATACCATAATTCCATCGAGAGTTTTTATAACGGGGTCGATACTTCTTCGTAATATTTTGTAGTTCAGCAACCTTTTGTATCAGTTGTTTTTGTTGAGCTTCGGTAGGATGTTCGAGATGCTGCCCCTCAATACGTTCAAAGATGATGTAAGGCTTCTCGTTCGCGATGCCAATATATTTTCCCTTTTTGTTTTTCAATAGGGTGGGACAGGGAAAATGTTTGTTCTTCAAGTAGTGCATCAGGTGACATTCAAATAACACGGACCCGATGGAACGATTTTCATAATACCTGAAGACAAACACCCCTTGGGTGGTGTGGAGGAAGAAGTTCGTTTGCACGTTTCCTGGAGGGATGGGCTGAGAAGCCTTGTACTCTCCCAACTGGTAATGTGAGAGAATTTCTCTCCATTGCTGTTCTGAAAAATCTGTTTTTACTGCCATACGAGCTATTCTACCAAGCAGAAGCCAGTGGTACAAGAGGGCTTCGTGTCGTTGCTGACTCGAAGATTTGCAGAATCAGATAATCATTTTCGACAATCATTCTACCCCCTGTGCTCCAGGGTGTCTATAATTTAGGAGTCGTTAAGAAATAGCTCCCTGTCTTCAAACAAGAGCTAGCAGTCGTATTACCAGTAACGCGGAAAGTTATTTTTTAACAAGCCAATACCCTGGACAGAGAACATGCCTCTCTGCTTTGGCAGGCATGGTGGAGGAATTCAGAAAATGGACATCAAAAGAAGTGGCTCACAGCCTTCCGGCAAAGGACCGGTCGAGTACTTTACCGGCGCGGTACGCATTGACCCTCTGTTCGAGGCACCCGATCCGGCACGCGCGGTCGGCGCCAGTGTCACCTTCGAGCCCGGTGCTCGGACAGCATGGCACAGCCACCCGCTGGGCCAGAACCTGATCGTGACGGCTGGCTGCGGCCGGGTACAACGCTGGGGTGGTCCGATCGAAGAAATTCGGCCGGGTGACGTGATCTGGTTCCCGCCGGGTGAGAAACATTGGCACGGCGCTACGCCAACCACGGCCATGACACACATCGCCATTCAGGAACGTCTCGACGGCAAGACCGCCGACTGGATGGAAAAGGTCAGCGACGAACAATATCAGGCCTGATCGTGGAGAAAAGGATGAGAGCAACCGTTTATCATGGACCCAGAGATATGCGCATCGACCAGGTCCCCGATCCCAGAATTTCGGCCCCAACCGATGTGGTTGCCCGCATTACGCATGCGGGGATTTGTGGCTCGGATCTGTGGTCTTATCGTGGCATCGATCACCGTGAGCCGGGAGATCGCATGGGACACGAGTGGATGGGGATGCCAGCATTGTTGCAGGATGTGATCGCAGGAAAACTTGATCCGTCACCCGTCCTCGACATGACGGTCGATCTTGATGGGGTTCCTGCTGGATATGCGACGATGGATAAACGTTCCACCATCAAAGTGATGGTGCGTCCGTAGAGACCAGAGGTATTCTTCAATCAACAAACGATGAGTTCGAATCACCAAAGTTGAGCCAGATCCGAAAAGTGAACATTTGCGTCATTCGACGGTTGTACATGCACAAAGGAGACCTTTATGGTAAACACAGATTTTCGCACCGCCTTGCAGGGTGCCAATGAAATCGAGATCACCGTGACCGGTCGAAAGTCCGGGCGATCCCTTTCCTACCCCGTGTGGTTCGCCCTGGATGGCGACAAGCTCTATCTGCTCCCAGTGAAGGGATCAGATACCGAGTGGTACAAAAACTTGCGCAAGACACCGACCATCCGCCTGGCTACCAGAGGAGGGAAGACGTTGACCGCGAGCGCCAGACTGATCACCGACCAGGCGCAGCTCGACAAGATCCTTGAGAAGTTCCGGGACAAGTACGGCAGGAACGTGAAGTCCTACTACCCCAAGTACGATGTTGCCGTCGAAGTCCCACTCGCGTGAGGTGCCAGCTCGGTTAATGAGAAAAAAGGAGAAAGAAGCATATGCGTGCAACTGTTTTTCACGGCTCCTTCGATGTGCGGATCGAACAGGTAAGAGATGCCGCACTGCAGGAGCCAACCGATGCCG
>VBFM01000129.1:0-3623 GCA_005882595.1 Chloroflexota bacterium
GAACATTATAAAAACGTGGCGCACCGGCTGGCCGATGAGATACCTGGAGCCTGTTGTCCCGATCAATACGCCAATCCCGCCAACCCCGCTACCCACTATGCCACGACCGGTCCCGAAATCTGGCGCGATACCGCGGGCCGCATCAGCGCCTTTGTCGCAGGTATCGGAACCGGCGGCACGATTACCGGAACTGCCCGCTACCTGAAAGAACAGAATCCCAACGTCAAAATAATTGGCGCGGACCCTCCCGGTTCGGTCTATTCGGGCGATACTCCTGGTCCCTACAAGGTCGAGGGCATCGGCATGGAAATGTTCCCCAAAAACTATGATCCATCGGTGGTCGATGAAGTGATTCGTATCGATGACCGCACCTCGTTCAACTGGGCGCGGCGGCTGGCACGCGAGGAAGGCATCCTAACAGGAGGATCGGCCGGCACCGCTATCGGCGCGGCACTCGTCTATGCGCGCCGCCTGACCGCCAATGATGTGGTGGTTGTGCTGCTGCCAGATACTGGACGCGGCTATCTCAGCAAGCAATTCAACGATACCTGGATGCGAGAAAATAACTTGCTGGTGCAGGCAGAGAACACCGAACCTGGCCTGCGCGACGTACTGACCTATCGCCGCACCCATACGCGCACTATGCCGCTCGTCGTCAGCGTTGCCCCTAGTGATTCGATTGCCGACGCGGTAGAACTACTGCGCCGCTACGGCATCAGCCAGACTCCCGTGATGGATCAGGGCCGTATGGTCGGCAGCTTGACGGAGAATCTGCTGCTGCGCCATCTTGCAAGCGGTGAGCCGCTTGCATCGATGGTTGTGCGCGATCTGCAAGGCCCGCCATTTCCCCGGTTACAGGGTGATGCCCTGGCGCAGGAAGCGTACACGCTCTTTAGCTCCGGCCAGTCCGCAGTCGCAGTCATGCACGAAGAAACACTGGAAGGCATTGTCACGAAAAGCGACCTGCTGGAATTCTGGGCGCATTCGCGAAACGTATAGAAACAATGTTCATCGCTTGCTCTAATTACCTGTCACCCAGAAGATAATAGACGCGGCTCCGTTGAACTGGATTTGCCAACAGCCAGGGGTAGGCACGTTCACGATGGATGGATAATTCGCACCAGGGGTAGTCGAACCAGCCAGTGAGAATGTTTGCTGAAATGTCTCCTGGGGTGAGGACACCTTTACCCCTGTGATCGTTGCTGTGTCAGGGGAATTGGACGCGTCCAGAATCCAGAGGATTTTCGTACTCCGGCTGCCATCTGGATAACGCCCTCCGGTATGCAAGGGTTGATAGGTATTGGTTTGCCTGTAGTTTGGCTCCACGAAAAAGAGGAAGGCTGTGACTTGAGAAGAAGGCGGATCGGCTCTGATCCATGGCACGTCTTCTAAGCCGGATTTCCCTAATGAACCAGCGTAGACAGGATTCACCGGGCAGGTGGCAGGGATAGGTATGTCTGGCTGGAGCTGGAGGAAATGCCCGCCAGGTGAAGGGTGTGTCGTTGGCACAGGCAAGAGTCCTACGCTTGTGGATGGGGCAGTGAGAGTCACCTGGGGAATGGTCGCTGTTGGTTTCGCGCTCTGAGGCAATGTAGGTGAGCCACTGCTGCATGCAGTGACCAGTAGCAGTAAGACCACGAGCATGCTTTTGAGAAAAGTTCTGTTGCTCATAGAAAACCGTCTCCTCAATACGTCGTGATGCCTGATATTTCTGCTATGAGTATGCTCTAGAATCCTGAAAAGAGGCTGAATGAAAGCAGGAATTATACTTCCAACCCGTGGGTAATCGTGTAGATTGCCTCATTGAGCTGCGCTCCATCGGGCGCAGCAGCGATGGAAAAGACCGGAAAGGCCAATCCATTACAGATGGCGGTCGAGATATAATCCCCGACCTTATTTCTGCCCGCGGGGAGCCAGCTGATATCCATCGGTCCAGCAAGCTCAATTTTGGGCGTCCAGTGCGCGCCGCCATCGCTTGATGACACAAAACCGACTGAAAATGTGCAATTGCTATCACAACTCACGGAGTGATAGTAAAAAGTCAGCGCAAGGTGTGCGGTGTTCCCTGAAGTGGTAGTGTCAGCCCCTATCCCTGGAATGAGATGATCAATACCGCTTCCCAGTGGATCAACTGGAATGAGTTGTGGCTTCGACCAGTGTATGCCATCGGTGCTGGTTGACATCACAAGGTCATCTTCGGCTTGCGCGCTCGCGAGGGTGAAGGCATCGCCCTCACCACCTCCGGTGGCATTGCAGTTCTTTTCAAACTGGCAATCTATCCAGACCAGGTAGACTTTGCCCGCGCCATCAATGGCGGCAGAGGGCAGCACGTTCCCGTTAATCATGTCGATCAAGATCGTCTTGCTCCAACTCTTTCCGCCGTTGGTGGAGATGAAGGAGAGCAGGCGCATGTTCCCGTAGCCGCTAATGGGAACGATTACTGTGCCATTGGGCTGCACCAGAGGTTGCCCCCCGGTTCCGTGTGCCTGGTCAGCCGTGCTCTGGGCCTTGCTCCAGGTACGCCCGCCATCGGTAGAGGTGCTCATGAGAATGAGGCCGCCTTTATCATCGTTATCCCACTCGATATAACAATGACCGTAGTATGGACTGTTCGCGCCCGAATCGCACACAACCCAATCTTTATCGTAGTACGTGCTACCTCCGTCCACCACCTTATAGGGCCTGCTCCAGGTATATCCCCCGTCCGTCGATAGATTGACAATCACCGTAGGGGTGGCGAGCGTTGGTCCGCTAGTTCCTATAATGGCAAGCGATGAGATGATCCAGGTGTTGTGCGCGGCATCGTAGGTCACCGAGGGATCGCTCAGACGTGTGTAGGGCCCGCCGGTAAGTTGTGTCGTACCCGGCAGGAAGCCCGTTTTCCAGGTATACCCGCTATCACTGGATGTGGCCCAGCCGTTATTGGAGCTGCCGCCATCTGCATAGCGCCCCGCCTGAAACGTTGTCACAATGGTTGAGCCATAGGCATACGTGCCCGGCTCGACCTCGGTGTGATGTTGGCTGTCTCCATTTATGTAGGGATCGCTGCTCAACTGCAACGGCAGACGGAAATCATTGGGCAGATCATTATTCTGGATAATCAACGTTGCCGGTAGCGGTAGAGGAATAACACGTGCCATTATCAGTGCCGCCAATAACAAGGTGGGAGCCAGTATTAAACCAGTATTACCGAGCCAGCGATAGCGATGCAGGCGCAACACGCGAACATTCTCCTTAAGTTGAAGTTTGGTAAATTAAGATACATTACGAAACATAATAACACAACAAGAAAAGTGTTGACAAATCGCAAATCAAATGGTACTCTGTCAACATACAATACACCTCATAGGCAGGGTCTGTGAATGATGGCCAGGAAGACGATTTGACTTCCAGGGCGACCGCGAGGGTCGCCCGTACAATACACGGTGACGTGGAAAACAGGCAATTAGGTATTGTACGGGCGACCCTCGCGGTCGCCCTGGCAATCATTCACAAAACCGCCACCTCATAGGAAAGGCAAGGTAAAGCTATGCAAGCGCCATCCAGTAAAAGAATAGCGTCTACCAAGGACATTCTGCGAGAGAGAGCGTAATGTCGCAGCAACCCTATGAAGTGTTCGAGCA
>VBFM01000130.1:0-1422 GCA_005882595.1 Chloroflexota bacterium
TGGCTCTGCGCCCTCAACCGCCGCGTTACCGTCGCCGAGCGCGCCCCAGGCGGGCATACCGCCTTTGATGATCATGTTGGGCTTGACTCCGAAGAACTTTGGTCGCCACAGTACCATGTCGGCCAGTTTTCCTGGTTCCAATGTCCCGATGTGCTGTGACAGGCCATGGGCGATGGCCGGATTGATGGTGTATTTGGCGAGGTAGCGTAGTACACGCTCGTTTGCGTCTGCATCTTCCACTTCCGATTGTGCCTGAGCCTGCATGGCGTGGGCCATCTGCCAGGTGCGCTGGATGGTTTCGCCTATGCGTCCCATGCCGAGCGAATCCGAGGCGGTGATGCTGATGGCTCCCAGGTCGTGCAGCGGCGTTTCCGCGGCCATGGTTGTTGGGCGTATGCGGTGGCGAGCGGCCAGGATATCCTCTGGGAAGGCCGGGTTCAGGCCATGCACCGCCATAATCATCTTAAAATGCTCGGCCGGTGTGTGGATGGTGAAAGGTATGGTTGGGTTGGTTGAGGAGGGGATCACGTTGGGCTGCGCCACAATCTCCAGTAGATCATAGGGACCGCCGCCTGCCCCTTCCGCGTGGTAGGCATGGACGGCGCGGCCGTTGATCGCCGCGATGGTATCACTCAGTTCAGCCGATTCGTTCAAGCCATCGGTATGCATCGCCACTGCCACATCCATCTGTTCAGCAACCGAGAGACAGCAGTCGATCACGGCGGGGAAGGCGCCCAGGTCTTCGTGGATTTTCAGGCCGCCCGCGCCAGCCTCGATGCTCTCTATCAATCCCTGTGGGCGGCTGCTACACCCGCGCGCCAGGAAACAGACGTTGATGGGCACATCTTCAAAGGTCTCGAACATGCGCTGCAAGAAGAAGGCCGGATTGACGCCCACGTTCCACATCGGCCCCGCGTCCATCGCTACGAAGGTGGTGATGCCCGATGAAAGCGCCGTCGCAAACAGGCGCGGGCTCAGCAGGTGTACGTGGCTATCGATGCCGCCAGGAGTAACGATCAACCCATCACAGGGCAAGACGGCGGTGCTGGTACCGATCAAGAGGTCAATGTTCTCACACATATCGGGATTGCCTGCGCGCCCGATGCCGGCGATACGCCCCTCTTTGACGCCGATGTTGCCCTTGAGAACCCCCAGTATGGGATCGAGAATAATGGCGTTGGTGAGGACAAGATCAAGCTCGCTTTCTCTTCCCAGCCGCGAGTTTGCCATCAGCCCATCGCGCACCGTTTTGCCGAATCCGGCCAGCACCTCGTCACCATAGGAGGTGTAGTCGCGTTCGATGCGGATGTACAGGTTGGTGTCGCCCAGGCGTAGCATGTCGCCCGTCGTAAGTCCATAGCGAGCGTGGTAGTCTGCGCGGCTCATTTCAAAGGGCAAAGTCGCACCTCCTTCGTCTCGCCT
>VBFM01000130.1:1470-9316 GCA_005882595.1 Chloroflexota bacterium
GCGACGTAATCTGCACCGGGTGATCGGAGGTGTTGGTTACACTAAGCGTGATGGTGGGCTTGCCTGCGTTGATGGTGATAGAGTCTGGCGAAGACGCGGGAATAATGCGCGCTGGCTCAGTGGACACCGCGCTCGTTCGCCGTATAGGGTTCTGTAAGACGACCAGTTTGGTGCCGTCATCGAAAAGCGCTTCGGCGTAGAGGGCCTTTGCCAGTTCCGCAACGCCCTCCATTACCTCGTCCTCGCTGAGCAATTGCATGCCGTGTGCGACCACTTCGTCGAAGGTGCGCCCGGCGCGAGCTTCCTCCATCACTTCATCAGTGATGAGCGCGACCGCTTCGGGGTGATTGAGTTTGATACCCCTGGCTTTGCGTCTGCGGGCGAGTTCGGCCAGGGTGAAGATAGTGAGGCGGTCCTGTTCTTTGGGAGTCAGTTTCATAAATATCTCCTGGTCTGAAGACGGTGTCTTGCTTTATTATAGCCTTCTTTTTCGCCATCTGGACGCAACACGCTTGCTATATGTGGCAGTCGAAGTGGTCAAAAATAGATTTTTTGATTCAGTTGTAAAGCTGCTGTGAAGTCCCCCGACTTTCTGGAGGTCGAAAAGGCCTAATAGGCCATAAGAGTGATTGGCACCTGCATGTGGTGTTGAGATGCACCGGGGCGAAACGTCTATTACTAGAGAGGAATGAAAGAGGTGAACTGATTGATGGATATTCACACAAACTCTGCCGAAGAACTCTATGCCCTGTACCATCAGGAGATCGTGCGTTTCTTTGCGGAGCATCTTGCTGATCGAGAAGCCGCCTGGGACCTGTGCCATGAAGTGTTTGTGCGTCTGCTCATTACGCTCGCATCAGGCACCCAGCTCCGCTCTCCACAGCGCTGGTTGCTGCGCGTGGCCAAGAACCTGTTGATTGACATCTACCGGCATCAACACGCGACTGAAATGCCTCTTCCGTTGGAGTCACAGGAGTTGGCGATGCTGGCCAGCGATGCCACGACGTTCAAGGCCTTGCTCGAACACACCGAGATGCTGCAGATCATCGTGGAGACGTTCCACGCCTTGCCAGCGAAAGAGCAGCGCCTGCTCTTCTGGCGGGAAATCGAGCGCTTGCCCTTGCAGGAGATCGCTCTGCGTACTGGCACCACAGAGCCCGTGCTCTCAACCGAACTGTGGCGAGCACGCAAACACCTCCAAAGGGAGTACCTGCGGCGGCGCTTCAAGGATCTGCTTTCCGCCGACGAAGAGATTTTTGAGCATCTTGATGCCCTGATTCGGTTCAATCTGATCGCCTCACCAGAGGAGCAGCTGTGGCATCTCGAAACACAAGAACGAGCCTATTTTGATCACATCGCTCCCACCTGGGATGCCTATGTGGCCAGTGCGTATGAAGCTGACCTGCAAGAACGGCTCACCAGGCTCCTTCCCTGGAGACAAGAGATGACCGTCCTGGATGCGGGAACAGGCACAGGCTACCTTGCGGGCATGATGGCTTCCCTGGTGGGCAACATCATCGGCGTGGATTGTGCGCCTGCAATGCTCACACGCGCCGGGGAGAAAATGGCCCAGGCCGGATACCGCCATGTTTCCTTCAAAGAGGGGATGGCCGAGGACCTGCCTGTGGCAACTGGCTCCGTCGATATCGCGATGTGCCATATGCTGCTGCATCACGTCGTGAGTCCTCGCACCGTCCTTGCCGAACTGCGTCGCGTTGTCCGCCCCGGCGGCTATGTGCTCATCATTGACGCGCACACGCATCGGCAGCATTGGACGCCTGAAGCCTTTGGCGACCTGCACTATGGGACCGAACTCAAGAAAGTGCGCAAGCACTTGTCCGCCTTGCGGGTACACACGCTGCTGGTAGAAGACGCCGGCATCTCCCATTCGGGCAACTTCATCGGCACAGCAGCCGACTTTACGAATTTCCTCCTGCTTGGGCGGGTGGGTGAGCGAGGCAGCACGGACTGAGCCCACAATCGGGCCAGGGGGAAACAGGCCTGACGGGGTGCAGAGGAACACCATCGAGAAGAGAGGAAAGGAGAAGACTGTGCGCTGGGACAGCGATACAACCGTGTGCGATCAACCATCATCATGAACACCACGATTTTCGAGGTCTTGCAGACCTATGATTATGAACAGCTCGTTTTCTGCCAGGAGAAAGAACTGGGCCTCCAGGCGATAATCGCCATTCACGATACGACGCTGGGACCCGCCGCCGGCGGCGTGCGTGTCCTGCCATATGCATCGGAGCAAGAAGCCATTGACGACGTTCTACGACTTGCCCGCGGCATGACCTATAAGGGAGCCCTTGCTGGGGTGAATCTCGGCGGAGGCAAATGTGTGGTCAGAGCGGACCCCTTGAGCATGAAGAGCGAAGCCCTCTTGCGCGCTCTTGGGCGCTTCATCCAGCGGCTTGGCGGCCTCTACATTGCAGGAGAAGACGTCGGCACGAATGCACACGATATGGAGATGATTGGCCTGGAAACTCCTCATGTGTTCAGTTTACCGGTCGAGGAGGAGGTTGCACATTTTACGGCCTTTGGGGTCATGCAGGCGATACGCGCGTGCCTGCAGAGCGTCTATGGTAGTACAGAACTACACGGTCGAACCTTCACTGTCCAGGGTACCGGCGCCGTGGGCAGTCAGGTCATCAAACACCTGCTCGAAAACGGTGCAGTGGTCACGGCGACCGATACCGACCGTGACAAGCTGGACCGCCTCGTTGCTGCTTCTCCCGGACTTTTGACTAGTACACCAGAGGACATCCACAGGCTTCCAGTTGATATCTACTGTCCCTGTGCGCTAGGGGCCGTTCTCAATGAACGAACGCTTCCTGAGTTACACTGCCAGATTGTATGTGGCGCTGCCAACAACCAACTGGCTGATGAACACTGCGGCGACCTCCTGGCACAAACCGGAATCGTTTATGCACCGGACTATCTGGTCAATGCTGGCGGGATGATCGCGTATGCAGAGAGTCGCCACCCGCAGGGCTTTCGCCGTCAGCGTGCGCTGGCGCACGTCTCGCGCATTGCTGACACGCTGGAACGAGTCTTTGCCATCGCTAGAGAACAAGCGATTCCGACCTATCGTGCTGCTGACTGGTTGGCAGAGCAGCGCATCGCCTCGGTCCGTCAGGCAAAAACCCTGGCGACGGCACCATAAGAACGCAGTTCGCCCTGTGCAGGTATCGGCTGGCAAGCTGATCACTT
The DNA here is from genome assembly GCA_005882595.1 of Chloroflexota bacterium. GTDB lineage: Bacteria > Chloroflexota > Ktedonobacteria > Ktedonobacterales > Ktedonobacteraceae > VBFM01. Next base: position 4,687 of record VBFM01000130.1, read on the forward strand.
CGAGAGACGTTCGTCATCATGCAGAGACAGGAAGCAGAGAAGAAAGGAAAAATCCATGGCTGTTTATTTCGTAGTAGATGTCAACATAGACGATCCGCAGTCCTATGCCGAATATAGCAAACAGGTGGGGCCAATGGTTGCACACGCTGGCGGAAGATTCCTGGTGCGCGGAGGTGCCACAGAGATGATAGAAGGGAACTGGCAGCCACAGCGGCTGGTCGTGATCGAATTCGCCGATACCGAACACTTCAGAGCCTGGTACGACTCGCCCGAGTACGCCCAGGTGCGCAGCATCCGCTTCAACGCCTCGACCGCACGGGCGGTACTCGCCCAGGGCGTGGAGGAGAGGTGATGCCCATGATTGGACGCTTCTGGAGAGGCTGGGCCACAGCTGATCATGCGCAGGCGTACGAGGAACTCTTTCGCACGTCTCTTCTCCCCGGGCTGCAGCGCATCGACGGCTTCGCAGGTGCCTACGTCCTGCGCCGGGATGCGGAGGGCGAGGTCGAAATCATGACCATCACGCTCTTTACATCGCAGGAGGCCATTCGGGCAATCTTCCCGTGTTTCTGAGAGAAACAAGCTGTCTCCAACAGAACCGTCGTCTTTACCAAACCGTAGAGAATTCATAGGGAGACCAATATACTGCCTGCGCTCTGTCGAGATAAACAGTCAATGACGAAGAAAAAAGGTACTGAAAAGCTTCGTTTTGTACGTTCTGGTCTATCCCCGAAAGGGGCGAGATAACGTCAATTTCGCACTGATAGGCCGGATGCTCCTTGTAGGCATCCGATCCATCAATAAGAAGCCATAGAAATGTGTTGGGGAGAGCGTCCTGTGTCGGGGGTCGAGAGAACCAGTCCGGGCGACGCAAGCGTCCCCTCCCTGCGCAACTCCACACCCGCCCCTACAGAAATCTGCCCCCTTGGTTGAGAGATTATACCGTCCCCGCCGAACGTGTAGCAGGACGGGGTGTTGGCGCTCTCTTTACCTTGACCGGCTTGATTGACATCGGCCCACGCTCGGATTTCTCCCCTTCACCCTGCGGGAACGGGAGCGTGTGCAGTGCCGCCGCGATCACATCGTCCATGCGTTCTACGGGCACGAAACGCAGTTCTTTCATGATTTCGGGTGGGACCTCGTTCAGGTCTTTCATGTTGCGTTTGGGCAGGATGAAGGTTTTGATACCGGCGCGGTGGGCTGCCAGCACCTTCTCTTTGAGGCCGCCAATGGGCAGGACGCGCCCGCGCAGCGTGATTTCCCCGGTCATGGCCACATCACGGCGCGCGGCGCGCTGTGTCAGCGCGGAGATGAGAGCCGTTGCCATGGTGATGCCTGCCGATGGGCCGTCTTTAGGGATCGCGCCGGCAGGTAAGTGCAGGTGGATATCGTATTTCTCGTAGAAACGATTCTCCAGCCCAAGCTGTTTGGCGCGCGAACGCGCGTAGGAAAGCGCGGCCTGCGCCGATTCTTTCATGACATCGCCAAGCTGCCCCGTCAGTGTCAGGTTCTAGTCCATGCCACGCCCGTCGCAATGCCTGGCTCATCTTTTTCCTCGGCCAGTTCATAGAAGTGTTTTTGTGGTCCCAGGTAGTCGGGAATCTTCTCCGGCGTCACGATGGTTTTGGTGCGGCGTCCCTCAGCTACCTTGCGCGCCACCTTGCGCATGACCGTGGCGATCTCGCGTTCGAGGTTGCGCACACCTGCCTCGAAGGTGTACTCACGAATGATGCGGTGCAGGGTAGCGTCTTCAAAGGCCACTTTGGTCGCTTTCAGGCCGTGTTCCTGCATCTGTTTGGGAATGAGGAACTGGCGGGCGATATGCATCTTTTCCTCTTCGGTATAGCCCGGCAGTTCGATCACTTCCAGGCGGTCACGCAGCGCGGCGGGAACGGGGTGCAGCACATTGGCCGTCGTCAGGAAGATAACCTTCGAGAGATCGTAGGGAACTTCCAGGTAGTGATCCGAAAAGGCGTGATTCTGTTCGGGGTCAAGCACCTCTAACAGCGCTGCCGAGGGATCGCCGCGGTAATCGTTGCCGATTTTATCGATTTCGTCCAGCACGAACAACGGGTTGACGATACCGGCCGTTTTCATGGTCTGGAGAATGCGACCCGGCAGTGCACCGACATAGGTGCGCCGGTGGCCACGAATCTCCGCTTCATCGTGAACTCCCCCCAGTGACAAGCGCACAAACTTGCGATTGAGGGCCTCGGCTATGGAACGGCCAAGCGAAGTTTTGCCCACTCCCGGCGGCCCTACGAAGCACAGGATGGGGCTGCGCATGTTGTTGGAGAGCTTGCGCACGGCGATGTACTCGAGGATGCGCTCTTTCACCTTTTCCAGTCCATAGTGTTTCTCTTCCAGGATGCGATGCGCTTCCTTGATATCCAGCTGTTCAACGGTGGCCTTACTCCAGGGGAGGCTGACGACCCAGTCCAGGTAGGTGCGGATTACGCCCGAATCGGGTGCCATCGAGGGAGTGGCATTGAGCCGGTCCAGTTCTTTCAGCGCCTTTGCCTTGACCTCTTCGGGCATACCTGCCGCGAGTATCTTCTCGCGCAGTTCAAAGCCCTCACGTATGGTGGGGTCTGTTTCGCCCAGTTCTTTTTGAATGGCCTTCAGTTGTTCGCGCAAGAAATACTCTCGTTGGCCCTTATCGACCTCTAACTGCACCTGGGTATGTATGTGATTTTCTAATTCGAGGATATTGAGTTCTTTGGTGAGCAGGATGCAGGTCTTTTGTAAGCGCTGCTCGACATTGAAGGCCTCTAGAATTTCCTGGCGCACGGAAATGGGCGCTTCGAGTGAAGAGACGATAAAATCTGCCAGCCAGCCAGGCTCGTCGATGTTCATGGCGGTGATGAAGGCTTCATCGGGTAGAGTGCTGCTCAGCTTGATGCATTTCTCGAAGAGCGCCAGGGCTGCTCGCACGAGCGCCTCAACGGTGAGTGTGCGTTCTGTCTCTTCCTGGATAATTTCGGTACGCACGCGCATAAACGGCGTTTGTTGAGTGTATTCCAGGCGGCGCATACGCCGCTGCCCATGGATGAGTACGCTGGTTGAGCCATCGGGCAGTTTGAGTACGCGGTCGATTACGCCTTCGACGCCGATGCTATAGACATCATCGGGCCCAGGGTCTTCCATCTCCTCATTCGTCTGGGTGACGACGAACATCAAACGATCTCTGCTCATGGCATATTCTATGGCCTTAATCGATTGTTCGCGCCCGACCATCAGGGGGGTGACCACATTGGGGATCGTATTCCGAATGGGCAATAAGGGTAGTTCGTGGGCTAATATTTGCTGCTCGAGCAGGTCGTTCTTTATGGATGTCCGCTTCTTTGCGGTGCTGCGAGTGGCCTTCTTCGTGACCATACACTTCCTCTCAACGGGTAATATGCTTTCTCATGAATGTCCTAGCATTATAACGCATTACGTATCGAAAAGGTGAACTTTATGCAATAGTACGTATTATTTCCTATGCATCAAGCAGTTCGTATAAATCGGATACGATGGATAATCGGCAATGCTCTCCAATGTAGTACAAGCCCGTTTGTATTCGATCAGCAGCGGCAGGTCTGCTGGGCCTGGGTAGTTTCGTTGTGTGTATTTCATTGTGAAATTAGATTCGCTCGGGATCTGCAATTGTTTTATCGTTGCGTGTATTGCCCGTATTCAACGTTGTTTTTGGCTCAAGCAGCAGGACATGGACTTCATCTTCGGCTACCGGGCAATGTTCGACGCCTCTAGGTATTATGACGAACTCGCCCTCATCTAATGAAATGTCCTGGTCACGCAATTTAATCAGTAACTTCCCTTTGACCACCAGGAATAGCTCGTCTTCCTGCTCGTGATGATGCCACACAAACTCACCCTTGAGCTTTACCAGCTTGACGTGTGAGTCGTTGATGTCTCCGGCAATTTTCGGACTCCAGTAGTCCGAGAAGAGGCTAAATTTCTGGCTCAGATTGATTTTCTCCATATTGAACCCCCTACTCTCGTGATAATGAGCTTTCAGCCATGATACCAGACTCTTGTATCTTTGACCAGTCTACGCCTCGTTCGCTCGTTTGCTTGAACACGATGCTCTCGTAAGCGCCTTTTTCCCACCATCGTCACTGCCAGGATTTGTAAACCCTGCCACGCAAGGTTTCGGTTTTCCAGTAGCCAAAACGCATATAAAGTTAAGCCTTGACTTAATTAAGGAAATGGTTTATAGTCTAGTGTATGGATATGTTTGTGGCGCTTGCCGATCTGAGCAGATGGTGCGCTCCAAAGTGGCATGGAAGAAGGAGTCAATGATACCTATGATCGTCTGGCGGAACTGCTGAAAACGATGTAGTCGATCAATGTCACTGTTGTTCTGATGGTGCCATTGGATGAGTAGAAAGGACAGGAATATAGATGGAGATGAAACTTGAGCTGGTGCCGGTACCGGTTGCTGATGTTGACCGCGCCAAGGCTTTTTACGTTGAAAAAGTTGGATTTCACGCAGACCATGATGTCCAGCCTGGGAACGGAATGAGAGTTGTCCAACTCACACCACCTGGCTCGGCTTGTTCGATCGTCATTGGAACCGGTATGGGCGAAATTTCTGAAATGCAGCCCGGATCGGTCAAGGGCCTGC
>VBFM01000095.1:0-7730 GCA_005882595.1 Chloroflexota bacterium
GACATAGAACTGCAGATCCGTTCCTTCGGCTTCACCGTCCTCGGCCTCTTCCTGCGTCGCGCCCATTTCCAGACGCGAGCGGCGGTACATGGTATGCACCTTCGCTCCCAGGCGCAGCGAAGTACGTGTGCAGTCGAACGCGGTAAAACCACCACCGATGACGACCACTTCGTTGCCTTCCTTCACCGGTATGGGCTTGCCCTCAACTTTTTCGCCCAGGTAGGAGATGGCATTGACCACTCCTTCTGCATCATCACCTGGCAGATTCGGGTCGTTGCTGATCCAACAGCCAATGCCCAGGTAGACGGCATCAAAGCCCTGGGCGAACAGGTCATCGATAGTGAAGTCTTTGCCAAGCTTGACGTTGCACTGGAGATCCACGCCAAGCTCCCAGACATGATCGATTTCGCGGTCCATCATATCTTTTTGCAGGCGATATTCGGGAATACCGTAGCGCAGCATGCCACCTGGCTGGGGTTGCATGTCAAAGACTTTACAGTAATGGCCTTTTAGAGCCAGGTAATAAGCGCAGGTGAGTCCTGCCGGGCCAGCGCCGACAATGGCAACTCTCTTGCCCGTTGGCGGGTCTTTCGGATAGGGATGCGGCGGGTCGAGCAGGCACATCTCAGCAGCATGACCGTGCATACGGCAGATGGCGATCTCTTCCTCGACCAGCGCACGCCGACATGCTTTCTGGCAAGGCGCCGGGCAGGTCAGACCCAGGATGTATGGGAACGGCAGCACTTCTTTGACCAGGCGCGCCGCCTCCTTCATCGAGCCTTTGGCAATCAGCTCCAGGTAGCCAGGAATATCGATGTGCGTTGGGCAGTCGATCTGGCACGGCGGCTGGCAGTAGGCGTTGTGGTCTGATAGCAGCATCTCCAGGTTGGTGCGGCGAATGTGGAACAACTCATCTGAATTGGTCGTCACCACCATCCCTGGAATGGCCGGAGTAGTACACGCCGGAAGCGGCTGCTTCACGCCTTCGACATGCACCAGGCACATGCGACAGGTGGCGGTTGGCTCCAACTTCTCGTCATCACACATATTGGGAATGTCGGGAATGCCGTTGTCGCTTGCTACACTCAGGAGCGTTTGATTTTCATAGGCCTGCACAGTTTTGCCGTCGATGGTCAGCGTGAAGCCGGGATGCCCCGTTTCATTGCGCACCATGACTGCCTGTGCATCATGCACAATGGGAGAGAGATTATCTCGGATTGATATTGCCATATATTACCCCTCTGTAGGAGCGCAAGCAACCGCGCTCTCAGATGTAGATGGGCGCAGCGTATGCGCTCCTACAAACATTTATGGTAAGACATGTTTTGTGACAAAACGATGAGAACGTAAGGGAATACAGGTGCCAGTTGGACATTCCTGTTCCTGGATGTGTTTCTGGAAATGATCGGGCCAGTAACGCCTGGCCGTCTTCAGCGCGTTCGGCGCGTGTACTCCGAAGCCACATAATGAGCCGTCTGGGATGTATCCCGCAAACTCATCCAACATATCGCCATCTGAATTAACTCCGAGATCGCTGATAATGCCCTCGAGTATTCCAGTAATTCGTTTCATGCCGATACGACACGGAACACACTTCCCGCACGATTCTTTGCTGAGATAGCGGCTGCGCTCCATCGCCCACGCCACCATACAGGTATTGGCGGGCAGCAATTCGAGAATGCCGGAACCGACAATCGCGCCAGCCTCTTCCAATGGGTCGTAGTCGAAGGGCGTGTCGAGCAGTGAGGTCGGCAGCGCGCCGCCTTCTGCACCGCCAACGACTATGGCGCGCAGTTCGCCTTCCGCGCGGCTATATCCCGCGTGGCGCAGTATCTCACGCAGTGTTATCCCGAACGGCACCTCGACCACCTTTGGTTCGCTATCAGGCACATAATCGTAGACCGTCAAGACCTTTGTGCCGCCAGTGACGGATGTGCCAACGCTCGCGAACGCCTGCGCGCCATTGCGTATGATGACCGGGACATTGGCAAGCGTCTCAATCGAGTTAATGGCGGTGGGCTTATCCCACAGGCCGTACTGCGCAGGATACGGGGGACGCTGTTCGGGCATGCCGCGCCGGCCCTTAATCATGGCGATTTGCACGGTCTCCTCGCCGCCCATAAAGCCGATATCGACGCCCAGTACGTTGATGGTGCAGCTAAACTCGGTTCCCAAAATATCGCGCCCAACGAGATTGGCGTCCAGGGCTTCTTCCAACGCCTTTTGTACAGAGGCGAGCCCTTCGAGATATAGGCTGCGGGTGAAGAGATAGGCTTCCGATGCACCTACTGCGTAGGCCGCGAGCACAATGCCTTCAATGACCTGGTGGGGATTGCGCTCCAACATGGTGCGCGCAGCCCACGAACGCGGGTCGGCATCATAGGCATTACAGATCACATACTTGATGTTGTCATCCTGGCTACGCACAATGCGCCATTTTTCTGCGGTTGGACGACCAGCACCGCCGCGCCCGCGCAGCCTGGCATCAAGAACTTGCTGGATGACCTGCTCTGGCGTCTGTTCACGTATGGCTTTCTCCAGAGCAGCGTAGCCACCAGCGCGGCGGTATGATTCGAGTGAGCGAATATCAGGCTCACCTCGCCGCCGGATTACACGATAAGCATCAAACTCAGGCATTGGGCTGCCTCACATGATTAATATTGCCGTACACGCCTCGTGTAGCGGGGGATAGTCCACGTCTTGGTTGATCGTCGCGTCGAACTCCCGCAACGGCGGGGGCAGGCTTGAACTTTGGACTCATGGTCGCGATGCCAAAGATATCGCTCAAATCCACGCCGCGCACCTGTACAATACGCTTTGCCGCCTGCAGAGGCAGATAGCCGTAGATGTCCATGACGGCATTCAGCAGCGAGGATAAAGCGCCTGCTTCCTGCGGCCAGGTCTCGAGCAATTCGTCAACTTTGCTGAGATCTATTTCTGGCTCAAGGTAATCTTTGACAGGCATGGCAACGCAGGGGGCAACCGGTTTGTTGTGATACTCGGTGGCGTATTCCGAAACGCGCTGGACGTAGTAACCGGCTTTCGATGCTCCTGATGCAGGTGGAATTTTGTGCGAGGTGTATTTGTCAGCGCCCTCACGCACATACGAGACGAACCAGGGGCGTTCCTTCCAGCGGTGCATTGGTTCAAAATTGATGGTGATTGCGCGCGGCGGGCAGGCTTTTTCGCAGAGCAGGCAGGATTCGCACTTGAGATTGTATTCGGTTTTCAGTCCTTTTTCTGCGATCAGTTGTATCAAGCCGCGGCTACGCGGCGGCAGTTTTGGCTTTTCATAAGGATATAAGCGGGTTACCTTTGGTCGGAAAAGGTGGCTAAAGGTCAGGCCCATTCCTTCAAGTATTCCACGCATACGCTACACCTCTATCTCCTTCTCGCCACGTACTTTCAAACCTTGTTTCAAGATTTTCTCACGCAGCTTGAGAATGCCTTCGATCAACGCCTCCGGACGCGGTGGGCAGCCAGGCACATAGATGTCTACCGGGATGATGGTATCGACCCCCTGGACGGTGTAGTAGCTATCGTAAAATTCGCCGCCAGAGTTCGCGCATTGGCCCATGCTGAGTACCCATTTCGGTTCGGGCATTTGCTCCCACAGGAGACGCAGGCGCGGACCCATCTTTACCGAGACGGTACCCGCGACAATCATGAGGTCGGCCTGTCGCGGACTGGAGCGGAAGACCTCCGACCCAAAACGCGAAAGGTCATAGTGCGCCTGTGCGCTCGCCATCATTTCGATAGCGCAGCAGGCAAGGCCGTAGCCAAGCGGCCAGACAGATTTCGAACGCGCCCAGTTCTGCGCCCATTGCAGCATATCCGCAAGGCTGGTGAGTTGAACTGGCAATTCCTGATCGCCAGGAATGTACTCATGGGGTCCTGATGCCATAACAATTGGTACAGGTTTGCGCCGCTCACCAGCAAACGTACTCCCATTTCCTTTAATTTCGCCGCCCATACTTGTAAACTCCCATGCAAAGGTTTAGCAGCACCTGTTGCTCGGTTGATATTTTCGCTGAGTGTAATGAGTGAAAGGAGTGCGGTATACCCGTCTCCCAACCTTACCTAATTATAGCACGTGAGGCCATTCGTTGCCATACGCTGAGAAGCAAGGCGAGGACTTCCCCCTTTTGACTGTTACCAGAGATATCGTATATAATTCTGGCTATAATAATGCCGGAGGTCTGTTCATGAAGAAACTGAGCGACCACTAATGGTGACGATTGATGTGGCAGCATAAAATAAATTCAGCAAAAAGGAGTTGGAATATTGGGAACATACACCATTACCGTACTTCCCGGAGACGGGATCGGGCCAGAGGTCATTGAACAGGCGGAGCACGTGCTGCGAAGCGTCGCTGATCGATTTGGGCATACATTTAAGACACAGCACGCATTGGTAGGGGTCGCGGCAATTGAAGCTGAGGGAGAAGCTATTTCTGACGCGACCATGGCGATGTGCCAGCAGAGTGACGCGGTACTTTTTGGCGCGGTCGGCGGCATCCCGCGTTATGAGGGGCCAAACGCAAAGAAACAGCCCGAACGCGCCCTCTTCCGCCTGCGCAAAGACCTCGCGCTGTTCGCTAATCTGCGCCCCGTGCGTCCTTTCAAGGCGCTACTCAACGCCTCGAGCATTAAACCAGAGGTGCTGCAAGGCACGGATCTATTGGTGGTACGCGAATTGACCGGGGGATTGTATTTTGGCAAGCCCAGCGAGATTCGCGAGACGCCGCAGGGATTGGAAGCCATCGATACGTTGATTTATACCGAACAAGAGATTGATCGCATTGTGCGCACGGCATTTGAGTTAGCGCGCGGCAGACGGAAGAAAGTTACATCGGTAGACAAGGCCAATGTCCTCAGCTCGTCGAGGCTCTGGCGACATATCGCAGACCCGATAGCCAGCGATTACCCGGATGTGACGCTCGAACATTTGCTGGTAGATACATGTGCGATGCAACTGGTACGGCGACNNNNTTGGAGACATTCTGACCGACGAGGCATCGATGTTGGCCGGTTCGATGGGCATGCTACCCTCCGCCAGCCTGGGAACGCGCAAGACGGAACACGGCCTGTTCGGTCTCTATGAGCCCATTCACGGCTCCGCTCCAGATATCGCCGGGCAGGGAAAAGCGAATCCTATTGCGGCGATTCTGACTGTTGCGCTTATGTTGCGCTATTCATTTGGGTTGCAACAAGAGGCCAACACGATTGAGGCTGCAGTCGAGCGCGTAATTGATGCAGGTTACCGCACGGAAGATTTGCAGGAGGCTGGGAAAGAGATCGTGGGAACGCAGGAGATGGGAAGATTGATTGTGGAAGCACTCAAGGCGTAACCCTCCCTAGCCCATCATGGCTTTGGGGCACGCGCCTGCAGCATTGAGTTTCTCCCGCGCCCAGGCAAGTTGTCGCCGGATTGCCGCTAGCTCTTCGCTCTCAGGTTGTTTCGTGGCCTGTATTTGTTGCAGCCTTGCCTCTAGCGAAGTGATTTCGTAGAGTATCATCTGTCGCTGCACATACCAGCGCGTCACTGCGCGTTCGACACCCATGCATTGCTCTCCGTCTATGATTTTATAGGGACAAAGGGCGACCACAAGGATACCCAACCCTCCACCACCGCCCCTACATTATACTCACACGGTTGCGCCGTAGACCAGCGATTTGAGGAGGTTGAGTAATTCTTCATCCTGATAGGGTTTGACCACGTAAGCGTTCGCTCCTAGCTGCATGGCGCGCTGCTGGTGTTTCGCGGCGGCGCGCGAGGTCAATATCACCAATGGCAGTGTGCGATATTGCTCCTGGGCGCGTACGGTCGCCATCAATTCGTAGCCATCCATACGGGGCATTTCAATGTCGAGCAAAACGGCTGCCGGTGTTTCGCGGGTAATCATTTCCAACGCTTCCACACCATCACGGGCTAATTGCACGTCCCATCCATTTTGCTTGAGCATGTTGCCCACGACGCGGCGCACGCTCGGACTATCATCTACTACCAGCACATGCTTACTGCTGGGGGGAACAGGCGCTTGTTTGGGAGGAGTCGCGACAGTCGTGCTACGCGCGGCGGCAGCAGGCGCAACAGGTGGTGCAGCCTCGGCACGGGCAACCGCAGCTTGAATAGCTGGCGCGCCCTCACGGCGCACCGGAGCAGTAGCCGCAGAGGATGCCCCTGGGCGCGGCGATAGAAGCTCGACCAGTTCAAGGATCAGTACTACACGACCATTACCAAGCACGGTACCACCCGCAACTCCATGCACATGGCGCAGGTGTGGTCCCAGGTTCTTCATCACTACATCCATCTTCCCCCGGATGTTATCCACAATCAGCGCAACTCGATGGCGATCAGTATGTACCAGCAACACAGGCGCTTTCTCATCTGGTGGGTTTACCGGGAGCCCTAACAATTGCGAGAGCAAGATGAGCGGATACAATTCGTTCTGCACCATGATAGCGGGACGTCCAGCAAATATGGCTTGCTTGAAGTTGTCCAGGCGACCTATGGCTTCGACCATGACTGTCGGGATTGCAAACTGCTGCTCGCCAACAAGCACCATCATGGCGCTCTGAATTGCCAGGCTGGTCGGGAACTTCATGGTAAATGCTGTCCCCTGACCTGGCGTGGACTCCACTTCAAGGGTTCCGCGCAGGCGTGAAACGCTATCACGTACGACATCCAGACCTACACCGCGACCACTCTCTTCACTCAAAACCTCCGCTGTTGAGAAGCCGGGACGGAAGATCAATTCAATGATATCCGCGTCGCTCAAGGGCTGATCGGGGCGAATGAAGTTGTGCGCCAGGGCTGCATTACGCACGCGCGCCGGGTCGATGCCTGTGCCATCATCACGCACAGTGATAACCACCTGATTGCCTTCGTAGGCTGCCGAGAGTCTGATTTGTCCGACAGAGGGTTTCCCACGTTGCAGGCGTACCTCCGGCGTTTCTATGGCATGGTTGACCGCATTACGCATGAGGTGCAGTAATGGCCCGGCAATCTCTTCGATTACGGTTCGATCTACTTCGGTCTCCTGGCCCTCCAACACAAACTCGAATTCTTTATGCTGCTTCAGAGCAACGGCACGCGCTGTGCGGTACAGTCGCGGAATCATAGTTGACAAAGGCACCAGGCGCGCCTTCATCAGCCGATCCTGGAACGTGGTGTTTAAGCGATTTTCACGGCTAAAGACACTTTCACAGTCACGGATGATCGCTTCCATCTCATTACTGAGAGTGGTCATATCCGAGATACCCTCACTCAGACCACGAGCAAGTTGATGGAATTCTGTGTAGCGGTCGAGTTCCAGTTCGTCAAACTCGGCCAGGTGCGCAGGCTCTATCCGTGAATTGGGATTCTTACCGTTGGCAAATCCATTCTGGTTGCCCTCTCCCGGCATCACCTGCACTGAACGCCCACTCGGCAGAGTCGCGGCTTCAAAGCGGCTCTCCAGCTTCTGACCAACATCACGCAGGCGGTTGCTGCTGACTCCCGCGTCTGAGACCAGGCGCATCAAACGCTGCAATCGCTCTTCCAGGACACTACGATTGACCAGTACTTCACCAAAAAGGTTGACGAGTTCGTCAAGTTTGGTCAATGGCACACGGACGCTGAGGTCGCCACGAACCATCTGTTGCAGGTCGGCCCCACCCTGGTGCTCACCGACAAGATTGGTAACCACCGCCTCATCCATCATCACAGCCTCACTCGCCTCGATCTCA
>VBFM01000095.1:7763-10619 GCA_005882595.1 Chloroflexota bacterium
CAGTAGTTCGGTATAACGCACACGCAGGGCCTTCACAGCCGCATCGCTCTCGCCGCCGGTTCCCTTTCCATTGACGAGCATATCCAGCGCTTCAGCCGTATCCAGGATGATACTTATCACGGTTGGCGAGATTGCGATGGTTCCTTCCATCACACTATCCAGGAGGTCTTCCGAGATATGGCTGAGATCGGCAATAGCGCGGAACCCCATCATGGCCGCGGCGCCTTTGAGCGTATGCGTCGCACGGCGTATGCCTTGAATGGGATCGAGGTCGGTAGGAGCATTTTCCAGGGCAGCGACAAACATGCTGATAGTTTGCAGATGCTCCTCAGCCTCAAGGCGGAAAATCTCGGCTGCTTCCTCACCAAAATCACCTGTCAGCGATGGCGTACTTGCAGGAATTTGCGCAGTTTGAGGAGAAACAGGCGTCATTGGCATCACTGTTGGCGACCAGGTAGGCGCAGGTGCGGGAGAGGGCTGTACCACAGGACGTGCCGACGCGGTCGATGCAAGATGGGATGATTCCTCAACCTCTCCGGTAAGCTGGCTGAGAAATTCACGGCGCACTTCAATTTCAATCTCACTGCGCAAGCGCGCCTCAATCTCCTGCGGCGATTCTTGCGATTCTACACCGGCAACACTTTCCTGTAATTTCCTCTTGGCCTCAAACTCCTCACGTACCTCATTGCGTATCTGCTGTTCCAATTCCGAGCGGGTTGCCAGAGTCATGGGGCGATACTCGTACTCCTGGCGCAATTCCTCACGCAGTCTGGCTTCGATCTCTGCGCGTAGTGAAGCGACATCGCCCTGGCGTTCAAACGTCACGCGTTCGCGCAAGGCATCACGAGCGACTTGTATCTCCCAGGGAGTCCAGCCTTGATCCTGTGTAAACATTTGCCCTGAGATCTGCAATTGCTCGATGACATCACCACATGCTTCTATAGATGTCTGTAATTGCTGCATGCTGATATGCATCTGCTCATCGGTCAATTCGACGCTGCTGGTCATCTGTGTCAGCAAATCCAGGACTTTCTTGAGTTTGGAGTTTGCCACCCACATGACAGACAGTGGCAGATAGCGCCTTACCTGCTCTGGACTATTGCGCAGGTTCAGCCCCATCGCCTTTCCTGCCCATTCCTCCATACGGTCAAGCGCATCCTTAGAGCCGTCCAGGAAGCCCTTAAATTCGGTACGCTGAGCTTCGACGATTGAGGCGGCCAGACGTAACTGGGTGAGAGTTCTCTTCAACGATGAAGCCTGCTCTTCTAAACCTTGCGCCTCTTGCTGCATCTTGTGATAGATCTCTGCAACCGACCCATCCTGCTGAAGTGGTGCAAGCGCACCCTGCCCTGCTGAGGCCATTACAGGTTCCGCTAGGTGCGCGGCAGATTGTTTCGTCGCACTAACAGGAGCAGGCGCCGGAATAGTGACCGGTGGAGCAACTATAGTGCTCTCATCCTCCACGGGAAAAGGTGGAGTAACAGGGGGAAGCTCTGGTGCACGGCTTGATGATACTGCCAGTATCTCCAGAGCGCTGGGCTGCGCTGTTTGCATTGGTTCAGGAGGTTGCTGAGCTGCCGGGGCCACCGGGGTTGGTGGGACAGGCTGCCTGGGCTGGGTATCCTGCTGAGCGCGTACATCAGCGCTCGACAGAGGAAGCGGTTCCTCTGGCCACGAAATTTCCTCTCCTACAGAAACACTGGGCGTACGGAATGAAGCTAACATCTCATCCAGCGAAGGTATCGTTGGGGAGGAAGCGAGCGGAGATGTAGTTGTTGCAACCTGCTCCTGCTGCTCAAGCGCGGCATTCCTTTCTGCCTCGTTTATCCCCTGAACGCCTCTAGCTGATGCTTCCATAAGCGAGCGATACTGTGTATAGTCTGCATCATCTTCCGCAATAATGGCATCCTCGTCAATGCCGTTGTGGATGCCATCCACGAGACGGTGAATACGTTGGAGAGAACGGTGTAACAGGCCGAGAGTGGGAGGATCGAGTGTAGCCAGGTTGTCTAACACATCACCAAGGATATCTTCCATCCCATGGGCAACATGCGCTAATCCTGGAAAATCCATCATGGATGCAGAGCCACCGATGGTATGGGCGCGGCGATACGTCTCTTCAATAGCCTCCATGTCATCAGTTGACAGCGCCAATCGTCCGAGATTCGTTTCGATTTCGGGCAAATAACTATTGACCTCTTCGATAAACGAAACGAGGACTGAGAGTTTATCAAATGTGTTCGACATGCTTCGCGCACCCACTCATTCTAGTTCCACGTCAAAGGTTGTAGGGTAAGCCTGGGGGATTATTTCCTCTTCCCTCTTAAGATCGAGACCTCCAGGATAGCCTTCCCCGGCCTGACTTACAGAACACCCTACAAAAATTTCCATCGACAGAAACTTGGATTGCTATTGCCCAAGATACCCATTATTTGGGAAAGGCACCTGGTCCTGACTATACGATGATTGATTCTGCTGAGGGTTTCTCATATGTGAGCGAGGGCCAGATTGAGAGCCAAAGCTCTGCTGCGGAACCCTGGGTGTCTGGTTAGCACCTGGGAAAAACGATTGATTCTGGTTCCCAAATCCCTCGGCGGCAAAATCAAATTGCGACTGCCCCTCAAAACTTTGCTGGTGATCAAATCCACCCCGATCACCGGAATTTTGATCTGATCCCCCACTATACTGATGAAATCCCTGCTGATTTGCAAACGCCTGATTGGCATATTGCTGGTTATCAAACCCCTGCTGATTTGCAAACGCCTGGTTGCCATATTGCTGGCTATCAAACCCCTGTTGGCCTCCAAACGCCTGGTTGCCATATTGCTGGCTATCAAACCCCTGTTGGCCTCCAAA
>VBFM01000095.1:10684-24221 GCA_005882595.1 Chloroflexota bacterium
GGTTTCCAAATTGAGGCGCAAAATTCGCCTGGGAGCCAAAGTCCTGCTGGTTGCTGAATGCAAACTGAAACGCCCCGGCATTCTCAGGTTCCTGAGGTTGCGGCAGCGACAGGAAATCGGAAGAGAAGCCCTGGTTCCAGTCGTTATACGTGCCCATATCTTGCTGGTAATACTGGTCGCTATCACCGGAGGGCAGGGCAGGAACCCCAGCCATACTTGGATAGACATCTACCATTTCATTCGCACGCTCAGGTAAACGGAAGGTCGAGACTGAAGTGCGTAACTGATCAGCAAGCTCTGCGAGATAACTTACGCTCATCGAAGCCTCTTGCGCACCAGTATTCGTCTGGTGCGTGATTTCTGAGATTTGACCCATGGCAACCGCGACGCTCTCCGAAACCTGGGCTTGTTCATTTGCGGCTCGTGCGATACTTTCGATCATTTGCGCCTGCCGTTCCACAGCAGTGTAGATGGAGTTCAGCGCCCGACCAGCATCATCAGCGAGTTGGGAACCTTTTACCACTTCCTGCGTGCTATCTTCCATAGCAACAACTGCTTCGTAGGTATCACCTTGAATACTCTTGACGAGGGTCGCGATACGCTTGGTAGACTCAGTAGAACGTTCCGCAAGAAGACGAATTTCATCCGCGACGACAGCGAAGCCGCGTCCGTGTTCACCCGCCATTGCCGATTGAATAGCGGCGTTGAGGGCCAGGAGGTTCGTCTGATCGGCAATATCTTCAATGATACGCACGATTTCACCGATCTCATTAGATCGCTCACCCAGGCGTTTGATCTTCTTGGAGGTATCCTGCACGTTTTCGCGAATGAGCATCATGCCTTCAATGGACTGGCGCACAGCATCCTGACCGACGTTAGCATTGCGTAATGCTTCCTGGGCAGCCTCGGCGCTTAAGCGGGCATTGCGCGCAACATTTTGAATGAAGATCGCCAGCGCTTCCACTGCCTGAGTGGTCTGAGAAATCTGCGCCACCTGCGTTTCCGAGGCCTGCGCCAGTTCAGCAGAACGATCAAGGATACGGCGGGTGGCATTCGTCACTTGCACCGCCGTGGCCTGCACTCGTCCCACGACTTTGGCCAATTCTTCAATCATATAGTTAAACGAGTCCGCCAGCACTCCTAGCGTGTCCGGAGTGACTTCTGCCTGCACACGCAGGTCGCCATCACCCACCGCGCTTACCTCTTGCAGCAACTTCTCGATCTGCGCTTGCAGAGCCGCTGCGTCACTGCCGCCACTGCTATGAGCAGGCCCGCCTGGCGCGAAGTTCTGGCTGTCAAGGAGTGAATTGAGCGACATGGAAAGCATCGCGAATTCATCATCGCCCGAGACCGTAGCGCGAACAGCACGATCACCGCCTGCAAAATTACGGCAGACATCCACGAGGCTAAGAAGACGGTCTTGAACCTTGCGGCGCACAAAATAATTGACCGTCAACACTCCCACCAGCACCACCAGCGCAGTCCCTACCACCGCAGATGTAAAGACGGTTTGATCGACGGATCCCCTTATCACACCCAGTATTAAAATGGCAATCTCAGGAACGGCGAGTGAAACGATAAGACCCATCAACAACAATGAGCTTATGGTCATTCCGCCTCTATCGGTGTCATTCATCCGCCAGGCCTCCTCTCAGGTGAAGCAGCTTTTGTATTAAGGCACTCTACTTGAGCGCCTCTTCATAAGGACCATGTATAAAAACGAACTCCTGTAGCAACCACACACAGGAGGGCAACAATTGTACTGGTAACGACAATTAGAGCCTTCTGGCAGTCTCTCCTACGAATAGTGTTGCATCTTTTCAGAGAAGAGTATGCGAGATGCGTCCATGATAATGATGTTTCTTTTCCCAACAAGAGCGCTTCCTTCAGCATAAGGAGCCAACCACTGTGGAACAGGCTTCTGGCGGCTATTTGCAACGATAGCTGAAGCTGGAATCGGCGTCATCTCACTCACGCTGTCGACAACCAGGCAGATAACCATCTCGTTGAATCTCACTGATAAGAGCCGTGTGCGTGGATTATGGGGGAGATCCTCCATACCAAGGAAAGACCTCAAGTCTACCACCGAAGCGATAGAGCCGCGTAAATTTATCACGCCCTTAATCCAGGAAACCACATTTGGGACAGGAGTCACATCCGCAAGGCGTTCCACTCCCTGGATATGCTCGGCGTTCAGGGCTAGCTCGCAATCCATCAACGAAAATATCAAGTACTGTTCGCCAACCACACTGGCTTCCATAGGAACATTTGCCAGGTCTTTCGGATTGACTAGATCAGCAGGAGAAACGCGCGGGGTATTAAGCGCACCACTTCCTCCCCTTGTGGAGGAAGCGGTGCCATCTACACGCCGCAATGCGTCCGGCGGTGATTGTGACTCAAACCCTGCATTGCGTTGCAACATGTTCAGCTCCTACAACTATACGAGACGTCGAACGTTATTTACCAGTTCATCATCATTGAACGGCTTGGTCATATACATATCAGCGCCTTGCCGTAAACCCCAGGATTTATCCAGTGGAGTACTTTTACTCGTCAACAGGATAATGGGTATATGTTTACTTGCGTCGAGACTTTTAAGCTTGCGACACAATTGAAACCCATTTTGTTTGGGTAAGACCACATCGAGTACAATACACTGTGGTTGTTCCCTGAAAACCTTCTCGAGCGCTTCGTCGCCATCGACGGCTGTGACTACATCAAAGCCGCTATTGCGCAGTGGCGCTGCGATCATGGTTAACTCTGTCCAACTATCATCTACAACGAGTACCTTCTGCCCTGGCATATCAGTATACCTTTCCTGTGAAATGGTGCAATACATTACACCTGACCAATGGGAAAGAAAGGCTATTTCGTGGATGTGAGGACACGATACATCGAGTCCCTACAGGTCCGTTCTGCCAACGCGGGGCGATACCCATCTTGCCAACCTGGACGCGATAGATCGCATCCGAACGGCCTGCCGGTCGTGGAATCAGTTGTTACAGGACAAGTTTTACCCACGACGTCGTAGTCGTGTTCGCATCCCCTCATGTTGCAGCGGCATGCGCTGCTGCCAGCCGACAAGATGCTTTTTCACGGTCTGAACCAGTTCCGCCGAGTCGAACGGCTTGGTTAAGTATTCCGTTGAACCGGCCAATCGACCACGCATCTTGTCGAACAAACCATCCTTCCCACTCAGCATAATAATAGGTATTGCGCGAAACTGCAAGTTTTTCCGTACTATTTGGCAAATAGTGTACCCGTCCATGCGAGGAAGCTGAATATCTAAGAGGATAAGAGCAGGCATTTCATCCGCCACAGAGGTGAGAGCACTTAGCCCATCTCCAGCAGTTATCACTCGAATACGCTCACGTTGCAGAGTCATTTGCACAATTTTCCGCACGGTAGGACTATCGTCCACTACCAAAACCGTTGGTATTGGCTCGATCATCTAGATTAACCTCCTTTGCGATTCAGACGACCAAAGAGGGTTGCCGTCACTTTGAGGCATGGTATTCCAACCGGCATCACTCTGATACGGAGATTCAGCGTAGCGACTGCGGTTGTTCTGGGCATTCTGACGCGCGCGGTAGATCTGGTACTGTTGTACCTCCTGGTCAATTTCTGTCAAGAACGCTTTCCAGACGATATTCAGTTGACGGCCCGTATGCGAATTACCAACTTCGTCATTCAGCAGGGTCGTAAATACCGTCCGCAAAAATACTGCCAGTCCCCGTACTGCTTCCCAGTAAAACTCCTCTAACTGCTCACCTTTCACCAATTTATCCAGGTGAAATATTTCGCTGCAATCAAGTTGCCCGTTGATGAAGGTGGTCGTTTCCAGGATGGGGAACTGTTGTTTTGCCATCAGTTGTAACGGTTGAGCGAAGCGTCGCTCAAGGTAACGCACAATATCTGCAATAGGCAGCTGACCGCGCCCGCGTAAACTCTTTGCGTAGGTGCCATGATGGATCAGTAGACCATTGATACATTGAGAGAGTGTTTTAATAAGCCCGAGGAGATGCTGTTCCGGGGCGAGATTCTGTCGCTGTTGTGCCAGCGTGTGCTGAGACATGATAATAATGTTGGTCAGGTCCTGTTGAAGTTCAGCTTCTAAAGCAGTATCGACCACTTCAATCAGGCGCAATTGGAGGAGTCGCATCATAACACGCGCGATACGCGCTTCCGGGGTCATCAGCACCATCGCCATTGCTTGCAACGGTACTTCCCCATTGGCAAGGCATAACACTTCGATATGTTCCTGACTGAGGCCCAGGCTGCGCACATCATTACTCACTTCGGGTAGCCAACGGGCCATTGTGCTGCGAGTGAGAGAGATTTCGCCCATCTCTTCCCACTCATCCGCCTGGCGCAGTGCCTCCAACAGTACACTATCGACATCAAGTGGCTGCATTCTACCTTCCATAGAAACTAGTTGGCGATGGAAAGAGAAGCGGCCATCTACCCATCTCAATGCATGGCTGATCGACTGGGTGATGGCAAATTCCAGGCGCTGTTGCATCTCTGCCGGACTCATCCAGCCCTGCTGAACCAACATAGCCAATGCCACTTGCAAATTTCCCTGTGAGACCTCACGAACTGCTTGCGCTCGTGGAGGGTCGAGTTTATTAATCAGGCAAAGCATCGTGAGTAAATCGGGCTGGCTAACTCCCTCCTCACGTAAGGCAATAATCTGACCCTTACGCAAACTGATAGAAAGCGTCTCCCGGCCAGAATGTATAAACAGGGTGCCGGTTTTTCCACTCAGTGCGAGCATTTTCAGTATAGATTGGAGACCAAGCGTTTGTAAATCTCCATCCATGATGAGGTCTTGCGACTCCATTGATTCACGATTCCTTTTTCACTACGCCTTGCTTCCTTTGATCTTCAAAGGAGGCTGTTGGGACCCAGCCCGCTATCCATTGTACTGCTAAGAATGCCTATCTTCAACTCTTAATTTGCTCGGTCGCGATTGCAATCACTGTGTTAATGCTTGCTTAACGGCATCAAGCAAATGGTCGATATGAAACGGCTTGTTCACAAACACAACCACTTTTCCCTGCAAGTAGGCGCGATTTACTGGTAACTCGTACTGTGTCAGTGCACTCATTACCACGAATACAGGCATGTGCCGCGAGATAGCTACTGAAAGACTGCGCATGACTTGAAAGCCATTCATCCAGGGCATTAGCAGGTCCGTTACGATGCAATCGGGCCTCCAGGAAATATACTGTTCCAGTGCCTCCAACCCATCATTAGCAATCTTCACCTGGTATGCCGGTTCACTTTCTAAGCATTGCCGGATGGTATCGGCTACCTCTACATGATCGTCCACCACCAGAATGCGAACCTTTTTCCTGGTTCCCGTAGGCACTGCATCACCCCTCAACAAAGAGGTCGCTGCCAACGGTACTGGAAGACTTAATGCCTGCTCTACAAACCCACGTTCAGATTCTAGCGACGATTCATCTAGTAAAACTTTGTCAAACACTCGCAAGTAACGCTGTAATCGCCCCATTTCAAATGGCTTGTGGATCAACGCCACCGCGCCAATCTGTTCGAGCGTCGAACGCGAAATAGATTGACTACTCAACGCGATCATAAGACGAACACGAGGTTGCCATTCCTCGCTACCTGTCAAAGCAAATGGCAAAGCTCTATTTTCTGCTTTGAGGCCAGACAGCCAGGATGGATCATCCAGGTCATACAGCAACACATCCCCCTGTATCTCATCCTGCCTGCCCTTTCCTGGTACAATACTGGCAGTGAGGATACGCGCTTCGTATCCCCACCGCTGAATATTTGCGGCCAGTATCTGGTGAAAATGATCTTGCTGACCTCCCATCCCCCAAATCAGCACCCGCAAACTTCTCCCACTCTGGATTCCAGCACCAGAATTCCGCAAGTGATCTACTGTTACCGGACTCTGAATACCTCCACAAGACGGCTGATTCATTTCGTCCTACCCTTACAATAAATAACCACAAACAAACCCATATTGCAGTGTACGACAAAACTACGAGAACACACCATAAAAAACCCGTTAAGACCCGTTAAGATTGTATTAAAATCCCCTGGTCATCAACCAATTTGCCCGAATTTCTCACTCCGTTGCGTTTTCAATGGTTTCTGTTGCTGGTAACTGCAGCGAGCCAGACTCCCCCCTCATCACCTGAACGTTAAACACATACCCCACGCCTGGTTCAGTCAAAATATAGTGGGGTAATGAGGGCTTCACCTCCACTTTGCGTCGCAGTTGCCGCACATAGACACGTAGGTAATCTGCCTCCTCTCCGTATTCTGGTCCCCAGACGGAGCGGAGTAGCACGCGGTGGGTCATGACTTTGCCAGCATGAAGCATCAACTGGAGCAATAGCTCGTACTCGGTCGGAGTTAGCTTGACTTCTTGCTCTCCGGCAATCACCTGGTGCCGGACAAGATTCATACGCAGGTAGCCATCAATGGTCTGCATGGTTTCGGGCAGCGATGTGCCTTCTGTTTCTTGACTTGCTGCTCTTCGAAGGCAGACACGCACCCGTGCCAACAACTCTTCGTTACTGAAAGGTTTGGTGAGATAATCGTCTGCTCCTAAATCGAGGGCCTGCACTTTTTGCTGCTCATCGGTACGAGCAGAGACGATGATGATTGGAATCTGCGACCATTGGCGCACCTGGATACACACCCCCAGGCCATCTATCTCTCCCGGTAAACTGAGATCCAGTAATACCAGGTCGGGTTGCTGTTCGCGCACCAGCTCTACTGCCTGCCTGCCATTATCCACTACCAGGACTTCATAGCCACTGATCGTCAGGCTTCGCCGCAAGGCACGTTGAATTGATGCGTCATCCTCAACAACAAGTATGCGTTTCCCTTTAGTTTTCACGAGCCTGTACTCCTTCACATGGCACCTATCAGTCCTGTCAACGTGGATGCCACATAGAGCCTCTACGAGGAAATAGGAAGAACAAAGACAAAACACGCCCCTCCACCCGTGGCCGATTCTACCCAGATACGACCATGATGAGCTTCAATAATCCCCCGGCAGATAGCAAGGCCCAGGCCTGTATGACCATCCAGGCTGTAAAATGATTTGAAGATGCGTTCGCGTTCCTCTTCAGGCACTCCATTTCCATGATCGATCACCTGGACACGTAAGTAGCGAGGCGCATCATCAGGTACTGTATCGCCCGGCATTTCCCATGCCACTGTTTGAGCAGTGATGAGAATTCCACTCTCTTTCGTGGTATGACGAACAGCATTCTCAAGCAGATTATAAAATACGCGCTTCAATTGTAAATAATCAACCTGGATAAGTGGTAAAGATGGTTGAAATTCTGTACGGACGTGGTATCCCTGAAAGGCGTGCTCGAATCGCGAGAGGGAGCTATGCACGATCTCAACCAGGTCGGACCACTCTTTTTCCAGCGCCAGCGCCCCCATCTCGATACGTGACATCTCGACCATAGAGTTAATCAATACATTCAGATGATCGGCTTCCGCATCGATATCTTCAAGCATCTCACGGCGCGTTTTCTCATCCCATTCAATGCCAGGCTGCAACAAGCCGCTAACCGCCGCTTTGATGGAGGTCAGAGGAGTACGCAGATCATGGGAAACCGACGAGAGGAGCGCTGATTTATTTTTCTCATCGCGCACCTGCTCGGTAATATCGTGAATCTGCAAGGCATGCGCGATCAACTCGTTACCCTGGTCATACAAAGCGTAGCGCATGAATTGATAATGACGATCGGAGGGCGCATTATCAAGCAGCATGGCTGGCGATTTTGTATGAAGTGGATGATGGGGGGGAACGCGATACATCGCGTCCCTACCGGTCGGAGTGATGGAGGTTTCCATGTGCTGTCCATCGCTGAGACTTCGCGTTTCATCCTGGAGTGGAGTATCTCTTTGTAGTGGCTCGGCGGCGATAACACAACGCAGGGTATTCCTGGGCAAAGGATGGAGCCGTGGTATGGACTCCGCATCCTCGCCTATTCGCTGCAACATCTCAGCGCTGCGCTCATTCGACATATCCGCGTATACAAATTCCTGAAGATAGTCAAGCACATCCTCCAGATTGCGTATGCGCGGCAGTAATCGGACCAACGCTTCGGGTAATGTCAATCCTTGCGTAAATTGTAACGGCGATTCAACGTGTGGCTCAAAAAATGATGCTTCCAGCGCCACGTTTCCAGGCGTATCCAGGTCTAAACGCATACCACACAGGGCTTCTGCGGCAGGATTCACATAAATACAATGTCCCAGAAGATCAACAATGAACCAGGGGTCTTGAACGCCACGCGTTACTCGTTCATACAGACGCGGCATATCGGATATTCCCTTAACTGTTCGATCAGGGTCAAGCATGGCGGTAAATGCCGCGCCCACATCTCCAAGAAGCCCTGCGCGCGCAAGAGCGGCTTCCGCCGAACGCATAAGTGTTGTGGCACTACCCTCATTTGAGGTTGAATCCTCGCTTGCTGGGACGTTCGTTGCCTTGAGCGGCATCTCAAGTGAAGTTAGGCTTTTCTGTTGATTGAGCAGCGCGGTGCCAGTGTCATCTACTTCGACCATAGAGTCATTTGCCGAAGCATGGTCATGCTGGGTCTCGATGGCATATAACATGGATTGCAGGTCGCGTTCACTGCGCGTTAATAGATTACTGCTGATGAAGCGCAACAGGCTAGTGAAACTGACACCAAAGTTGCGTTCGGTCTCCTTGCGCACGATCCTCAACAGGGCCTGTTCATCCTCAACAGCAAGAGTATTTTGAGTAGTTTTCTCCAATTGCTCGATAGCATCCTGAAAATGTCGACGTTCCCGCACCGATTCGAGGAGCATGCCATTGTGAATAGCAATCATGGCTTGACTTGCGAAGAGTGAGAGAATATCGGTTTTGAGCGGGGTAAATCCGCCTGGCTCAGGTGAAAAGAGGAGGAGGGCGCCAAAGACTGTTGAACCGACAACAAGGGGATAGCTAAAAATCGAGTGCATGCCAAGTTCTATAGCGAAGACCTGGCTTCCGGGAAAGCGTTCATCCTGGGCAATGTCGTTCGAGACGGTTGGTTGACGACGACGCAGAGTAAAACCGATAATCGAGTTATCGGTAAGCATCAGTTTGAGGTTCACCAGCTTTTGTAAAGCTTCGGGAGACAGGCCATGCTGGGCATCCAGCCGTAATCGGCCCGAATGCCGGTCAATCATGACAATGGCGGATGCCACATTCAAGGCCTTCGCGATACCATCCACGATGCGATACAAAATGGTGGCAAGGTCCATTTTCGAGGTCAGCGCGCTGGAGACTTTGTGCAGTTCCTGGCGCTGTCGGTCTTGAATTTCAAGATTACCACCAACCTGGGCGTTTTCAATGGCAGCAGCCAGGACACGTGCGACGGCAGGGATCAAGCGCACCACGCGCTCATCGTTGTAGACCCCTCTTTCAATACTGCCCAGTTCAAGCGAGCCAAGTACGCGATTCCCAATTATTAAGGGCGCAATCAAGGTCGAGTGGAGGTGAGGGTATTCGCTCAGTGCATCTCCACATTCGGAAGGGGTGCCATCCAGGCCGTCTTGATAGGTGTGTATTGCCATTTCGAGGGCATCATCGGCTGGTGAGGCGTGCGTGGGAACAGGATTGAGTGCATCCTCGTCCGGTTCTGTTCTTACGTCGGTACGCAAGATGCGTTCGAGCATCGAGTCCGCCAATGGATGCTGGTGATAGTGTGAGACCCATTCGCCTGTCTCGCGAGTGCAGACAACGACGCGAACTGCCTGGCGATCATGACGTAACAACACTATGCCGAAAAGATCGAATGGGATGATTGGCGCTAATTCTGTAGCTAAAAGGGCATAGTCAGACTTTGTTCCACGCACACTTGAGACTATGCGTACAACACGATCTACAAGCGAAATGATATCTTCTTGTTGGGGTGGCGTCTGTATTTTCGCCTCCATCAAAACCCCCTGTTCGGACGCAATAAATAAGGTCCTTTACAAAGCCTGGCCATACTCTTTGACAAACGATCGGCTTAGACACATCAACATACGGTATGACATTGTAGCACAGAGTGCATTACAATGTTAGTACATACGCGAAATTCTATCAGGGTTTAGGGGTTCAATAGCCAAATGGTACTTGAAGAGTATAGCACAAGAGGGCAAGGGTGTAACAGCTTCCCACCCTGTTTCTCGTATCATTGTTCAGTCTCTTGGATGTAGCGCTAATCGCATCCCTACGACGATGCATAGCCTGTCAATTCAACGTAGCCCTCGCCATTTATATTGCTTCCACCGCTTTGGCCCTGGATGCTCACAGCGCCCTCCCAATAGCTGTTGCCCGTTGATTGATAGGCCACCAGCTCCTGGTTCTTCAGTTCAGGTAAGAGGGTCAGCGAAGCATGCAATTGTGGATCATTGATGGTAAGTCTCCAGCCAGAGGGATAATTCGCTCGCGTAGCCTGGCTTCGCCAGTGATCGAGTATCGATACGTGCAGTGCACTTGCCGGCAACAACACCTCTCGCGCATCGGGTTGGATATAGCCAATATAGGTTGAGATGATGTTCCCAGTAGCATCGCGAATGAGGTATACCATCAATTCGGTGTTGTTATTGAGTTGGATACTGAACCAGTCCCATCCCCCGCCGCCAAGTGTGATGAAATTCCCCCATTGATGATCCATCCAGGCCTCACCTGTAACGGTTTCGAGCTGACTATGATCAATGAGTGTGCCAGAGAGCGCCATCCTTGTACGCGAATAGTAGTAGGAGAAACCGGCCAGGCCATATGTAATTAAGCCGTTTCCATTGTGTAGCGCAGGCGGCTTGAGGCCACGCACATCTACGCGCATGCTATAATTTGCCATACTGGCTGTCAGGTGATCCAGCCCATTCACACCTCGAATTGACCAATCGCCGATATGTACATCGATTCCGGTAGTTGAAGTGCCGTTGGGAAGCTTCGCGTCAGGTTCCGTCTGGCGGCGCTGGTCAAAATGGAAGGCTCCGTTGGTGACATCGCTGATAGCGAAATGCGCGGCGTAGACGGGTGGGAAATCAGCGCGCAAGGCTTGAAAGAAGACCAGTTCAAAGCCGTAGTGATGCGTCTGGCCATTGACGATGGCACTCAGGTGCCCGGTATAGTACCACCACTCGGTCAAATCGCGGTGCGCCGCCTCATCCTGGGGAAAACGGACTGGTGGTAATGGCGCAGGTGTCGCAGTCGTGTTGACGACGGGCAACCGGGCGGAAGTAGAAACTGTACCGGGAAAACCACAGGAAGCCAGCAGCATGATGAGCAAGGCGCATAGTGCAACAAGTTGGCTCATTCTCTTCATTGCTTTACTCCCACCTTTGCATCGCTACTGGTGCTATCTCCACTTACCTCATCCATTTGGAGGTCGCCACTTTCATACTCTTCCATAAAAGCGGGTCGCCTGCGTTGCACTCCAACGAATGGAAGCCACCAGTTGAGATTACCCAGCAAGCGCATAGTAGCTGGGACGAGCAATCCACGCACCAATGTGGCATCGAGTGCGACGGCTAACGCCATCCCCAGGCCCAGCGCCTTGACCAGAATCATGTCAGCCGTAGCAAAACATGCGCTTACCACAATTACAATGACAGCGGCGCTGGTGATGATACCGCCGCTGCGCTGCAGGCCAAGCGCTACCGCCTGGGTATTATCCCCTGTCTGCCAGTATGCCTCCTGCACGCGCGAAAGCAGGAAGACCTCGTAGTCCATCGAGAGACCAAACAGCGAGCAGAATAGGAGAATTGGACTGGACGCTTCAACAAACTGCAGCGGAGTAAAGCCGAGGAACTGGTGCAGGAAACCATCCTGAAAAATGATCACTAAAGCTCCATAGCTCGCCAGGATTGAAAGTGTATTCATGAGAATGGCTTTCAGGGGCAGAACGAGTGAACGGAAGAACAGGAGTAAAACAATATAAGTCGTGATAGCTACTATAAGAACGGCTATAGGAAAGTCTGTGTACAATGTATGCACATAATCGATGTTGCCAGCCGTGCCGCCATCGACGAGCACGGTCATACCATTGCCGGGAGGCGTGTTGCGTATGGTCTGGACAAGATCAAGGGAATGCTGATCGAGCATGGTGAATTTGCTAATGACCTGGATCATGGTAGTATCGCCTGCTACCGACGTTTTTAGAAAAGCCGCCAGGTAGGGATCGGTCACGAGTTGAGTATGCGCGTACAGTAGCTCGTACTGATCGAGGGTGAAGCGGGGATCGGCGCTGACGATGCTATCCACACGCGCAACACGAGGATCGACCTCTATACGCTGCACATAGGCATAGAGATTACGAATATTGTCGGGTGTGAGTACATCTCCATGCGTCTGTACCGCCAGAAGAATAGGTGTGGTATCCTGCGCGTTAAAACGGCTATTGAGTAGATCATATGCTGCGCGCGATGGGACAGTCGATGGCAGGATAGAGGCATCCGGCGCCGAGAAGCGTACACCTGCGAACGGTAATCCCAATGAGATCATGAGCAACAAGACGGGAACCAGCACCCGCACAGGATAGCGCATCACCAAATGGGAGAGGCGATACCAGAATCCACCGTGTACTCCGGCGGGGTCTGGAACAGTTCCCCTTGCAGTCGCCTGTTCCGCGCTTCGCTTGCGAAATCTCGGAAGGCGAACAGGGAAGGCATTTACACGTGTGCCCAGAATAGCCAGCGATGCGGGCAAGAGGGTAAGCGCGGCCATCACTGCCAGAAGCACAACCAGTACGCCACCCATACCGACGGAGCGCAAAAAACTGACGCGGAAGAAGATCAGGCCTACCAGTCCGATCGAGACTGTGAAGCCTGAAAAGGTGACGGCGCGCCCGGCGGTAGCTACGGTGATGGCTACCGCCTCTTCGATACTGCGCCCACGCGCGAGTTCCTCACGGAAGCGACTTACCATGAACAGCGAATAATCGACGCCTAGCCCCAGTCCGAACAGAGTGGTGATGTTCAGTACAAAAATGGAGAGTTCGGTGAGATGTCCGAGCCCAAAAATGAGGGCCAGTGAGACGATAACTGCGCCTCCACCGACAAGGGCGGGAAGCATAGCGGCAACAACTGAACGAAAAACGAGCAGCAGGGCAATGATGGCGAACGGAAAGGCCAGCATTTCTGCCCGCCGCAGGTCGCTTTCACTGACTGACTGGATGTCTTCATAGAAAACCGGGCCACCGCCGATACTTGTATGCAGATCGGGCACCGGATGCAAACGCCGTTCAAGTTCCGGCAAGAGTTTGGGCGCGCTATCGGGATCAGGCTTGAGCAGGACATTGACGTAGGCAGCGCGGCGATCTAACGAAATCTGACGCGGATTATCTACAAAACTAACGACGCCGGAGACTTCCGGCATAGTCCGCACTCTGGCCAGCGCTTGCTGAGACTCTTGTATAAATTGCGGGCTATCGGCGGTATCATGCTGGCTGGTAAAGATGACCTGCACAACCGTCAGGTCCAGGTGCAGCTTTTGCGCCAGGAGAGTGACAGCACGCTCCGACTCTATATC
>VBFM01000095.1:24351-24985 GCA_005882595.1 Chloroflexota bacterium
CCTAGATGGTAAAACATGCTCAAACCTTTCTCTGGAGGACGCGGTTATGCCTTCTTCTTATATCTTTGACGCCAGCAATTACTTTCTGAGGTAACAGACTTATTATTCAATCAACGCAGCAATTCGCACCCCTCGACGCATGCACCAGGTTGTAGTATGATGTTGGCACCCAGGGTACTGATAAACTGTTCAAACACCTTTATCATATCAATAGGGCTAATATGGCGGTATGTCAAGGGGAAAGGCAGCCTTTTTATGGCAAAACCAACAAGTAACCAATCGAGCAAGGCCCCGCCGAAGCACGAGCCGATCAAGGTGATTGCCGTCAACCGGCAGGCGTATCACGATTACTTCGTCGAGCGCACTATTGAGGCGGGCGTCTCACTGGTCGGCACTGAGGTTAAATCGATACGTGATGGCAAGGTCAACCTGCGCGGCTCCTATGCGATAGCGCGCAACGGCGAACTATGGTTGGAAAACGCGCATATCGCCGTCTATGAACACGGCAACCG
The DNA here is from genome assembly GCA_005882595.1 of Chloroflexota bacterium. Lineage (GTDB taxonomy): Bacteria > Chloroflexota > Ktedonobacteria > Ktedonobacterales > Ktedonobacteraceae > VBFM01. The sequence continues at coordinate 24,864 of VBFM01000095.1, forward strand.
CTACAATCACGATCCCATGCGCAACCGCAAATTACTGCTGCACCGGCGCGAAATCGAACAGCTCCAGGCAAGGGTCGCTACCAAAGGGCTGACGCTCGTCCCGCTCAAGCTGTATCTCAAGG
>VBFM01000095.1:24994-25341 GCA_005882595.1 Chloroflexota bacterium
AAGGTCAAGATTGAACTGGGCCTGTGTCGTGGTAAGAAGCTCTACGATAAACGAGAAGCGATTGCCGAGCGCGATGTGAAACGCGAAATCGAGCGCGTCATCCGGAAAGGGTAATGCTTCTAGCTTGTAACTGGAAATAGATTGAACTCAATACTACCCCAAAGAGCAGGTCGATGGGAAAAGTTGCCAGGAACTCTCCAAATGAAAGAGAGAAAGGCGACGGGGCGTGCTTCATGATATTCGTCAGCAGCAGCGAGAAGACGAGCCACCAGATAAAACCGAGTAGGAGGCCTGAGAGGAGCGCGCGATTGCTCGTGACACCCCTCTCTCTTTGAAGCGCCCCAAAG
>VBFM01000131.1:0-4008 GCA_005882595.1 Chloroflexota bacterium
AGTAGAAAAGGTCGGTCATGGATACTTGCTTTGCGACCTCGCGGGCGTGGCGGTCGGCAACTTCGGGCAAGGTTCGCTCTAACAGGACAGAATCGTTCGCGACGGAACGGAAGACGAATTCATCGGGCATGAGTGGGTGCATGCGGTAGACGGAGACGAACTCTTCGGTTATGGCGTAGGGCACGCCAAAGTGGTCTTTGGGAGAGCCTGGAATGCCGCTGATGACCTCGCTCTTGCTGATACGCCCAAAGTGGTTGTAGATCCACTCCCCGGCCAGCCCCCACCAGTTGCCGTGCATAGCAACCTGCATAGTGGGATGATCGAGTATGGCAGGCGTCCAGTTGACGGTGTGAATCTTGGCGAGCAGGGCGGCATTGACAAGGCGGGCGTGATCGAACAGTTCATCGTCCGACCAGGAGGGATAGGCTTCGTGGAGCCGGTCGCAGATGACGTTATGCTCTCGGGTGAATAGCGTGTGCAGCATGCTCAGGCCGATCCACCAGTTGCCGTTGACGCCGGTGATGTCTACCCCCAAATCCGGATCGAGGGGAAGCAGGCCATCGGGGCCGATGACCAGTTTGCCATTTTCGCCTGAGCGCACCTTCGCCAGGGTCGCTTCATCGCTGCCATATATCTGTGAGCCATCCCACCAGTGGGTGGCGGTGTTGAGATAGGTGGGAGGCAAATCTCCGGTGCCCGGCGCGTGCGTCGGGTCGCTGTGCGTGCGTAGAATCTGCATGGGATGTTCCGGCCAGGGGTCGTCGTCACTGAGCGGGATTTCCCAGGGATGCTCTTTCTGGTTCTTGCCGTGACTGAACCAGTCGTGAATCATGAACTGAACCCACGCGGCTGCCAGCATGTTGAGGATAGTGACGGGCTGGAAGGTATCACGAGTGAGCAGCTCGAGACTGACCGTGCGCGGATTCGGTGTGAGTACTTTTGATTCATCGGGATAGACATCGCTCAGGGGAACGTTGCGGCCAAAGCGCGTGCTGACGCTGCCCATGGTGGGATGCTCCAGGTCGTTGTAGGTGCCATCGGCAGTACGAGCGGTGAGGTAGCGCGCTGCCTGTTCGGTCGAGGCGGGTTTATCGGAGACGGTCAACTTGACGCCTGTGGTATCGTACAGGTTCTTTTGCCTCAATATGGTACGCAGGCCAACCAGGACCATCAGTCCGATCAGCAGCGGAAATCTATGCCATCCATGTTTCTGATCAAGCGACTGCGTCCAGCGTGTAAATAAGCGAGTGAGCCAGGAGAAGGGCGAGCGGGATGTAGACATGTGCAACCACCTTTCTGCAAGAAGTTCTTGAGTAGAATACATGAGTTTTGGCTGAAAAGCAAGCGTTGGAGGAAGATTGCCATTACAATACGAAGAGATTTCCAGGGCGACCGCGAGGGTCGCCCGTACAATACACGGTGACGTGGAAAACATTCACAGGCAGTGAGCGTTAACGCTTATACTCAGTCAAGTGACCCCACGGCTAAAGCTGGGGGCTTGTAGCTAGCGACGTACCGCTGCTACCATTGGCTGCTTGACGGGCAGCCAGAGCAATGTTTGTGGCAGAATTGGAGTCAGCGTGGGCAGAGAACCCGCAGCGCTGACAGCGAAAGGAGGACTGGCTTTGGCGATTGGCACGCTCGCAATGCCCACAACGGCTACACGTTTGACTCGTATAAGCCGGGTCGACCAATCTGACCTGGACACCTGCCCAGGCCGCCTTGTAGGTGAGGTAGGTTCGCAGTTGGAAGAAGGCCCAGGCATGCCGCTCGTATCTCTGTTCGCGCCCAACCGTAATGCCGTCCTCTCGAATGCCCGTGAGGTCTTCGAGGGCCAGTGCCTTGCGCGATGCGACGGCTTTTCGTACCAGGGTCTTACTAATGCAGTGGTTGACATCTTTCATGTAGCGGCGCTCGCGTCCGCTCATCTGCTTGAGGCGGCGTTTGGCCGATTGAGTCCCCACTTGTTGCAGGGCAGCACGGCGGGCCACAAAGCGGGCGCGTTTGTCACGCACCTCCGCCCCGGTAAACTGCTCGCCCATGCTATCGGTGGCCACGTTGCAGATACCCAGGTCGACCCCGATAGCATCAACCGCCGGGGTCACATCAGGAGCCTCTTTGCTCTGAGTGACATGCAAATAGCACGTCCCTGCTCGCCACACCAACTCTGCACCGCCGACCGTCCAATCGGGGTCTGCCAGCACCGCGTGTTGGCGCGGGCCTGGCAAGAGACGCGCCGTGATGCGCCCTCCTATCGTATTGAGCGAGACGCGGTCGAGGGGGAGCAGACGGTAGGTACGTGCATCATAGCGGATGCTACTACGCGACCCAAACTGCGGGCAGGCGGATGGTTCGGGCGGTGGCACGGGTTTCTTGCCTTTGCGCTGCCGTCGGGCATTGCCCTTGCGCCATCTCGTCAGGCGCTCGGCATCCTGTCTTCTGACGGCTTTGATGGCTTCCATCGCCTTGGCGCGGGCACAGACCGAGAGTTGCGCGCCCAACCCGAAGCGGGAACGGGTTTGCCCGTAGACGCGGTGATGCGCCGTGTTGCTATTGGGAATATGCTCGTCCCAACACACGGTCGCAATCCAGGAAGCGGCCTCATTGAAACGGCGCTGCGTCTCGGCAAGAGCCGCCTCGTGACCCGCTACGTCCAGCTTGATGCAGATGGTTCTGGTGAGCAATTCGTTCATAAGAATAGTATAGTACAAATGTACGAAAAATTCAAGTAGGAAGGAGGAGGGCCAGGAGACGGTGCGCGAGGCTCAGCGCGTGGCAATTCCTCCCCAGCCGTAAACGGCGGGGTCTCCTTGCCACTTATGATGACATTTTCGGGTATACTGTGTATATGCAATAAACATCTCGATGATGGCTTTTCCAGTTCGATTTTTTACCCTGATATTTGGGCCACATCAGTACGAAGGAGAAGGAGAAAAACTATGGCGAGCACGAACGACAAAATGAGGGCAGGCAGCGTTAACAATCCAGAAAGTGAGTACGCTGGGGAAACGCTGCACGTGGGGACTGAACAGGGGAGGCAAGCAGGTCAGGCTTCAAGCACCCGTAATGAACGAGAGGAACTCCAGCAAGCTGCTCAGTCATTTGTTAACAGTCTCTTCCAGACAGGAACAGAACTGGTCAAAATACCAATCAAAATGCTTCCTCAAGAGTCAAGAGGACATTTTCTGGCCGCGGGCCGCGAACTTTCTCAGGGATTCTCTAAACTCGCAGGTAGGCTTGCCGATGAACTCGATAAGATGGCAAAAGATGAGACAGCGGACTGAATGAGTTTCTCAAATCCATGACACCAGGGGTGGACGCGATAAATCGCGTCCCTACAGTTTCATCGATTTGAGAAATTCATTCACTTTTTGCTGGTCGATCTTTGCCCGCTCTGCATATGCCAGAATGTCCTCTTTCTGGCGGGTGTACATTTGCTTGATCAGTTTGCGCTTGGAGGGGTCGATGCCACGAGGTGAGGACTGGCCGATCTCGTAGAGGAAGCCGATCATGTCCAGCAGTTTCAGTTCGTCGTGCAGCGCCTGGTCTTCTTCAATGGAGAAGGCGTGCAGGATGTCGCTCTGGATGGCGTCGATGGCTTCTTTGACGGGGGCGGTTTTGAAGAAGGGTAAGATGTCGCCAATGACTGCTTCATGCACGTCGTGCATGAGCGCGAGGGTGACGAGCCGATCCCGTTTCTGTGGTGGATAGGATTGAAATGCCGACCAGTAGAGGGTTAAGAAGGCGACGGCCACGGTGTGCTGCCCGACGTTCCACGTGCCAAAGCCGGAGACGCTGTAGACCCTGGGGATGTTGAAGATGTTCATGAGGAAATCCAGGTTGGGATGCTTCGAGACGTTGCCGAGCATGCCCTGGGGCGTAAAGATGTTTTCATAATCGATATGTTCACTCATATGTTCTCCTGGTTAATTGAGCCGAGACGACGCATCTGGGGCCAGAGCAGCGCAACGCACAGTACGACGAGAATAGTTCCTACGCCGCCCCCGG
>VBFM01000131.1:4037-6715 GCA_005882595.1 Chloroflexota bacterium
AATTGCGCGGCCAGGCCTGACTCAAAACTCCCTAGTTGGTTGGAGGCCCCGATAAAGATACTGTTGACCGCGGCTATACGCCCTCGCAAGGCATCGGGCGTGCGTGTCAGTAGCAGGGTGCTGCGGATGACGACGCTGATGTTGTCGAGGCCTCCCAGCATAGCGAGCATGAGCAGCGAGAGCCAGAACGAACGTGACACGCCAAAAATGACGGTGGCCACTCCAAAACCCGCGACGGACCAGAGCAGGGTTCGGCCTGCCTTCCTGAACGGCGGCGCGTGCGCGATGACGATGGAGATGGCTACCGCGCCGACGGAGGGGGCGGCCCGCAGCCATCCCAGGCCGGTTGGGCCGACGTGTAGAATATCTTTGGCGTAGATGGGCAGCAGCGCGGTGGCGCCTCCCAATAAGACAGCAAACATGTCCAGGGTAATGGCAGCGAGGATGACCTGGGTACTCTTGAGAAATCTCACACCCTCCAATAACGATGCCAACGTTGTCGCCCCTCTAGAGTGGACGCGATCCATGGCATCCCTACGACGCGGCGTGCCCCGCAGCATGACGAGCAGTATGACAAAGACGAGCGATGCCCCGGCATTGGCGGCATAGACGAGGGTCGCGCGGGAAAATAGCGCTATGATGAAGCCTCCCAGGGCCGGGCCAAGCACGGCTGCGAGTTGCCAGGAGCCGCTTTCCCAGGTGGCGGCGTTCTCGAAGTCGCGCGCCGGGACGGTTTGAGGCAGCAGCGTGGTGCTGGCAGGGGTATTGAAAGCCACCGCGCACCCCATGAGCAGCAGGCAGCCATAAATGAGGATCAGTGATCCCCGCGTGAGAGATAAGGCCATCAAAGCAAGGGAGGCAAGCGCCAGGATCACCTGGGTCACGATGACGATATATTTGCGACTGAGCCGGTCGGCCAGGTGTCCCGCAGGCAGCGCCAACAGCATGACGGGGATGACCTGTACCAGCCCAACCCCTCCTAACACAAGTGCTGAGCCTGTGCGATCGTACAACTCCCAGCCGATGCCAACATTAACCATCTGTTCGCCTATCGAGGCAATAAATCCACCGGTAATTAAGTAGCGGAAATCGCGGTAACGCAAGGCGCGATAGGGATCATGGGCAGGGGGAGCAGTGCGGACTGCTGTTGACGGAGGCTCTTGCTGTTTTTGCGTTTCTCTATCCGCAGGATTCATAATACGATCCGAAAATCTTGTATGATGGCACGTCTTTCTATGGGACAGCCTTGAGCCAGGGCGACCGCAAGGGTGCGCCCGTACAATATACGAATGCGCCTTCAGCCTGATCTGCCCGTATATTGTACGGGCGCACCCTTGCGGTCGCCCTGGCAGATTAGTTATGCACGGTACCATCTTATCATATTTCGATGTCACGATTGCTGGAGGTGCCCCACAGCTTTTTGCAAAGGGGATGGCGAGGCAAAGCGACATATGTGGAGATAGAAGACGAGGTCCATAAGCGTCTAATGCAATTGGAAGCACAGATCATAGAAGGTGCAATTCAGGAAAGTCCAGGTTGTGAGTGGGGAAGAGGGTCAGGGGTTGATAGGGAAATAAGGCTCAATGGATGGGGCACAAGATGTGTATATGTAAACTATGCTTAGGTAGAATTACTAATTGTGTTCATCGTCTTCATGAGCTATCCTTGCTTTGTACCTGTTGGTATGGCTAGCCACAAGAAAGGCTTCTTCCGAAGATAGTACTGCGGAGTTCTACGATGGATCAGAGTCTTCTTACCTCTCCACCAAGCACCCCGGCGGCTCGTGTGCGCAGCGTCTTCGCCTGGCTTTCGGGGATTGCTTGCTTTGGCTTTCTGCTCTCGGTGATTGTGCTGATCGCCCATCAAATAATTGTTCCACCCCCAGCGCCGCGGGTCATCCTGTTGCGCAATATCCCACTACCTGAAGGCTTGAAAACCCAAGGGGCTCCAGATTCGCTGGCTCCAGCCACCTCCCAATTTTTTGATGGCTTTGATTTTCAGTCGATTGACTCCAACACTCATCTGCTCTTTATCGCACACACAGGCCCAGTGCCCGATGACCAGGCCCTCTACGACCATAGTTTTCATCTTGATAACCCTGCAGACATTGCCAGAGACGGCAACATTCTGGTCTTTGATCTGCAAACACAGAAAATTGTGGGGCGTTTGCCCATTCCTCAGGTGGCCGGCCTTGTCGTAGCTCCTGATCTGCACAAAGTGTTTGCTGCCAATGCTGAGGAGAATAAGATCTGCTCGTTCGATGAACCCTCGACCCCTCTGCAAGGTGCAGCGCTCCTCGACTTTTTTAGTCAACGCTCACATGCCAGTATCCAATGTGCGCAGCTCGATGACTTTGAGGGTCCAGACGCGGTAGCCTATGATCCTGTAGACCATAAGATTTTTGTCAGCGACCCGGGCTCTCCCCCTGATGATTGTGACCCGAAACTGCCTCTTGAACAGAATGATTGTGTCGCCAAGGTCCATGGACAGGTCGTTAAGTTCAAGGGGAAGACGATACCCACCCTGAAAGCACGCGTGACGAATCAGAATATCTCTGTTGTGGATGCCCTGCATCCTACACAGGTGCTGACAAAGATCGCAGTTGGAACCCTGCCGGTGACGGCTAGCGAAAGAACATCGTTGGAGTCCATTGCGGCTGATGACCCCGGCAAGGTGAA
>VBFM01000096.1:0-1638 GCA_005882595.1 Chloroflexota bacterium
GGAAAAACGCGTACAGCAATAATCCCACTGTCATAATTATGCTCGCGACAATGACAAACAGCTTACGGCGCTGCATCTTGTCAGAGAGTATGCCTCCAAACAGAGACGCGACGAGGATGGATCCGACATTGATCGCAAAGAAGGTTTGCACGCCCTGGGCGGTTGTTTGCCCGGGAAAAACCCTCATATACTGGACAGCATCTTGCAAATAGAAGAACATGAAGTTGACGACGGTCGTATAGCCCAGGAACATCAAGCAACGGGCAAGCCAGGTCAAGAAAAAGTCTCGATGGGTCAACGGGGTCAGCGAATACGCGGCGAAGATCTGTTTGATGCGAAAAGGTGGGACCTGTTCCCTGGAGAGGGGCGCTTCACGTAGAACGAGCAAAAACAAGGCGAGCATAATCACTATGGCAACCGCAATCGACGCGTAAGCTGCGTGTATCTCTTTGAACACCTGGGCTACGAGTATTTGTCCGAAAAGTCCACCTAGTAGTGTACCCAGGCCAGCCGCAAATGCAGACACGGTTGCTCGCTGACGGACCGGAACCTGGTCGGGGAGAATGGCTGTAAGCGATGCCTGTACCAGGTTAATCGCTATTTCCAAGAAGATCCATTCTACAAAAACGAGGAGAAGCGAGGGAGCAATCGACAACAGGAGAACGGCGGCCACGGTGAGGATCCCGCCAGCAACAAGCCATGATCGACGTCTGCCGAACCGTGAAGTCGTCCGATCGCTCAGCATCCCCACCAGCGGATTCGTCAGCACCGCAGCAACAGCACCCACCCCCACAATCAGGGCAAACGTGCCGGTTTGATTTGCAGAAACCATGGAGGCAATTTGCATCGGAAGCAAGACAGTAGCCAGTGTGATGTTTCCGATGCCTATCACCATGTTTGCCACACCATAGAGCACCAAAAAGAGCGGACGTTTCGAAGACGTAGGTTCCTGCAGTACTTCAGGTAGCTCTACAAGCGCCTTCTGAGATACTATTGACTCAGGCACAAGGTATTCATCCATGCTTCATACTCTCCATTCATATCGTAATAGCTATCACCTGCTAAGAAACAGTCGTAGAGCCATCTCCGCGAGAATGCTCCTATCGCTCTCGCGGAGACGAATACAGCATTTTCCCAAAGGACAACTGCACCAGCGGATAAAGGACCCATTACAGGGCCATCGCTTCAAGAATGGTATAGGTTGAGTCTGTAGGCCAAACATGGGTGAGCCGGAGTCCAGCCGCCTCAAAAAGCGAGCGGTGTTCTGCTTCAGAGCGCTTACGGCCTCTCATGAGAAGCTGCAATTGCAGGTCGATGAGTGCAATTACCGGCGGTACCTTTTTCCCCGGAGTGATAATTTCGTCAATGACGAGCACGCGCCCATCTACATTCATCGCCTGGCGGCAGTTCGAGAGAATCTGGAGACACTCCGGGTCTTCCCAATCGTGAATGATCTGTTTCAGGATATATATGTCGGCACCTGAAGGAACCGCCTCGAAGAAGTTTCCACTCACCAGCGTCACACGGTCCTGGAGTCCGTCCACTAAGTTGCTTTGCCGGGCCATTGCGATCACCGACTCCCGATCAAAAAGGGTGCCACGGATAGCAGGATACGTCTGAAGGATGGTTGCAAGGAGA
>VBFM01000096.1:1709-5574 GCA_005882595.1 Chloroflexota bacterium
CGAACTCATGGCCTTCTGAAAACGTTTTCCTGCTTCGGGATTATCGTCCTTGAAGTAGTGCCAGAGATCTTTTCCAAACATTTCAGGAAAGACTGGTTTCCCCGTTTGGATGCTCTGCAACGCATTACGCCAGGGTTCCCACTGCCACTCTTCTCCCCCATGCATGATCGCAAAACCATGCAGCGAGCGAGGAATATCTGTTCGGAGCGCGTACGAACGTTCGGACTGGGCGAAGATCTCGGGTTCAACCTCTTCAAAATATCCACAATTCGCCAGAGCATACAACAACCGATAAAGCGCGGCCTTGTTCGTTCCTGTCTCTTCCGCTAATTCCGTAAGGCTCTTTGGCCCATCCTTGACTAAATCTGCCAGTTGGAGCTGGGCAGCGAGACGAATTGCCTGCGATTTGATCAGCCCAACGAGATCATCTACAACAGAGGTGAATACGGACTCCAGGTCAGTGGTGTTAGAGGTCATGCTGTGTCTCCTTTTCAACTAACTATAGTCTCTCTTGCTCTGGTTGTCTAAGAGACTGAGAGAATGTGTTGTGTTGTTGTACAAGTACATCAATCGTTGTTCCAGTTGGCATCCAGGGAATGGGACCATTGTTTACTCTGTTCCGGGTATGGAAGAAGCGTGCAATGGCCTCTTCCGTCCGTCGGAGTCTTTGAGTTTCTCTGATTAAGCTTTGGAAGCGAGCGATGAGGTTGTTGAGCGATCCTGCCACAGGCCAAAGGAAATTCCCCTGTCGCAAAGGAACGCGCGCTTCAAAATAGCCATTCGCGACCTGGCTATGCACCTGAATAATTTCCTGGATCTCTCTCTCCAACTGATGCTTCTGCTCAGCTTCGTGCTGTGCCTGCTCGGCTACATTCCTCTCAAGGACAGCAAGGGAGGTGGCACGATCTGCACGTTCGACACTGCGTATCACGCTTCTCATCCAGGTATAGGCTATGATCGCGGTAATAACCTGGATGACAACTGGCTTCGCCAGCGCATCGCCGAAGGAAGCTGAGTGGCTCAGCAGAGCAGTTAATTCCGCGTCCTTGGGGAACAAAAAAGTGAGCGCGCAAATAACATAGACAATATGAAGAACCATGTCGAAGAAAACAAAACGCGGTGGAAGCAAGGACGCAGCAAAGAGTTCTGGAATTACAAGGAGATCGAGGAGCGGGAGCAGAAAGGCGGTCATTTTCCCGAAGGCCAGAAACGTCCCCATGATCGATACATCAAGCACCAGAACCACGATGATGCCTGACACAATGACCTGCCCCCGTTGATTAAAAAACGCTCCTATACATAGAAACAGGAGTGTCAGTGTCAAATTCGGGAGCAAGCTGTGATTTACCACCCCTCCAATGAGAACGAGAACCACAACGAGAATGGCAATGATACCGAGCAAGGTATTGCTAATATACTTTCCTCGACGATACCCTTCGCGTTCTCTGAGTGAAGCTGTGGCCATTGGTGCTGGTGGTGCCGCAATGCGATACCACCAGCGCAAACGACTTGGGCGCTCTTGACCGGCAGGGTCGCGCTCAATCAGTGCAATGGTCGATAAAGAATTGTCCGTCGACGGCTGTTCTCTTGTATACATACAAGTTCCTCCTACTGTTCTAATAGGTTCTGCCGGTGCAGGGATTTACTCAAGTATCCACCGCAACAATGATTCCTCTTTGGTGCAAGTCTTGCAGCATTCTGATGACTTCCTGTATATCTGACTGTGAAGGTGAGACCGAGAGGATGGTCGCGATGCGAGCGGCCGTTCGCGATCCATCGACCAGGAGCAGAATTTGCCAATGCCTACGAGGTAACGTGTTTCTATCGATCATTTCGAGGGGAACAATTCGCCTGGGAATGATCAAGGACATATCTGGAAGATTGGTCTGAGCAGGTGAAGCAAGGACACTTTTCAGGCTGGTTGTTGACCAGTCCCAATCAAGCTGCCCCATCCCCTTCAAGGCTTGAAGTGCGCTCTCTCCCTCGACCAGGGTCCTTCCTTCCTGATCCTGGACGATACATGTGATGACTTTTCCTGCAATCAGAGTAATATAGACATGGCAAGGCCCTTTATAAGCAATGCCGGGGAAGCGCTTGAGATCGGTAGAGACCTCGCCACTCTGTCTCCGACTGCTCAAAAAAAGCAGCAACGTTTCTATGTCTAGCAAATACTGCATCTCAAAATAATTGTGACAGAATCCTCACCATCTGATAATGAGTGGGGATGCCATCCTCCTTTTGTACCGCTCCCTCCCCCTGTATGGAGCTTTTTTGGAAGCAATGCTTTTCCTTTTCTTCTTGAACGTAAGAGCCTGAGAAGTAAGTTAGTATTGTTCAGTTATTACCTGCTTCAGAGCCTTACTACTTCAGAAGATGAAATAAAGACAAATCAGAATGGCTCCTGACTCAGTGTAACAAAAAAAGAACCGTCATTCAACGTTGGTTATAGGAGTTTTTGGGGGTAGGTAAATCTTTTAACGGGATCTTAATGGTAGGACGCTTCAACCGATTAAGGCCTTTATGAGCCAGGGCTTTCTTCGTCGGGTATTTCTTCGATTAGCTCATCCAGTGATACACGTAGAGCCTTAGATAACCGGTAGAGGGTAGAAATAGATACATCCCGATATGGGTTACGAAACACACGCTTGACTGTATTAAAATCCACATCGGCTTTACGGGCTAAAGTCGATTGATTAAAGCCTTGTGACTCTGCTATCTCCCGAACCTTTAGACGCAGCTTCATACCTGTTCTCTTGCTCTTTTGCACCCGATTGTATCAGTACCAATCCCTTGACGGAATTAGCCTTATTAGAATACTCTAATAGAGTACTCTTCAAAGACAATCGACCAAAGAGGGGAGATTATTAGGGATGGAGCCAACCAAAACGCTTTGGATGCTGGATATTGTGCGCGACAAGTGCGGAGAACTTATTCCCATTTACGCCGTAGATCAAACTGAGGCCTGGATTGAAGCACAACGCTGGGCAATAAGGAATGAAATGCCACTCCCTGAGACCGCTACCCTTATTCACTTCCCGAACGGCTTTACGATTTTCAGGCGTACTATTCCAGGTACTTTGAAAGGGGAAATCGATGCACAGAGCAGTACTGACCCAGGAACATGAATTTCACATGGTAAACGGGAAGCTTTTTATCACCTCGGAAACCGACCCAGACAAGCAGGTAGCGTTAAGTGTAAAGGAGAGAGTAGGAAACATAAGACTTGTAGAGACGGGTATACATATAACCAAAAAAGCTCAGTGGATGATAGGGCGACCAACTAATTTTTGATACGGATACCGAGACCACCGAGCGATCCCGACAGGATTTGAACCTGCGGCCTACAGATCCGCAATCTGTCGCTCTATCCACTGAGCTACGGGATCACATGACTGTCTTTGTGATTGAGAGTATACCAGTGCACGCCACTTGTGTCAAGTATTCACGCGCGAAAATTTTTTGGGGGTTGCTCTGGTCAACAGCGCAGAGAGGCGCGTTGTATCGGGCCATCCTCATCGACAAACTCCCCCCCACCAGCCGAATACAACGCGCTTCTCTGTCCTGTTTGACCACATGCTTTGCAAATGCTCAGAACGAACTGGTTGTCTACAACGTCTTAGTCAACGAGGCCGTTGATCACTTCCTGCGCGCGAGTCAAGGTTTCGCGGCGGACGTAGTAGTAGGCCCAAAGGCCCTTCTTGCGGCAATCTACCAGGCCTGCGTCACGCAGAATGCGGAGGTGATGCGAAATAGTGGGTTGTTCCAGCGTGAAGCTCTCCACGATCTCAAAGACGCATACTTCGCCTTCATGCCGACTGAGGAGACTTAAAATACGCAGGCGCGTGGGGTCTGCTAATGCCTTGAG
>VBFM01000096.1:5591-8485 GCA_005882595.1 Chloroflexota bacterium
TCCTCCTCGGTTAGCGCGGGCGTAAACTTCGGGGCTATGCCAACTGCTGTATTGGCTGCTGGTAGCTGCCGGTGTAACACTCCCAGCGATGCTGCTTGATTTGCGGATACGATGGTCGTTGAGCGATTCGTACCCATTGTATTCATTGATGCCATTGTCTTCTCCTTCCACCATCCCAACCGGATGCCGAATAGTAAGTCAGGTTCTGGGGGAGACCTACTTTTAGTATACTGAGGTATCCAAATGCAAAGGTTAGGTACATTCACATGATCATTCCCCAATAATTGCCTGGAAAATAAAGTCCTGAGCTAAAAAAGGCCTCCCGGTACCGGGAGGCCTTTTTTAGCTCAGGAAAAACCTTTTTCGCTAACGCTTCTCATCCGTAATAATTTTCAAATGCAGTTCTTGCAATTGCTTCTCGTCAACGGGCGAGGGGGCGTTCATGAGCAGGTCTATGGCGGCCTGCGTTTTGGGGAAGGCGATGACTTCGCGGATATTGTCGGCGTCGGCGAAGAGCATGACCAGGCGGTCAATGCCGAGCGCGATGCCGCCATGGGGAGGCGCGCCGTATTCGAAAGCTTCGAGCATGTGGCCGAATTGCTCTTTGATTTGCTCGTCGTCCAGCTTCATCAGCGAGAAGACTTTCTGCTGGATTTCTGCCACGTTGATACGCACGCTGCCGCCGCCAATTTCGTAGCCGTTGCAGATGATGTCATACTGTTTGGCGCGAATGTTGAGGGGGTCGGTATCGAGCCGATCAACATGGGATTCGTCCATGCCTGAGAAAGGGTTGTGCTCAGCCTCGTAGCGTTGACCCTCATCGTCGTAGTGCAGGAGCGGGAAGTCCACTACCCAGCAGAGGGCCATTTCATTGGGGTCGATCAGTTGCAGGCGCTCTGCCAGTTTGACACGCAGGCGGAAGAGCACGTCGTTAGAGACTTTGGCACTATCCGCCACAAAGAGCAGCAGATCACCGGGTTCACCCTGAAGACGATCAATGATGGCCTGTACCTCTTCAGTGGACATGAATTTGGTCAGGGGGGATCTCACTTCACCGGTAGGACCGATGGCCAGTGAAACGAGTCCTTTGGCACCCAGCACACGGGCAAATTCGGTCAGTTCCTCTATTTCTTTGCGGCTATAACCACCAGCGCCCGGCACGCGAATACCTTTTACTACGCCGTTGGAAGCCAGCACGCTCTGGAAGACGCCAAAGTTGCCAGCCGCCGCCAGGTCAGTGATCTCGACCAGAGGCAGGTCGAAGCGCAAGTCGGGATGGTCGGTGCCGTAGCGATCCATGACGTGCTTGTAGCTGAGGCGCGGGAACGGCTGCTGTTTGATGCGCTTATTGGTGGTCTTTTCAATGAGGTAGATCAACAGGCCTTCGATGAGTGACATGACGTCTCCCTCATCGACGAAAGCCATTTCCAGGTCAAGCTGGGTAAATTCGGGCTGGCGGTCAGAGCGTTGATCTTCGTCGCGGAAGCAGCGCGCAATCTGAAAGTAGCGGTCCATACCGGCCACCATCAATAACTGCTTGAGCTGCTGGGGAGATTGCGGCAGAGCATAGAACTTTCCGGGGTAGAGGCGGCTGGGAACCAGGTAGTCGCGCGCGCCTTCGGGCGTGCTTTTCATCAAGATGGGGGTTTCGATCTCAAGGAAGCCGCGCTCATCGAGGTAATCGCGAATGGCCTTCACCACGCGATGGCGCAAGATGATGTTGTCGCGCATGCGCGGGCGGCGCAGGTCGAGATAGCGATATTTGAGCCGCAGGGATTCATCAACCGAGATGGTGTCGCTGATGGGGAACGGCGTAGTGCGCGAAGGGTTGAGCAGCTCTATGTGGCTGGCAGCGACCTCTATGGCACCGGTAGCCAGATTGGGGTTCTCGGTTCCCGGCAAACGGGGCACAACAGTACCCGCCACCTGCACGACGTATTCGGAACGCAACTCTGACGCGACGCGATGCGCTTCTGGAGAACGTTCCGGGTCGCAGATGACCTGCGTGATGCCGTACCGGTCGCGGATATCCAGGAAGATCAGGCCCCCATGATCGCGGCGTCTATTCACCCAACCGGCAAGCGTCACCTGTTGTCCGATATTGCTCGTATTTAATTCACCACATGTATGGGTGCGGAAATGTACTTCAAAACCCACTACTATTGAACTCCTTACCTGCTATTCTGATATATATGACTTTGAAAAGTGAACGCAAAAATTCGCCTCACGACGAGAGGACATGACAATCATATCATGTAGTGCAAAGAGGGCCTACCCCAGATTTTTACATGCTACAACCGGTCTGGACTGCTGCTGTGCTGACCGAAAGCAGGTGAACCGGAGAGGTAGTGCCCGGCTGCGCCAGGATCGTGAGATTGGTGCCCAGGGGATCAACGGCAAGACTTTTCACCACATTCAGTTCCTGGGAGGCAACATATTGCTGCACCAGTTGCATGGTCATACTCTTTCCCGTCCCTGTCCCCGTTGGGGGAGGGGCGGCTTCCTGAAGGTCAAGCACGCGGTGATTGGTCGAGTCTCCAATATACAGGTGGGAGACGGTATTTACCACACCGACCGATAGGGTGTTCGCGGTCGATATCAACAACGAGGTGCTTACACTCTGCAGCAGGGGCGTTACCGTCGGCACCACTATCGCCGGGGTGTAATTACTCGCACTGGTTGGCAGGGGCGTCTCGATGGGCGATTTCACTTGAACTGCTGTCGGGAAAGTTGACTGGGACTGATTGCCAAATGCCCCGGCCAGCGAAAGGCTCTGGACCGCGCCGTTTGAGAGCAAGAGAAAGAACTGATCGGCAAAGGCGGCTACACTCATGATCGGCTGCGAGTTAGAAAAATCGTAGGGTTTGGCAGGCACCAGGTGACCCTGGTTATCC
>VBFM01000096.1:8515-12872 GCA_005882595.1 Chloroflexota bacterium
TTGGGAATGTTCAGGACCACGTAGATCGTCTTGTTCCAGGAGGTAATGAGCGTAGGGGCATAGCCTCCCGTGGTGAAGGTCTGGCCAATGATGGCGGAAACCGGCTTTGATAACGATTTCCCCGTCTGATCAAGCGCATACATATTGACGCTGTAGCCGTTGGGGTTAGGCAGGTTAGTAGCGCCTTGCAACTGTTCTGCCAGGGTAAAGAGCTGTGTTCCGTTGCTGGCGATGGCAAAGGCGCTCGCAGAGGGCGTCTTCGCAATTACAGATAAGAGTCCATATTGATTGGTGACCTTGTAGACTACTCCATCCGGCCCAAGCGCAAACAAAACAGTGGAGCCGTTGCCAGCCTGAACGTGAACGGCGGCAATACTGGATGGTTGTATATTCGTACTCGTGGTATTGATGGAGTGAGAGGTGGTGCCATGACAGGGCAGGACCGCGATTTTCGCTCCGGTATTGTAACTGCCAATAGCAGCTTTTACCTGGGTAGCCATCTGGCTCTGCAACATGTTCCATCTATTGGTCTGATTGCTATCCAGGGTATGGGCTTTCTGCAGGTCACTCAGATTGTTCTGGGCCGATGCCAGGTCTTTCAAGGCCTGTGGAGGATTGGATGAGACCTCGCCCTGAGCCCGGGTAATCAATTGCCCGGCAGTAGTCAATGCCGAATCGACGGCCTGGCTATCATTGTTGTGTACAACATAAAAGAAGCCGCCACCGGCAAGCGCCACCACAATCAAAAAAAGCAGGAGGAGTGTGGGGAAAAAGAGACGATTGCGCTGCGGTTTCCCTAGAGCTGGTTGGGGGGCCGTGATACTCTCAGGAGAGGCCAGAGGGCCGCTGCTCAAATGCAACGGGGCGCTCACCACACGTCCATCGACATTGCCAGCGGTATAGGGTGTAGTTGCGGCGGCACCGAGCATATTCAGGGCACCGGTATCTTCCTGGCCGATTTCACGCCCACCGACCGGCACGGGGTTACGCACGCCAGGCGGTTCTACTCCCAATTCATGCACGCGCACAACGATAGCGGTGATATTATCCGGGCCACCATTCTCATTGGCTCTTTCAACAAGGTGATAGACGCTTTCCTGGGGAACTGATTGCTCGACGATACGCAATAGCTCTTCGTCGCTGACAAGGCCGGAAAGCCCATCGGTACACAGAATCAGGCAGTCACCCTCCTGCAATGATTCGCGGAAGACATCTACTTCTACATCGGGCTGAGTGCCCAGGCAACGCGTGATAACATTACGCTGTGCATGGGTGCGCGCCTGCTCCTCGGTGAGTAAACCTGCCCTGACCTGTTCTGCGACCCATGAGTGATCCTGTGAAATTTGCCTGACCTGGTTCCCGCGCACCAGATAGGCACGGCTATCGCCGACATTGGCGATATAGCTCATATTGCCGCGCAATACAGCCGCAACGCAGGTGGTGCCCATGCCGCTGCGCAACATATTTTCCGCCGCACGCTGGTAGATGGCTGTATTGGCGCGTTTAATCGCCTGCAACAGTGGAGTAGAGACGTCTTCATTGTCGTCCATGTAATAAGCGTTACTGACCGTGTCTACCGCTATTTCGCTGGCAACCTCACCTGCTGCATGTCCACCCATACCGTCAGCGACGATAAACAGGGCGCCTTTCATTGCCATCACCTGAGTGTCTTTAGGGATGACATAGGCCATATTATCTTCGTTATGTTCGCGTTTGCGGCCAACATCGGTTAGCTGTGCAACATCGAGACGGAGTTGTATCGCCAACGCACTTTCTCCCAATAGTTACGGGGCTACGTGTATGGAGAATTCCAACGCAACCTCCATTGCGCCCATCTGAATATGTAGGCTATAATACTCCAACGCAAAGAAAAACGCAACGCCCCCTTGATTTTGGGGTACCTGCAAAGCCTGCCTCTTTACGCTTAAACATGAGTATACTCTGTCAGGGAAGTGTAAGCAATACATATATCGATTGCGCTAGCACAAATGGGATGATGCTCCATAGGTCTGTGGCTGTTACCTGCGTTCTTCCAGGGACGTTATACAGCCATAGGACGACTTTGTAGAGAAAAGAACGCTATGCGCATCGCTATCAATGCCCAATTGCTATCATACAGCGACAACTATCGTAACGGTGGGATCAGTCGTTACATCCGATACCTGCTAACCGCACTGGCGCAACGGCCAGGAGAGCATGAATATACAATTTTTGTGAATGGGCAACCGGTCGTCGAACGTCTTCGAGGAGATGTGCAGGCGTCAGAACAGATCGAATATGTTCCTGTCGCATGGTCTGAATCAAAGCCATTCTCGCGGGTAGCGTGGGAGCAGCTGCAGCTGCCATCGTTTCTACGCGAGCGACGCATCGATGTCTTCCACTCGCCCGCCAACGTCCTACCGGAGATGTTGCCGCGCAGATGCGCGGGGGTGGTGACACTCCATGACCTGGCATTCCTGCGCTTCCCCCATATCTTGACCCGCACGAAGCGATTCTATCATCGCACATTTACTACGCGCAGTTTGCGACGCGCCACAATGATTATCGCGAACTCTTCCAGTACAAAAAGAGACGCGATGGAACTGGCGGGAATTGCGCCTGAGCGTGTACAAACAGTCTACCCATGCATCGATGCGCGGTTTTCCAACGTTATTACAGATGAAGCGCAGCAAGCTTTTCGCCAGAAACACGGGCTGGGAGATGGATATCTTCTCTATCTCGGCACCCTGGAACCGCGTAAAAACGTCGTTACCTTACTGGAAGCTTACAAGCGATTGCGTTCAGTGTATCATAGAGATGAGAAATTGGTACTGGCAGGGAGCAAAGGCTGGCTCTATGATGCGATTTTCGAGAAGGTACAACGACTGGATGTAGCGTCAGAAGTACTGTTTCCTGGTTTTGTTCCCGACTCGGAACAGAGCATGTGGTATCATGCAGCGTCGGCATTTGTCTATCCATCGCTGTACGAGGGTTTCGGTATACCGGTGGCGGAGGCGCTGGCATGTGGTATTCCCGTCGTCACGTCCAACGTGTCGAGTTTACCCGAGGCGGGTGCGGGTATAGCCTTAACGGTTGACCCATATGATGCAGATGCTATGGCGGCGGCGCTACAGCAGGCATTGAGCGATGAAGCGCTGCGCCGGCGATGCCGTGAACTGGCACCCTCGATCGCACAGCAGTTTTCGGGGAAGACGATGGTTGAGCAAACCATCTCCGTATATGAACAAGCGGCGGGGCAACATGCATCGCCAGGAGCATATCGGAATGTTTCTCTTGCAAGTAAGTAAGTGGCCCGGTGTACCGTGCCTGTAGGGGTTTAGAGGTAGTGAATTTGAATACCGGAAAACTACAACAGAGCGCTGTTGGGTTTCAAGCAGCAGTTCAGAATACAGAAACGACAGGAACTCCTGATATGACAACAGGTGGGGCAAGCGGGACGACCGGCCCGATCACCAAAGCCATCAAGCAGCGCCGTTCGCTGCGCCGCCAATGGCGTATCTTTGAGCGCATTGCCATCATCATCCTGGATGCCGCGATGGTCGCGGTAGCATTCTGGCTTGCCCATTTTTTACGCTACACCGTTCTTTTCAATAATACCATACTTGCATCGTTCCGCAATAATTTAACAGGGATCGAGAACAAACCCCAATACTCACCTCTTAGCAGTTTTCTGTGGCTTGACATTGGCATTGTGGTCGGGCTGATCAGTATTTTCACCATACGCGGTCTTTATAGTATCCGCCTGACGGGAAGCTGGTTCCGGCAGATATGGACGATTATCACTTCAACCACGCTCGGCCTGGCTTTTCTGGTGGCCTACTTTTTTGTCGTCGAACCACCATCAAGCTCTCCGGTCCTGGTATTGGGTACGTGGAGGTTGATCGTTTCATCGGTGATGGGATTGCTCTACCGCCGGGGAATTGGCGAGACGCGCCTGCTTGTAGTTGGTTCAGGCCGCCTGGGTGAGCTGATAATGCAGCATATAGCGGCCAGCCCCAATCTTGGTTTCTCGATTGTAGGCTTCTTGCACGATATGCATGAAACACCCAGCGACTTTGGGCGCTTCAAGATGCTGGGCACACTGGAAGACCTGGGTATGGTGATTCGCTCAATGCAAATTGACGAGGTCATCATCGCCCTTCCCTCGAATTTACACCAGCAAAGTATCCGCAGCGTGCGGCTGTGTGAACGGCTGGGAACGTCGTTCAAACTGGTGCCCGACCTCTACGAGTTGAGCCTATCGCGCATCGATATGGAAGCGATCGAGGGCATCCCGCTGATCGGTATTAAACAGGCTTCGATCAACTACACGCAGCGCATCGTTACGCGGGTAGTGGATATTGTGGTAGCCATACTT
>VBFM01000096.1:12886-26367 GCA_005882595.1 Chloroflexota bacterium
CGCCTGACTTCTTCAGGAGCAATCGTCTATAAGCAAACGCGTATCGGTAAAAACGGACGCCCATTCAAAGTATACAAATTCCGCACGATGTATAAAAATGCGGAAGATGGACTGGCGGATTTACTAGCGCGCAATGAGGCACAGGGGCCGCTGTTTAAGATAAAAGATGATCCGCGCGTCACAGCCGTCGGGAAATTTCTGCGCCGCACCAGTTTTGACGAGTTTCCTCAACTACTGAATGTAATCAAGGGCGAGATGAGCCTGGTTGGGCCACGTCCACCACTGCCACACGAAGTAGTGCAATATGAAGAGTGGCAGAAAGGGCGCCTGGCGATCAAACCCGGTATGACAGGCTTATGGCAGGTGCGAGGACGAAGCGATATCAGCTTCGATGAGGGGGTGCTGATGGATCTGTATTATATTGAAAACTGGTCATTGCGCCTGTACTTCCAGATTCTCTTACGCACTATTCCGGCGGTACTATTCAGCCGAGGAGCATACTAATGAAAGTGGCTCTGGTTCATGACTACCTTAATCAAATGGGAGGCGCGGAGCGCGTCGTCCTGGCGTTTCATGAGCTATTTCCCGAGGCGCCCCTATACACCTCTATTTATGATCCCAGGCGCGTCGATGCTGCATTTCAACAGATCGATATCCGCACCTCTTTTATGCAAAGGCTACCGTTCGTGAAAAAGCATCACCAGCCATTTCTACCACTCTATCCATTCGCGATGGAACGGCTGGACCTGCGGGGTTATGATCTCATTCTGAGTAGTTCCAGCGCGTTTGGCAAGGGAGTGATAACGAAACCTGGTACCATGCACATCTGTTACTGCCATACACCCATGCGTTGGTGTTGGAACTATGATGAATATGTTGAACGAGAACAACTGGGCAAGCTGGCACGCGGCGTTCTACCATTCCTGATCACCTGGCTGCGCGTCTGGGACCAAACAACGGCAATGCGGGTCGATCATTTTATCGCCAATTCGCCCGCCGTGGCGGATCGCATTCAGAAATATTACCGGCGCGAGGCGGTGGTCATTCCTCCGCCCGTTGATGCCGGTCGCTTCCTCTTCGATCCCACTACGCAGCCGGAAGATTACTTCCTGGTGGTGAGCCGCTTCATGCCGTATAAACGCATCGACCTGGCTATCCAGGCGTGCAATCGCCTGCAATTACCCCTGGTAATCATCGGAAGTGGACGCGACCAACAACGGCTCCAGCAAATGGCCGGACCAACGATCCGCTTTCTGGGACGGCTCTCGGACGCCGAAGTCCTCCATTACTACGCGCACTGCCGCGCCCTTATTTTGCCAGGGGAAGAGGATTTCGGGATCACGCCGCTCGAGGCCCAGGCCTCGGGCCGTCCTGTAGTTGCTTACAGCGCAGGCGGCGCGCTGGCTTCAGTGATCGATGGAGTAACGGGAACCTTCTTCCAGGAACAGACGGTAGAAAGCCTCGCGGCAACGCTGGCTGCTTTTGACGAGACGCGCTATGACCCGCAAATCATTCGCGATCACGCGCTCGAATTTGATAAGCCGCGTTTCCACCGGCGTATTCTCCAGTTTATCGAAGCGAAAATGAACGCGGCAAGGCCTCACGAGTTACGTACACCAACCAACGAGCTAGTACGTTAACAGAGCAGAGTATCTTCACAGGGAAACCTGTTTACATGAAAGCACGATTAGTTTATCATCCAGGATGATATTCCGGCTTATCATGTCTATATGAAAGGTCTGACAAAGAACGTGGAACTACGAACCTATTGGGCAATCATATGGCGGCGTATCTGGGTAATAGTGTTGGTTGTGGGAGTGGTAGGGCTGTACGTCGGCTATCAATATTATCATTTGAGAAAAATTCCGGGCGCGTTGGAAGCCTACAGTTCCACCATCACAATTCAGGTAGGCTTGCAGGCCACCACTAAAGGCGATACGAACAATGCCAACTATGTCACAGTTTCCGAGGCGCTTGCCGATGCGTTTGTGACCGGGCCAATCCTGACTACACGCGAGTTTGATACAGCTATTTCAAATCAAATCGGCCGGGATATGAATGCCCTCGCACGACGCTTTGGCGCTAATCCCGACCTCGGTGACTGGCAGAACGCGGGCGCGATTGGGTCATCACTTGTCGCGACACGCGTGCATAGTCTTGTGACGATCACCACCACCTGGAGCTCACCTGATGGAGCTTGGGCCATCGCCAACGCTGCTGGCGAGGTAAGTGCGTTACAGCTTGGAAATTTTCTCGACTACGTAGTCTCCAATGACCCGACGCATAACTCTTCTACCAACACATTTGAGCAACCAGCGGTGGCCGCGCGTGTCATCAGCAATGCTACCGATGCGACCACTGTAGCTGGCACGGCCAATAACAAACTGATATTGTACATTGTGCTTCTCCTGGTAGCACTTGCCTTAGGTATCGCGCTGACATTTCTGTTGGATTACCTCGATGACCGGATTCGTAATAAAGATCAGGTAGCGCATTTGCTGAAACTGCCCATTTTGGGAGAGGTGCCGCGCGCACCACTGCCCGGAGGACGTTAAAAGAGCGATCTACCCCAATGGTACGAGTGAGCTTGACAGGGTTCTCAGATGGTGGTTATAGTACGAAGGGTATCGTAAGGGTTGTCCTTCGTGATCTCTGTTTGTTTAACAACTTATTCAATAACTATTCAACTACATGCATAATGATCGATACTTAAAGAGAGGGCACAACCTCATGGGTAATCGCTCACAAGAACAACATACGCTGCTAACGGACTATGATACAGATTCTGCGTATACTGAAGCAATGCGCACACTGTTTGCGAATATTCGCTTTCAATGGGAGAGGGAGTCCGACAAACACACACATTCACTGCTGGTAACGACACCATCAGCGTATGGCGATTTTGGGGCTGTGGCGGCAAACCTGGCGATAGTAGCGGCTCAGAGCGGTACACCAACCATTTTAGTGGATGCCAACCTGCGCGAGCCGCAATTTCAGCAACGATTCGGACTGGAAAAGTCTGACGGACTGAGCGACTTGCTGGCGGATGAATTGATTACCTCTGAGAAAATCGCTGCTTCCTTACAAAGTACGTTCATTCCCGGACTACGAGTACTGGGGGCAGGTGCAGCAAAGGGACAAGCGGCAGCATTGCTCTCTCCCCGCCTGGAAGTGGTTGTACAGGGCCTTTGTAAGCTTCCGAATGAAGCAGAAAACAAGACTGGCCTCGTTATTTTTCATAGCCCTCCGGTCTTAAGCGGGGCTGATGCTTTATTGATTGGCGCTCTGGTGGATCACACAGCGCTTACTGTCATCGTCAATCGTACAACGCAAGCGCATGCGAAACAGGCACAAGAACAATTACAACAGGCGCACGCGAAAATCGTAGGCATTGTATTGTTGAATCTCTAACGAGAGACGCCTTTATACCATCTGCTCGGTTCTGCGAAGCAACGAGATGATATCTGTTCCTACTTGAGGAGGAAGCATATTATGCAAGGACGACACGGCCAGGGAAAAGAAGGAAAAGAGCCCTGGGATCGAACCTCCAGCGACTCCCACGCGGCGCTCAACGGTACCGGCAAACAGCGAGCCGTGCCCAGGCGTCCTCCCGGTATGGCGAGACTTGATACGCCGCCCGCGGTGCAGCGGGTAGGTCGTCCGCAAAGGCAGACAAAACCTCCCAAAACCTGGCGGCGACGCTTGTTGATATTTGGAGGGATACTGGTTATCTGCGGGATCATCACCTTTGTGATCGCTTATGGGCTAACAAACCTCTTCATCGGAGTAGGACAAAGCTCAGGAGCCGCGAATACCGCGACCGATTTTTTGCTGAACCTGAAGAGTCAGAACTACGACCAGGCCTACAAGGACCTGGATGCGACGATTACCGTTACGCTGCGACCGGAGGACTTTAAGCAGATGGCGCTGCAAGACGATCATTGCTATGGGTTAGTGACCGATTTTAACGAGGTGCAGGGAAGCGCGACGACGTCATCTGATAACAACACACAGTCGTACACGTACGATATCACGCGCAGCAAGCTTACAAAAACGTACCAGTTGACGTTAACGATCCGCAAGGATAGCGATGGCAACTGGGATATCACCAATTATGGCGGTGATCTGGGGCCTGCCCCGCCAACTTGTAAATGATGAGCAGAGAAAAAGGCGCGGATATGTCCATCCGCGCCTTTTTCTCTGCTCATTCCCCCATTGTTGCTATATTCTCTGCGTTTCTCCAAACTTCAACCCGGTTAAACCGTATAGATAGACAGCATCATCAAAACTCAACACCACCTGGAACAAGCTGCGAGTATGTGAACATTATCGTCATGCGTTGCTACTCATAGTTAGAAAGAAGACGGCTTGAGCATGTCCTGGAAAGAAGAGAGCTACGGAACGTGGAGTTCGCACTGGTACGGGAGAGCGGCTGGATGAGTATGCAGACACAGCATATCCAGCCAGTTGCCGATGAAAGGCAGGTCATCAGGCGGATCGCCATCGGAGACCGGGACGCCCTGGCTGAACTCTATGCATGCTACCAGCGCACGCTCTTCAACTATTTACTGCAACTCACGCCGGACCACGGGCTGGCAGAAGAGATTTTGCAGGATACGCTGGTGGCTGTGTGGAAAAGCGCCCAGAGTTTTGAGGGGCGATCAAGCGTGCGGACATGGTTGATAGGTATCGCTCGTCGGCAGGCACACAACACGCTGCGCCAGCGCAGACTGCCCCTGGCCGACGAAACCGAGATGGAAGGACTGGTGGCTACTGATCCCGAACCCGAAGCATGGACGCTTGCCAGTTTCGCGCGCGATGAACTGGCGGCAGCATTTCGACAACTTGCTGCGCTCCATCGCGAGGTACTGGTCTTGACATTTGTGCAAGAACTCTCTTACCAGGAGACGGCAACCATTCTTGAGGTGCCTGTGGGTACGGTCAAGAGTCGCTTGAGCAATGCCAGGCGAGCGCTGCGAGCGCAGCTCGATGGGCGTGAGGAAGCAAACCCATGACATACCAACTTTCACACTACGACGAGCATATCCTCGACCTCCTGCCAGCTTATTTGAACGGTCGGCTTGATATCACAAACATCGAACGCGTGCGGGCGCATCTTGCGCGCTGCGAGGCATGCCGACGCGAACTCTCTTCCTGGCAGGCCGTGCAGGGCACCGCGCAAGCTGTTGTCGCATTCGCGCCACTTCCTTCTCTGAACATTATGAACCAGGTACTGGCAAAAATCGATACTCAGGAAGTTCAGGCCCAACAGAGGAAACGGCGATCGATATCGCGCGACGCTGCTCACCTCTGGCTAGTTTTCAAAAGGCAGATACCCTTAATTCACAAAAGCATCTGGATTGCCGCAGTAGGGGTTAATATCCTCATGCTGGCGCTGATTGCGTTCAGCCGTCCGGATGTACGACATCATTTGCAAAATGTCGAAACTGTGCTGGCATTCTTCTCGACCGTGACTGCCGCGACCGGAATCGCCTTCATTTACCAGGCCGAACAGGATGCCGGATATGAAATCATTTTAGCAACGCCTACATCGATACGTATCATCATGATCTGCCGCATGGTGCTGGTAATCGGCTTTAACCTGTTACTGACCGCCATCACATCTGGTATCATTGCGTTTACGCTCGGCGGCAACCTATGGGATTTTGTGCAACTCTGGCTCGGACCGATGCTCTTACTGGCGTCGATCAGCCTGACGGTCTCGGTCACACTCGGCTCCGTCTTCGGTGTAGCGGCATCCTTGATTATCGAGGTTATACAGGCCATATTCTCATCGGCCGAGCGAACGGCTCCGGTGCTGCAATTCCTGCGTATGAACATCGGACAGACTACGCCCTTTACCTTGATACTGGCGTTCATACTGCTGGCTTTCGCGATCTATTACGCGCCGCGGCAGCCCAGGCTATCCAATTCATAGCCGGCACGAACAACCGCTACCTATAAAAGAGGTATAGAGGAGATTTTGACCTTTGACCGATTGCGCAGGGATTGCTGAAAGGGGCCAGTGTAGAATGAGAGAGCAACTATCTGCCTTTCTCG
This sequence comes from Chloroflexota bacterium, assembly GCA_005882595.1. Lineage (GTDB taxonomy): Bacteria > Chloroflexota > Ktedonobacteria > Ktedonobacterales > Ktedonobacteraceae > VBFM01. Next base: position 18,947 of record VBFM01000096.1, read on the forward strand.
GGGTATTCCGGTACGAATTCAAAATGCAGATCCGGCGTAAGTCTCTGTGGATTGCCTTTGCCGGTTTCACCTTGCTGCTCCTTAGCAATGCATTCACTACATTACACAGCCCGGAGAGAAGTATCACTACATTGCCATTAATTCAGCTTGTTGCTGCCGTAACACTGCAACTCAACTGGCTGCCCGCTATTGGTATCGGCGTGTTCCTGGCTGATCGTTTTCCACGCGATAGAAGTTCTAAGGTAGACGAATTGTTTGAGACAACGCCAGCAGCGCTGCGTACCCGGCTGGCGGGTAAATACTTCGGCAGCGTGCTGGCTTCGATTGCTCCCGCTTTTCTTACTTATTGCATTATCATCGGTATCCTGGCTTTCTATAAGCAGACCTTGCTGATCTTTCCCATCGCAATTGTCAGCTATGCAGTCATCGTCGTGCCAGGCATCCTTTTCATCGCGGCCTTTACGCTCTTCTGCACCTCTGTCTTGTGGATACCATTGTACCAGTTTCTCTTCGTGGGATACTGGTTCTGGGGCAATATGCTCAGCCCAGATGCGGGCCTTCCCACGCTCACCGGAACTATTCTCACACCCATAGGTGGATTCATCTGCGCCGGTATTTTCGGCGTTGCCCCCATGCCCTGGCTGAAGGGCGCAACTCCTTTTGAAGGACTCGCCAGCCTGTTCGTCCTGCTCATTGTTCCTTTACTGGTTATGGTGTTGTTCTACTACTGTCTCAAGTGGGAACAGTCGCACAAATAATTTATCGATGATCATATGGCTATAAGAAGGTGTGTATACTATGAAAATCGAAATCGGCGGACTTCATAAAGTGTATCGAGGCGGTGTGCACGCGCTGGATACGGTTGATATGAACATTCCAGGCGGTATGTTCGGATTACTAGGCCCTAACGGCGCGGGAAAAACCACACTGATGCGCATCATGGCAGGCATCTTGCGCCCCACCAGCGGCGACCTGTACATCGGGGAGTATGATTGCAATACAGAGCATGGACGTACAGCAGTGAAGCGCATACAGGGGTACTTACCGCAGGATTTAGGCGTCTATCCTGACCTGAGCGCAGGCGAGTTCCTGGATTACATTGGCATCCTCAAGGGGATGGATGATCGCAAAGCGCGCCGGCATCGTGTGAACGAACTGTTAGAAATTGTATCCTTGACCTCAGCAGCAAATCGCAAACTCAAGACCTATTCGGGCGGCATGAAAAGGCGCATCGGCATTGCCCAGGCGCTGCTCAATGATCCAAGGCTGTTGATTGTCGATGAGCCTACAGCGGGACTGGACCCGGAAGAGCGTATCCGTTTCCGCAACCTGCTCTCAGAGTTAGGTGGAGATAGAACCGTGCTGCTCTCCACGCATATTGTGGAGGATATCGCGCAAACCTGCCGCAATCTCGCCATCCTCAAGCAGGGGCGCGTCGTCTTTCAAGGGACGACGATGGACCTGGTGGGGGAAGCGCGTGGTAGAGTATGGATAGTGACAACCAGTGGAGCGAAACCGCAGGGAGATTTCACCATCGTTTCGACGCTGCACATGGGTACTTCGGTGCAATACCGGCTCGTCGGCTCACTGGCCGCGCCGGATGAAGATGGAGCTGTAGCAACGGAGCCAAGCCTGGAGGATAGCTATGTGTGGCTTATGCGGGAGCAGCGCACTCCGGGGGTGACGATGGCTTCAAAGTGAAGTGCCTGCTAATCGAATAGCGTGAATATCATAGCATTTTGATGCTTGTCTGTACTGAGAACGTTATGTTAGACTACTGGAAACACCGGTACCTTCCCAGTTGTTGATAGGGTCTTAATACGATGAAAAAGCTATCGCTCCTACTCTTGCTGGCACTGCTTTTGCTGGCGAGCGTTGCTATCTACAATTATGTGCATTACGTGACGGGCAGTTCACCAACCACTTCGTCGGAGCAGCCTGCGCGGCTGCGTGTGTCGCACCTGGGTATCGATGCGCCCGTGATGAGTGTGGGGCAAACGGCCTCGGGGGAGATGGATGCACCCAGATCGAATGCCCACAATTCGCCTTACTGGACGAGCGTATTCTGGTATAAGCTGGGGGCCGCACCTGGACAGGCGGGGAATGTGGTCATTGCGGGACATATTGATCGTGTGGGCGGCGACCCGGCTGTGTTTTGGGGGCTTGGCAGCCTGCGACCGGGTGATACGGTTTCTGTAACGAGGAATGATGGGAGCGTTGTAAACTACGCGGTAGATCGTGTTGTGATCTACCCTGCCAACTACCCCGGCCAGGATGCCTTCAACGCTGTTTTTGGCCCCACTACAGGCCATCATCTTAATCTGATTACCTGCAGCGGAGTCTGGACAGGGAACGGTTACGATCAACGACTGGTGGTCTTTACGACGCAGGTCAGCTGATCTCAGGAGAACGCGTTCAGCCCCGTAATGGCCTGGCCGATAATGAGCGTGTGGATATCGTCTGTGCCCTCGTAGGTGTAGACCGATTCCAGGTTATTAGAGTGACGGCTGATGGGATATTCGAGGGTGATGCCGTTCGCACCGAGCACTGAACGCGCTTCTCGCGCCGTCTTCAAGGCTTCCCGCACATTATTGCGCTTGGCTACAGAAATCTGCACGGGATGCAAGAGTCCCTCGTCCTTGAGCCTGCCGAGCTGCAAGGCGAGCAGTTGGGCCTTGACCAGTTCCGTCGCCATGGTTGCCAGCTTTTGCTGGACGAGTTGGAAGCTGCCGATGGGGCGATCAAACTGGACGCGGGTTTTGGCATAGTTGAGCGCGACTTCGTAGCACGCGCGGGCCGCGCCTGCCGCGCCCCAGGCGATACCATAGCGCGCTTCGTTCAGGCAGGAAAGCGGGCCGCGCAATCCACGCACTTCCGGCAACACATTCCCGGCGGGAACGCGGCACTCCTCAAAGTGCAGTTCGGAGGTGATTGAGGCACGCAATGAGAGTTTGTGATGGACATCGCTGGTAGTGAAGCCGGGGGTGCCGCGCTCTACCAGGAAGCCGCGAATGCCTTCATCCGTTTTTGCCCACACGACCGCGAGATCGGCAATCCCGCCGTTGGTGATCCACATTTTCGTGCCGTTCAAGATGTAGGAGTCGCCCTCACGACGCGCCGTGGTGCTCATGCGGCCGGGGTCACTGCCGGAATCAGGCTCGGTCAGCCCGAAGCAGCCAATGACTTCGCCGCGTGCCATACGCGGCAGCCAACGTTGTTTCTGCTCTTCTGATCCAAAAGCGTAGATGGGGAACATGGCCAGCGATCCCTGCACCGAGACGAATGAACGCAGACCACTATCGCCAGCTTCTAGCTCCTGGCATGCCAGGCCATAGCACACGGCGCTCAGGCCCGCGCCGCCGTAGCCTTCGAGATGCATGCCTAGCAGGCCAAGTTCGGCGATTTCCGGGATCAGTTCGCGCGGGAACGTGCCAGCCTCGAAATGGTCGCCGATGATGGGCAGCACGCGGTCGTTCACGAATTTGCGCACGGTATCGCGTACCATGCGTTCTTCTTCGCTGAGCAGGTGGTCGATATTATACAGATCGGTTGCCGATGGCGTCTGTACTTGACGTTGTGTTTTTGTGCCTGACATAAAATAGTTGCTGCCTTTCGTAAAAAATCTGATATTATCCTATTCTATCATAGTTGATTAGAATCTGATTAAATATTATAATGTCGATGGGTTAAAGCTACATGGAATTCTTATTTTTTTCAATACTAGAGGGAGCAAGCCATGCTACAACCTGGACAGCGACTCGATGATTACCGGATTGAAAGTCTTTTTGCGAGTGGTGGTATGGGGGAAATCTACCTGGCGGAGGAGGTATCTCTTAACCGGCAAGTAGCGATCAAAGTGATTCGGCCCGAAGCTATCCGCTATCCAGATAGCGAGGATGCGCAGAAGGTAACAAAACTCTTCCGGCGCGAGGCGACAGCCATTGCACGGCTGAATCATCCCTACGTATTGCCTCTCTACAGGTTTGGCGAGGCAACCCTGGATGGGATTCCTTTGATGTACATGGTGATGCCGTATTGTCAGGAGAAATCATTAACCGATTGGATGCAGACGCATGCTAAAACGGTCTTATCTCCACAGGAAGTCGATTACATCCTGCGACAGGCGGCTGAAGCTCTCCAGTACGCGCACGACCTGGGAGTCATTCACCTGGATGTCAAGCCGTCCAACTTCCTGGTTCGTTACCGCGCAGACGATGCAAGCAAGTTGAACCTGCAACTGGCGGACTTTGGCGTTGCTAAATTAACGGCAACAACCGGCATGAGCCAGACTGTGCGCGGCAGCCTGGAATATATGGCACCCGAACAGTGGGAAGGAAGCCCTGTTTTTGCAACCGATCAGTATGCGCTGGCAACGATGATTTACAAGTTCCTGACGGGTCAGGCTCCTTTCAAGGGTACGGGCTTTGAGCAATTATGGCACCAGCATCGATACATGCAGCCGCAGCCGCCGAGCACTATCAATCCCAACATCCCACCATCAGTTGATAATGTCTTGCTGCGAGCCATGGCAAAAAATCCGAGCGAGCGCTTTCCGAGTGTGATGGCCTTCGCGGAGGCATACCACCAGGCGTTACAAGCACCGGTACCTAAGACCGAACGGGCAGAGATACCCAAAACTGAACGGGTCGAGATGCCCAAAACCGAATATGCTCCTTTCTACCAGACACTCATGATTTCGCCTGAAGAGGCGAGCAGAGGTACCTATCGCACTATTACTTTGCCATCGGGTGAACAATTGCCTGTATCAGTGCCACCAGGAGCCTACTCAGGGCAGGTTATCAATATTCCCAGGCAGAATGGGCCATCGGTTTTCGTCTCGCTACAGGTACCTACGATGCAGACGCCACCACCTCCGCCACCCCCACTATCCACGCCACGCCCTGGACCCAGTCCCACTCCTGGCCCAAACAGGAACATGAGATATGTGCTGGCTGGCCTGGCGCTTCTCTTGATCATTGGGGGAATCATTGTGGGAGTTTCCGTAAATAATAGTAATAACCAGCACAATGCGCAGGCTACAGCCACAGCGCAAGCAAATCAGCAGGCGCAAGCAACTATTGATGCCCAGTCAACTGTTGATGCCCAGGCAACAATAGATGCTCAGGCGACAATAGACGCTCAGGCCACGGCGCAAGCCGCTTTTCCAGATGTCCGGGGATCATATTCTGGGACGTATCAAGACGCGACGAGTAGTTCACCCTTGCAGATGGCCCTTAACATTAATCAAGAGAACGGACAGAGTATTACAGGTGATTGCACGATAGGGACAAGTAAGTTTACCATTCAGAATGGCACCGTTGATTCAAGTGGCAATATTCAATTCTCCATCAATGCGATGGTGAATAGCGCCAATGTGGTAATTACGTTCAATGGCACTGCTCAAAGTAGCAGAGGTTGGCAAGGTACTTTCTCAGACACTAATAATGATCAGGGAACGTGGTCTGTCTCGTAGTAGTATGAAAAATTTTTGGAACGAGTTAAACAAACCAATTTTTATCCTGGCACCTATGGAAGATGTGACGGATACTGTACTCAGGCAAGTTATTGCCCGATGTGGTAAACCTGCTGTTTTTTTCACTGAATTTACCAACGTTGAAGGGATGTTCTCAAAGGGAGAACGGCATGTTACCCAACGGCTTCGATATACCGAAGCGGAACGGCCTTTAGTCGCCCAGATATGGGGAACTCGTCCTGAAAATTTCTTCAAAGCGGCAAAAAAACTGATCGACATGGGTTTTGATGGCATTGACCTGAATATGGGCTGCCCCGCGTCTGGCGTCATGCAAAAAGGTGCCTGTTCTGGACTCATTAATAACAGGCCGCTTGCTAAAGAGATTATTGACGCGACAAAAGAAGGAGCCGCAGGTATTATACCCGTCAGCGTCAAAACACGACTTGGTTTCCGGGCAATTGACTTTAGTTGGATTACCTTTGTGCTTGAACAAAAACCGGCTGTGCTGACCGTGCACGCGCGTACCGTTTCTGAAATGTCCAAAGTCCCGGCGCACTGGGACAAGCTGAAAACAGTGGTTGACATGAGAAATGCAATGCAAAGTACGACGCTGATTATTGGAAACGGGGATGTGAAATCACTGAGCGATGCGAAACAAAAAGTTGCAGAGGTAGGTGCAGACGGGGCCATGATAGGAAGAGGCATTTTTGATAACCCATTCCTCTTTTCAGGAAATATCGTGTTAAGTGATAAAACACCGGAAGAAAAAATGCACCTGCTGCTTGAGCATATGCGGCTTTGGCAGGACACCTGGGGTAATACAAAACATTTTCCGATACTGCGTAAATTCTTTAAAGTGTACGCAAATGGTTTTCCAGGTGCGCAGGAATTGCGAATGCAGCTGATGGAAACGCAAAGTCCTGAAGAAACAGAACAGATTGTTGCATCCTTTTTACAAGCGCTCTATTCTTGATCTGCTATGATTATCTCCGCTTATAGCCGGTTCTGTTGATGTCCTTTACCTGGTCAATATTGGGGCTGTTTCCTGGGGAATCTATCTGCTGGGCTTTATGCTGCCAACACTGATCGGAAATATTATCGGCGGCGTATCGCTGGTAGCTGCACTCAATTTTGCTCAGGTGGCTGCCGAGTCAATGTGACCGGGAAATGCCTGAAAGGGACCTATCCTATTGCTTGACCTCTTTCGCTATTTCGACCATCCAGGGATAATGCTCACGCAAATGCTCGGTCATGCGCCGTAAAACCTTCGCTGCGGTCCACTCGGCGCCGTCATGAGTGAAGACCTGGCTGCGTTGTTCAGGTGATAATCCGCGTAGAATAAGTTCGTAGTCCATGGCATGATCGAAAAATATCATGGCAATATCGGCATTTGCATCGATTGTTGGTTCAATGGGTTGCTCAGACAAACGTGACACGTACCAGCCTTCGGATTCTAAGAGGTGCAGCATATGTTCGGTAAGCGACCAGGAATCTGGAGCGAGGCGACGACGCTGGCGTTCGGGCGAAACCTGCTCGTAAAGTTCGAGTAATGCCGCGCGGGCCGTGGCAGCGACATTAAGCGCTTTATCAATTTCGATGTCATCAGGTGGAGCGAGGTCGGCTTCAAAACGGGGTCCCGCTCCTCCCTCTTTCGCCACAATGCGCTCTTTTTCAACGATCTCTATTTGACCATCGAACTCTTCCAGAATGGTGATATCATTGGCTTTGACCCACTTTAAATAATCGGCAACGGCGCCAGGAACGGCCTTCATCATTTCTTGATAGGTTGGCGCGGAACAATAACATCCCGGTAATTCGCGAAAGAAGGCCATACATTCGTCAGGCCATTCTTCAATAAGTGCGTAAAATTGCATGTCTGGCTCCTGCTTCTCTAGATGACGTTTCTTTCATGATACACTACGAAGTAAGGCAAAGAGCAATAGGAATG
>VBFM01000096.1:26414-30775 GCA_005882595.1 Chloroflexota bacterium
CCTTGCGTTGATAAACGCGAGCATTTGCAGTATACTCAGGAGAAAGAACTCTGCTTGCATCGTCTTGCTTGAACCACCTTTGAGTACAGATGTTTCACGAGAGGAGCTACCTATGCATAGGACTGTAGCTGAGCCAGGTGTACGTTTGCTTCCAAAAAGGCTTGTTCCATTTATCTGGCGATATCGTAGCCATGCCTCCAGTTCATTTCCCTTGCTTACCGACCCAACGGCAGGGGCAGAAACACCCTACCGAACCAATGACGACGGGGTAGAACGGGATGACACCATGGAAGACGCGGATGAGACGGATGATGGGAGCGATCCCCAGACCGGCCTTCTCGCTGATTCAGGGACCAAGGATGACGAGGAGTAGGTTTCTTGGGCCAGAAAAAAACCATTGTCACACTCACACAGACGATCGATCCACATGTAGAGCCAGTTGCAGAAGTATTACGCCAGCGTGCTGCGCGAATATGACAACATCGCGCCTGACTTCGCTAAGCGAAAGGTATCGCCAACGGCTTGTTGAGCAACTCCAAAAAAAAGGAGCCATTCGCAGTACGCGTCTGGCCCAGGCTTTTGCACGTATTCCACGCGAGGAATTCGTTTCCGTCTTCTATGATCGTTCTTCAGGTCAACAAATCTGGGAAAGATACACGTCCGAGAACATGGAGCCAGAAGACTGGCTGGCGATTGTCTATCAAGACAAGGCGCTGGTCACACAATTGACCAGCAATGCCCCGACCAGTTCGAGCTCTATGCCTTCGATCATGGTGCAAATGCTGGAGGCGTTGGACATCCAACGTGGCCAACAGGTTCTCGAAATTGGCACAGGCACTGGATATAATGCCGCGCTTATGGCCGAGTTGGTACAAGACCCGACGCTGATTACGACCATCGATCTCAATGAAGACCTGGTGAGCCAGGCGAGACAGATTCTCCAACGGGTCGTTGGGCAGGTCTATGTGGAGGCACACGATGGAACCCAGGGCGAAGTCTCACACGCGCCCTACGATCGTATTATCGTCACAGCGAGCGCAGCGTTTATTCCACAGGCGTGGTATCAACAGCTTGCACCCGGTGGCCGCCTGGTGACAGCTTTACAGGGAACGCTTGGAGCCAGTGGTTTCATGATCGTCGAGAAAGCTTCAGATGGACGAAGCGCAGTGGGCCGGTTTCTGGAGACACCACTCCATTTTATGCCTCTTCGTACCCCAGAGGTTTCACCTCTGGCCAGTGCTCGCGAACTCTTTCAGCAACCTGTTGGAAGCGAAGTTCAACTGCAGCCTGAGCATTATTTTCTCACCCTGTTACAAAACAACGCGTTCCGCTGGTTTCTACAGTGGTGGTGGCCGGGAACGATCAAGATCAATCAGGCAGTTATGACGCACACAGGCCGGAGGGAACCCATCATCATCCTTATGGACCAGGACCACCAGACCATCTTGCAACTGAAACAGGACGATGATGGATGGTGGCGCGGAAAACACCATGGTAGCTTCCCGCTCTGGAAAACCATAGAACAAGCTTTAGAGCAGTTTGCTACCTTGGGGAAGCCCGAACACTGGTTGTACCAGGTGCAAATGGATGAACAGGCTGCCCAACTCCAGATTTGCGATGTACATGAGCAAGATCATTTCATTTGTGATCTCTATCAGCACTGATCGATCTTAAAAAGCTGTCGCTTGCACCTCTGGCATGTCCCCTGATACAATTAAATCACATTGGTTGGTCGAGATATCTTCAGGGGTACCCCAATGCGAGTATCGATGTGTTATCGCTTTGTGTTGGGTCTAAGAAATGGGATCGCGTAGGAAAGGTTTTCTTGCAAGGCTGACCGGTGTGGTACATGGGTGGATGTTGGTGTTGTGGATTTACCTGAGCGCGGGCATGCATTATTATGGGTGGAGGTGGCGGATATGGCGACTTGGGTTTCAAAAAGCTGTTTTAGAGGAAAGTATAAAGACTGGTATGAAACAAACCCTGCTTCTTATTCGGCATGGGCAAACTACCTGGAATGTTGAACAACGCCTTCCCGGTCAATTGCCGGGGGTGATGCTTAATGATACTGGACGAGATCAGACTGCGCGGCTGGCCGATGCGTTAGCCGTTTTTCCAATCAGCGCCATTATTAGCAGTTCATTGGAACGCGCGCTTGAAACTGCTGATATTCTGGCGCGAGCTCGTGAGTTGCCTATTCAGCTTGAGCCTGGCCTGATGGATATTGATGTAGGTCACTGGGCCGGGCAAAGGCATGACGAACTCGGTAAGAACGACCCTGAATGGAAGGCCTTTGTGAAGGACCCGACCGTTGCGCCCCCCGATGTTGAAACGTTTCCCCAGGTGCAGGAACGAGCGGTGGCTGCCGTTGAACGCTGGCTTGCAAATGAGACGATTGGTAAGTATCCGGTGTTTGTAGCACATGCCGATGTGATCAAGCTGCTGCTCGCCCATTATACGGGATTGGAGGCAGGACGGGCCGGGAGCCTTATGATCGACAACGCCTCGGTCAGCCTGGTTGAATTGCGAGATGAAGGGCGGCCCCGCATCATTGCTATCGGTTGGAGTCCCAAGCCCGGATGGTTGAAACCGCCCACTCCTGAACCCGAACCGGCGAACGCTGAGGGTCAACGGGAGGGAGAGCAAAAAACATAGTCCCAAGTTAGCGTGTGGAAGGGAACGCTTCAATGTTTGATCCACGTGATCCCAGAGAACGTCTCTGGTGGCATTATGACTCAAGGCGACCGTTGTCGATGGCGCAGATTATCGCCGTGCGCAGTGTTGACGCGCGGACCGCCGCGCTGACCTGGTTGCTCTTAGAACATGGGGCATCACTGACGGTAGCAGGCCCCACCGATCCACAGCCGGGCATAGGAAAGACCACGACGCTCAATGCGCTCTTGCAGTTCGTGCCTGAAGATACGGCGCTGGCGTATATGTCCGGCATGTACGAGAACTTCGCGTTTACTCAGCTGCCCGACATCGAACCTGCCCACACCTACGCGCTGTGCAACGAGGTCAGTGATCACCTTCCCATCTATATGTGGGGGCGTGTGGCACGCCGCTACCTCACGCTGCCTGCCAGACGAGCGTGCATGCCGATACCATCGACGATGTGTTGTATATGTACCAGCATGATCTACGATTACCCACCGAGGATGTGCGGCGTCTGGGCCTGGTGGTCAATATTGGAGTCGTTGGGCATGTCTATCCCCTGCGCCGCCGCTGGCTGACGACACACTTCCTGACAGCGCACGCTGACGCCAAACAACCGGATACGGTCGTACCACTGCCACTCTCCCTCTGGAACGAATTTGACGATACCTTCGAACACGCCGACCAGCCCATCCTGGACGAACTGGCGTAATGGGCATGTATGACGCCCGCCGCGTTTGCCAAAGCGCTCAAGCTGCGCACCGAGTGCCTGGAAGAGCTATCACAGTCGGGGGGCGTTGGCATGCACCAGATGTACGATGCTATCAATGACCTGCGCAAGCGCGAGCAGAAAGGGAGGCCCTGAGGTTGTAGGGCGCGGCATGAGAATAATTGTTTCGATTATGTTGTTCAAAAGAGTGATGATATAGAAAGAAAGGAGCATGCCAATGTTTGAACACAACAAACTTGTGAGCGAAGGACGCTGGCCACGCATCTACAATGAACGTTAGGCACAATCCAAGAAGAGGAGCATATATCTAGTATGAGTTATTCTATTGCTATGCTCAGCGTCCATACGTCCCCATTGGATATGCCGGGACGGACCAGAGACGCGGGCGGCATGAACGTTTACATTCACCAACTGGCACGCGAACTGGGTCAATCCCAGCTTAGCATTGATATCTTCACCCGGCGCACAAACGAAAATACACCACAGATTGTACTGATCAGCCCGCGCGTGCGCGTCATCCACATTTCTGCCGGGCCTTCGACTCCCATTCATAAAGATGAGCTTTATCGTTATCTGCCCGCTTTCGCGCAGCAAATCGAGGAATTTCGTACGCGGACGGGCAAGCAATATGACATCCTGCACAGTCATTACTGGCTCGCGGGAGTGGTCGCTATGCAACTGGCACAGCGCTGGCACGTTCCGCACATCACGATGTTCCACACGCTTGCACGCCTGAAGCAACTGGCAAACCCAGATGCATCTGAGCCGCCGCTGCGTCTCGAAATGGAACGACAGCTCATTCAACAGGCTGATCGCATCATCGCGGCAACAGCTGAGGAACGCACACAGATTATTCGTCACTGCGGTGCAACGCCGCACCAGGTAGAGGTTATTCCCTGCGGGGTTGATTTGCAACGCTTTGTGCCGCATGATTGCGCGATAGCACGCGAAGAACTGGGCTGGAAGCAGGATGCGC
>VBFM01000132.1:0-4514 GCA_005882595.1 Chloroflexota bacterium
CTTCCAGCTGTCTGTCAACGCCGGCACGGCTGGCTATCAAAGTCTGATCCCCGACCAGGTACCGGAGGAACAACGCGGCACCGCATCGGCTTATCTAGGATTGATGATTATCCTGGGGAACGTGTGCAGCCTGGGCCTGGCAGCCTGGCTGCTTGGATCGGTTAGCCTCAATTCAGCTGCCACCAATACTATCCGGCAAGGCTCGATTATCTACTATACCCTGAGTGGAATAATCCTGCTCGCAGGACTATTCGTCACCATCTTTGGCGTGCACGAAGTGCCTCTTGCTCCTGGCCAGGCTCCCTCTCTTGCGCGCAAAGAGAATCAAGCATTCGATTGGAAGCGATGGGCGCAAGAGAACTGGCTCAAGCCCTGGCGAGATCGCAATTTCACCTGGGTCTTCCTCACACGCTTCTTCGTCATGTTGGGACTGACGCTTTTCATGACCTTTATCGAATACTACTTTGCCAATGTCGCGCACGTTAGCAATTTTGTACAAACTACCGCCGGCGTTGCCATCCTTGCCCTCTTAGGGGCCGTTTTTAGTGCGTTTGCGCTGGGCGTCCTCTCTGACCGCACCGGGCGTGTGACTATCGTCTCCCTGGCGACGGTATGTATGGCGATAGCGGCGCTGGCATTTGTCATCTTTCCCGGCGTACTCGTACTCTGGCCCCTTGGTATTCTTTTCGGCCTGGGTTACGGCGCCTATACCAGCGTGGACTGGGCCTTAACCCTCGATTCCCTACCCTCTTCAAACACAGTTGGCAAAGACCTGGGCATCTGGAATGCCTCGACGACCTTGCCCGCCATTATCGCGCCTTTAGTGGGGGGCATCATTCTCACGATAGCAAACCATTTCGGGCTGTTGCAGCTCGGCTATCGCATGATATTCATGCTCGCCACCCTGGTGCTACTGCTGGGAGCCATTTTCGTGCTCAAAGTGCGCGAGAAACGTGGGACTATGACCAGTATTGCCATCGATCAGAAACGTGGAGCCAGCATTGGCATCAAAGAGCATGAAGAACGGCATGAAACCCTGATCTCTAGCGAAGTTGAAGAGAAACCCCGCGGACAACACGGACAGCGTGAGCAGCGGCGCTCCGTCGGTCTGGGATGGAAACTCGCCTTTCGCACACGCGCCGGGCGGGCGCGAGGGTTCCTGCTGTTCTGGCCGTTCTGGGAGTGGCTCACGCTTCTAGTCTGGCGCGTTAAACCCATTCCGCATTCCCCACATGGTCTGATGGCAGTACATTTCACCCACTATCATGGACGCCCCATCGATCTCCCCGATGGAACGCACGTAGCAAAAGGCGATCTCATCGGTGAACTGCATTTCCGCAATCGCTTTTTGCTGAAGGCGGCATCACAAGCGAACCCCTGGGAACTGATGCAGATGATCGCCGAAGAATTGCATGCCCTGTGCGCCTGGACTGATGCTCCAGATTTCCCCGATCATCAAGGCAATCTCCATGCATTTTACGGGATTACCCTGGTAAGCCGGGCAAGCCGGCGCCTGGGCTTCACTACACGCGAACGCTCCAAAACCATCCAGGCGTGGTTCGACCGCTTTTTTATGACCGGCCTGCTGGTCCTCTACAACGAGCAGGGCCTGGATCGCCTGCTGCAAGGAACAACGTATGGATCATACCCGCAGGAAGTGTGGATGTCGCGGAGAGCGTTGATGAAAAGGTATGGAAAAGACACGCCTGGAAGCAATTCACACAACGAGTGAGTGACAAAAGAGCTTGACCGTACGTTCTATCATTATGGCAAACTCATCTTTTTATTCCACTACAGCCCATTAAAGGAGGTTTCATGCTCCACTTCTTGCTCCGCAGCACCGTTCTCGCAGATGCTATCACTATTAAGATTGGTAATAATGCCTGGACGATTGGAACCAGTTTCATCGTATACCTCATCGTCGCCGCCATCGTTGGCCTCGTCGCGGAAATCATTGTCGGCTGGCGGCTCCCGTTCGGATTCGTCGGCGCGATCATCGCGGGCCTGATAGGCGTCTGGTTGATGACGCAGGTTATTACGCTCACCGGTATCGGCGATATCTACATTGCCACGACTCCTCCCGTTCCACTCATTCGAGCGCTCATCGGCGCAATCATCTTTGTAGCGATCTGGCACCTGCTGACCTACCGCGCCTGGAGTGGTCGCCGCCGCCGTTACTACCGCAGGTATTAGAAGAGCAGCTGCACTGCATACGTTAACAAAATAGACGCCTGGTTGGTTACAACCAGGCATTTTTCTGTATCAAGGTTCAGGAAACATGGTATAATGAACGAGATATTTTCCAATGTCATAACCTTTATTACCATAGATTTCAACACGAAGACCAATCGCCAGGAGAATGTATGCAACTACTTGGGAAAATGCTGGGTGACCCCAACAAAAAAGAAATCCGGGTCATGCAGCCCACTATAGATAAAATTAACGCGCTTGAAACTGAAATAGAGAAACTGAGCGATGAGCAGTTAGCCGCGAAAACGGCCGAATTTCGTGCGCAGCTCGCCCTCTACCTGAAAGGTGGGCTGGTGCTTGAGAATGAACTGGTTAAACTCTTGCGCGAAGCTTTAGACGCCATCGAGCCACTAGCCGCCAAATGCACCAATGCACAACTACGCGAAGCCATCAGCGAGCCGCGCAAGGTCATCGAGAGACGCCGCGACCCGGAGAAAATGCTGCGCGAGAACCTGTACGATACACTTTCAGAGTGCCTTGAGAGCGCCTACGAAAACCTGAACACGACCCTCAATACCCTGCGCGTCACAGCAGCGATGGATATAGCGGAGGAAACACAGAACTGGCCCGACGAAGCCAAAGACCCGCAAAAGGCTACGCTCTCCCTGCTCACAAAGGTCGAGCCTGTATTGGAAGAGATGGACGATGAGTACCTGAGCGAAGCCTTTCAAAAAGCGTGGCCGAAATTCGAGGAGGCGCGCCGTAACGCCCCAGACAAAGAAGAGGGCGCTGACGAACGACTGGAAGCGCTGTTTGGCGATGTCTTGCGCGGCCTGCGCAGCGAACTGGTAGCCTTGAAAGCCGAGGCGATGGATGAGTTGCTGCCCGATATCGTGAAACGCTACCGTACAGGCAAAACGCTGGAAGACATCCTGCCCGAAGCATTTGCCATCGTGCGCGAAGCGGGCCGGCGCACTATACAGATGCGCCATTATGACGTGCAGCTGATAGGCGGTATTGTACTGCACCAGGGGAAAATCGCCGAGATGCGCACCGGTGAAGGTAAGACGCTGGTCGCCACGCTGCCCGCTTACCTGAATGCACTCACCGGCAAGGGCGTTCACATCGTCACCGTCAACGATTACCTGGCGCACCGTGACGCCGAGTGGATGGGACAAATCTATAAATTCCTGGGGCTGACCGTCGGCATCCTTGTGAACGCTGTAGAACCGCTTACCGACGAACGGCGAGCTGCATACCAGGCCGATATCACCTACGGCACCAACAACGAGTTCGGCTTTGATTACCTGCGCGACAACATGGTTGGATCGCTCGATCAGATGGTGCAGCGCGACCTGAACTACGCCATCGTTGACGAAGTGGACAACATCCTGATTGACGAAGCGCGCACGCCGCTCATCATTTCTGGCCAGGGACAGGAATCCACAGATCACTATGTCAGGTTTGCGAAGTGGGCACCGCGCCTGAAGCCAGAAGCCGATTATACCGTTGAAGAGAAGACGCGCACTGTCATCTTGACAGAGGCCGGTATCGAAAAAATTGAGCAACTGGCGGGCGTGAAAAACATCTACGACCCGGAGAATGTTGAACTAACACGCTACATGGAAAACGCCATCAAAGCGCATATCATCTTCAAGCGTGACAAAGACTACATCGTCAAAGACGGTGAAGTGGTTATCGTTGACGAGTTCACGGGCCGTCAGATGCCCGGACGCCGCTACAGCGAAGGTCTGCACCAGGCTATCGAGGCCAAGGAAGGAGTCAAGGTACAGCGCGAAAACCATACGCTTGCAACCATCACCTTCCAGAACTTCTTCCGCCTGTACAACAAACTGGCTGGTATGACGGGTACCGCGCTGACCGAAGCTGAAGAACTGCACAAAATCTATAAGCTGGACGTTGTTGTTATTCCGACGCATAAGCCCATGATTCGTGCAGATCAGCCCGACCTGATCTATCGCACTAGCGATGGGAAGTTCCGCGCGGTCATTGAAGAGATTCGGGAACTGCACGAGCAGGGCCAGCCGGTGCTGGTTGGCACCACTTCCGTTGAGATATCGGAGCATCTCTCCGACCTGCTAGAGAAACAGGGTATCCCGCACAACGTCTTAAACGCGAAGCACCATGAACGTGAGGCGCAAATTGTCGCGCAGGCGGGTCGCAGCGGCGCCATCACCATTGCCACCAACATGGCGGGTCGTGGTACCGACATCGTGCTGGGCGGCAATCCTGTTGGCTACTTCGATACCATTCTGCGCAAACATGCCGAGCAGGTCGATTTTATTCGTGACATGCCCGTGCAG
>VBFM01000133.1:0-4661 GCA_005882595.1 Chloroflexota bacterium
GAAGAACTCCTCCAACTTGTCAACAGCGTGCTCGATGGGCTGACCATCACGGAACAGATGCCGCCGCCTCAACTCGGGGAGATCGCCGTGGCTTTTCTGGTGCGGGACGTGGTCGCGTACCTCGATCCCGGCGAGGGACAGGCGGATCGTCTCCACATAGACATTCCTGACGGATTGACCGTCTGGGCAAATGGGCAGCTCATGCGCCAGGTACTGGGGAACCTCCTCTCCAACGCCTTCAAGTATTGCCCCAAACCTGCTCCCGTGGTCGTCAGTGCGGCCCTGTTCGACCGGGACGAACGGGATGTTCCCCCGTCGGTCTGCATCAGTGTGCAAGATGCGGGACCAGGCATCCCGCCCGAGGAATTGCCCCTGCTCTTTCAACAGTTCACGCGCCTCAAGCGTGACCTTTCCAGCCACGTAGGCGGCAGTGGACTGGGACTCTACATCAGCAAGCGCTTTGTGGAGACGATGGGGGGCCGCATTTGGGTGGAGAGTTCAGGGATAAACGGACAGGGCAGTCGTTTTTGTGTGCTGCTTCCCGGCGGCCCGCATGCACCGGAAACGACCGGGGGATAGCGGACGATGAGCACCGGCACGCAGCCCGGCTTGCTCACCCCGGAGCAGTCACGTAACCCATCCCCTGCCGGGAAGTGGTGAAGATAGGAACCCCATTCTGCCAGTCAATTTCAAGCATCTTGCGTGAGTTGTAGAGGGGGTCCAGGTTGGCTACGACCCTGCGCGACGCGGTGTCGATCACGTCCCCGGCGTCGCCCACGTAGACAAAGCGCCCATCTCTACTATGCTGGAGCCAGCCATCGGCCAGACAATCATATGCACAGGGGGATTCGTTGTGGTGCATCGACCGTGTCAACTGGATATCGGCAACCTGCCTGGGCGCTGAAGCCGGAACCTGGGAGACATCAAAAACGTGCACATAATTATTGGCCCAGTCGATGACATAGAGTTCCTTCTCATCAGGAGAGAGTGAAAGGCCATGGCTCGGATCGGTAGGTCCACTTCCATCCCAGGAAAACCCTTGAATGGGCACGGTATAGAGAATTTGCCCGGTCTGAATATCCCCAACCTGAAAGCCCAGGAAGCCAGTCGTACTCATATAGGCGAGAGTCTCCTGTCCGTTGATTGTAAATGGTCTGACGCCATTGCCCCGAAGAGGTCCAATTTTCTGAATGATCTGATGCGTCGCGGTATCAGCAACCGTTAAATATGGCGAAAACCTGCCGCCCATATAGACGTGCTTTCCACTCAAGCTGACCAGCGTATTGTGGGGTCCTGTGCCTGCACTGATAAACCCGGCGTCATTGCCGGTATGCGCGTCAACGATATACCAGTTCCCATCGTCAGATAACTCGCCATCGGGCATGTAAATGGTCTGGCCGTCTGGAGTGATGGCCATGCTATCAACGCCATGCGCATATGTTTTTTGCCAGACGATGTTTTGAGCGAGCAGGTCGTATTTGAGCAGCGAACCTCCCGCGCCGTGATCACTTCCGTAGCTGACATAAAGCATATGGGTGACTGGACTTGCGACCACGCCTCTCACCCCAGCAGTCGTCGGCAAAGCGATTTTTTGAACCAGCGCCTGTCCTTGATCCATGTCGAACACATCCATTTCCCCATCTGGGAAGACGTATTCGTAATGGTGAGTAGCGCTGCTGCCCACTGTAAAGGTAGCTGGTGACGAGGGCGTTACAGGCGAGGTCGTCGGCTTTGTTGGAGTACCCTGCTTCGTTGGTGAGTGCGTTGTACCGGCACATGCAGTAAGGAAGCAGAGGAGCAAAAGAACGCTGCCTCTCAAACTGCCCTGAATTCTTCGCGGAGAAGAGCGATTGTACCGCCAATAAAGTTGCCGCTGGCTCATGTTTCCCTTCCCATGACTGGAACTACTCGACGCGGCAAAATACCGCTTTCAAGTAAGCCGTCTCCGGCATCGCCAGGTGAATGGGGTGGTCGACGCCGTGTGTAAACGTCTCTAACACCTGCACGGTTCGGGAAAGGCGCTGTGCCGCCTGGGATAGCGTTCCCAGCACGTCATCCATGCCGATCACACCCGAACACGAACAGGTCAACAGGATACCACCGGGCTGCAATACCTGCATGCCGAGTGTGTTCAGGCGGCGGTAGGCTTTCAGGGCCTGAGCGCGCGCGCCCTGGTTTTTGGCAAAGGCAGGCGGGTCCAACACCACTACATCAAATGAAACGCCATTGCTCTGCGCTTCTTCCAGATACTCGAACACATCGGCTATAAGAAGTTGATGCCGGTTGGGATCGAGGCCGTTCAGGAGGAATTGCTCGCGCGCCATCTCTATGGCGGGTTCGGAGATATCGACGCTGGTAACACGCGTTTCGCTGCTGGTCAACGCGGCATAGACCGAAAATGCGCCGGTGTAGCTGAAGCAGTTCAACACGTGTTTCGCGCGCGCGTATTTGCGCAGCGCCTCGCGTTTGTCACGCTGGTCGAGAAAAAAGCCTGTTTTCTGCCCCTCCCAGGGGTCAATAAGAAATAGCACGCCATTTTCGCGTACCGCGACCCGTGTGGGAACGCCGCCCGCGACGACGCGCGGCTCCTCAACCCCTAAACCCTCGCGGCGGCGCGACTGGCTGTCGTTGCGCAACAATATGCCGTGCGCCCCAGTTTCATCCATAAGCGCCTCGACTATCAGCGGGCGCAGGCGATCCATACCCAACGTGTGAATCTGAACAACCAGAATCTCGGCGAAGCGGTCTACAATCAGGCCGGGCAGGCCGTCGCCCTCGGCGTTGATCAGCCGGTAGGTATTGGTCTTGTCCGGGTCAAATACCTGCCGCAGTTCCAGCGCGCTGCGAATACGCCCCCGTAAAAAGTCGAGGTCGATGGCTTCGGAGATGTCACGCGTCAGGATGCGTATGGCGATATCGGTCTCAGGATTGTAGTAGCCGCGCGCCACAAACTGCCCCGTCGCCGATTTGACATCGACCAGCCCCCCCGGCTCTATCCAGCGCGGCTGCTGTTGCAACGCCCCCGAAAAAATCCAGAGGTGCCCGCTTTGCAGGCTCTCGTCTCGATGCGGTTTGAGGCTGGCAGTTGGATAATGAATCTCTATTGACACAGGCTGTTCTTTCTCTATGTTTTTCGCTATTATCGCATAGAATCGCAATTTTTCATATCCAAACAAAAAAGGGCGAACACAATGGTTCGCCCTTCAGTATTGCCGGGTATATTTACCTGCTGACCTGACTGTTCTTTTGCAGCCGAATGGCGGCAATAAGGGGATCGGTGTGATGCTCGGCCATACGCATTTCGGCTCTCTTCAGATTATACGCGCTGTTAATCAAGGCGATATGCGTATAGGCTTGCGGGTAATTGCCTAACGCGGTATTGTTGGAGGTATCGATCTCTTCCGAGAACAGCCCAAGATGGCCTGCATAGCTCAACAACCGCTCAAAGAGCGAACGAGCCTCTGTGACACGACCCTGCATAGCCAGGTTATCCACCAGCCAGAAGGTGCAGATGGTAAACGTGCCCTCATCGCCGGTCAGGCCGTCGTCAGTCGCTTCGGCATGATAGCGGTAGACAAAGCCGTGTTCATCGGTCAAGCGCTCGATAATGCGATCAACGGTTGAGCGCATGCGCGGATCATCGGGTGCAATAAAACCCACGAGGGGTAACAGCAAATTCGATGCATCCAGCGTCGTACTCGCATACGATTGCGTAAAGGCGCCAACCTGCGTATTGTAGCCATGCGTCAGGATGTCCGTGCGAATCTGGTCGCGCACCTGTCGCCAGCGCGGGAGATCAGCCTCGAGGCGTAATTGCTCCGCCGCGCGAATGCCGCGATCCAGCGCCACCCAGCACATGACTTTGGAATAGACGAAGTGCTGAAGGCCGCCGCGGACTTCCCAGATGCCGCTATCGGGTTCGTGCCAGTGCGCGCAGACATGCTCGACCAGCTGGCACATCATGGCCCACAAATGCCCCTCCAGCCTTTCGCCGTAGCGCTCAAAGCCACCCTGGCGCCGGAACAGGTGAATGCAATCAAGCACTTCTCCGAAGACATCCATCTGTTTCTGCCTGGCAGCTTCGTTGCCAATGCGTACGGGCCTGGAGTCGCAATATCCACTCAAATGGGAGAGTTCGTGTTCGATCAATTCTCGCTCCCCCCGGATGCCGTACATGATTTGCAGGTCTTCGCCATTTGAGTAAGACAGGCGGCGCAGCCAGTGGGTAAAGGCATGCGCTTCCTCCGTGAAGCCCAGCACATTCAGCGCGTACAGCGTGAAAGTGGCATCACGCAGCCAGGTGAAGCGATAGTCCCAGTTGCGTACACCGCCTAGACCCTCCGGTAAAGAGGTGGTAGGAGCAGCCACTATCGCGCCTGTTGGAGCATAGGTCATCATTTTGAGGACGAGCGCGCTGCGCTGGACAAGGTCCTGGTATGGGCCTCGATAGGAACAGCTCTCTATCCAGGTACGCCAGCAATGCAGCGTGTGCGCCAGTTCCCAATCGAAGTTGCGCAGGTGCAGTTCTTCCTCTGCCAGGCGGCGCGCAGCCCTGGCATTGCGCCCCATGCCTACGGCAAACAACAGGCGCTCGCCCTCTTGTAATGTGGCCTGCACAATCACAGAGGGATGCGTTTCGCCATCGTCTTGTCGCACAGACA
>VBFM01000133.1:4748-5261 GCA_005882595.1 Chloroflexota bacterium
GGATGCATAATCCGGACTGGCTTTGAGGGTCATCGTGAGAGGCAATTCGCCATGCGTGCATTCAACAATGCGCACGAGGCAATGGCAGGAACCATCCTCACGTGTCCACGTATTGTTGTTCAATTCGCGATACTGCCAGGCGCTCAGCGTCTCGACCGGCATAAAGTCGGTGAGGATAATTTCCCCGACTGTACTCGTAAACCTGGTCTGCAAAACATTGCTTCCTCGCAGGTAGCGCTGCACTCCCGGAATCGTCCCTTCTGTGGGAGCGATCTGAAAGTAGCCCCCACGTTCCGCATCAAGCAGACGGCAAAAGATGGCCGGGCTGTCAAAGTCCGGCAGACATCCCCAATCTACCGACCCATCTGGAGCGACCAACACGACTGAATGGCAATCACCGATGACGCCATAAGAATTGATTGATTGATAAGTTCGAGTATTGGTGTTCATCCCAACCCCATCCCTTTGACTAGTGAAATTCATGTGAAAGCTTTCTAAGGAAATTCTAATGTC
>VBFM01000134.1:0-4612 GCA_005882595.1 Chloroflexota bacterium
ATCGAGAAACACCAGATCACCGTGATAGACGCAAACAGGATGTAGTACATGACAGTCGCCAGGTTGGCAGGATTCGTGCCCGGGACAACGTAGGGAATGATCATGTAGATCGCGACGGCGAGCACCGCCACGATAATGCTCTGCACGAGTACAGCTACCCACGGCACGCGGGCGGCGTTCACTTTGCTCATCACAGGCGGCAGGCGGCGATCCAGGCCGGAGACAAAGAGCAAGCGGCCAAACGAATAGTTGTAGACGATCGCGGCATAGAGGCCAAAGCCGATCATGATTAGATCGACGATCACTGCCAGCACCAGACCGGCAGGGCCAAACCCATTCTTTACGGCTTCTACCATCGCTGGGAGATTGGCCTGGCCTGTGCTCGGCACCGCAGTCATGATGGCAAACGTGGTGATGAGATAGGCCACCATCACGATAATCGGACCCCAGATGAGGTAGCGAGTCACCGCACGGTCACTGGTGACCTCAACGCCCATGTTCAGTGGAACCTCGATACCCAACAAGGCCAGGATGACAAAGCCAAAGATGGTGAAGTTGCCGGTGCCCCAGCCGAAGGTCAGGTTCCAGCCGCCGCCATTGAAAGCCAGGTTCGTGTATCCCGGATGGCCGGCCAGCAGCCAGATCAATCCTCCCAGGCCGATCAGCACAATAGCAGCGCTATACAAGACGAACATGATATTGACCAGGTTCTGCGCGGCGCGGAAACGCACGGCAGAGAGCCCGAAAGAAATCGCGGCGACAGCGATGATCACCAGGCCTATTTGCCAGGGATCGCCCAGGATACTCAAGCCAAACCTGGATGCTAGATCGGTAATGAAGGTGCTAACCAGGCTCCCGCACACTAAAACGACGAAGATGCCGGGCCACCAGGCGCAAAAACCGGCGAAAAAGCCCCAGAACGGGCCGAAGGCTTTGTTTGTCCAGACGTAGATCGAGCCTTCCTGGGGGAACATACGACCGAGCTGCCCGGTAACGATAGCGCCCGGAATAAGAAAGGTCAGGAAGCCTACCACCAGGTAAATATAGGCCACCGGGCCTGCAGAGGCAATACCTGGTGAGTTCGTGATAAAAAGGACAATAGCAATGAAGATAGCCACCATGTCGAAGGTGTTCAGAACTTTGGAGAGAATGCCTCCCGCAATACGCTCCGAACGTAAAACCTCGCCACTGCTTTCAGCGATTGTTGCCATTGAAAGTGTCACCTCCAAAAAACTAAGTAGTTCAGGCTTTACGCCCTACACACTAGACACAACAGAGTTCACGCCGGCCAGATCGATACACGTAGATGTATCAAATCAACACTGAAGAGTCTCCCCCTTTCTTGAGCAGAACAAAATAATACTTCCACCAGAACAATGAAATCGAGAGGAAATGAATGTGCGAGAGCATCTCATGAGCAATATGCTCTGACTCTGTACCAAAAACATGGCTCAACCCGAAGTATAATAATGATTCTTCAGAGTGTCAAGCCCCCGCATTGACTCATCAAAAATCGAATCGGGCACCATGCTGTTTCTGCCTGATGCCCGATTCCTGGTGGAACCTATCTTTTGATAAAGGTTCTTGCCAGAACAACCGATGGATAGGTCAGGTTCTTTCGCCTTTATTAAAGCCTTCCCAGGCAGCTTCACTGCTGGCAACCATACTACCAATCGCCGCAACAATGAGACACATAACCGTCAAACCTCCAATGATGTACCACCAATTGGCATTCGGGATCAGCGTGGAGTTCCAGGAAAAGGCCAGTGTTCCGACAAAAGCCGTGATACACGAGGCTGATCCTAGCACGATAGAGATCCATAAAACCGGCATGGGGAAGATCCGCTGCAGTTTGAATGTTTTAGGGTCGCGCAGGTAGAATTTCACCAGATTGATAAACAGGAACAAGGTCGAAAACGCCCAGACGAGGGTTGCAGCAGCCAGCATAATGTCATAAATCTGTACCGAGAGATTTTCCGGCTTCCCCAGGTTGGTGACATAGGGGACACCGAAATACATGATGGCCGTAATTACGGATGCCACAATAGTCTGGAATATGATAGCAGCCGCAGGAACGCGATTTTTATTGAGCCGAGCTATCCTGACAGGCAGGCGCTGATCGATACCCGCTACCAGCAGCAAGCGCGCATAGGCGGTGTTATAGGTAACAGCCGACATGAGAAAGAAGCTCAACAAGCAGACTGTCACAAAGAAGCCGGGAACATTACCAAGTGTCGTATTGACGGCGGTCACAAGAGCAAAGGGTGAGGCTGATCCATTGGTTATTCCTTCTACTACCAGTAACGTGAAAGTAGCGATGAAGTAGCCGATAAAGACCAGTATTGTTCCCCAGAGCAAATGGCCCGTAATGATCTTACGTTTCCTGCCCTCGCCCAAACCTGAAGACGCGATCTCGCCTCCCATATTCAATGGCGCTTCCATGCCAAGATAGGCAAGCGTGACCAGCCCAAACAGGCTAATATTGCCTGTATTGAAGTCCCAATTAATGCGCCAATTAACCAGGCTAAAATCAGTTTGAGAGGGATTTCCTTTTAATAACCACACGACACTTGCCAGCCCTATCAAAAAGACGGCCACGAATATCAGGATCGCTGTCATATTTATGGTATTTTGCACGGTACGAAAACGCTGCACAGCTATCACCCCGGAAGCCAGGATGATCATAATGATCACAACCCCTTGCTGCCATGCTGCTGTCAGCCAGGTACCACCATGCAGCCCCTGAATGAAAGCGACAATCACAGAGCCTGCCGTAATCATCACCAGCACACCGGGGAACCAGGCGCAAAAGGCTACGAAGAAACTCCAGTATCCGCCAAACGCCCTGTGCGTCCAGTTATACAGCGAACCCTCGTGAGGAAACATCACACCAAGCTGGGCTGTAGCAATCACAGACGGAATAAAGAACGTAAGGCCGCCTAACGCCAGGAAGGTAAACGCCGCCGCTCCACCTAATACGGCAGTATTAGTATTGGTAATGTAAAAGATGATCAGCAAGTAGATTGCCAGCATATCGAATTTACCCAATATACCTGGCATTGCCTTAACGACGTATTCTTCCGAAACGAGCGATCCGGATTCCTTGGGAGAAGGAGGTTCTTGTTCGATTGTATTCCTCGTTCTCCATTCAACTGTTGCCATAGTTCCCTCCGCATCATCAAATTCAATAAGCAACGGTCAGCGATCTACTTGCCTGGTCGGTCGACAGCAAGATACGCATGTTATAAAACATCGCCGGTTACATGTTAACTTGAAACATGGGCATATCCATCTTCATAAAACTTATAGTGACGCGAAGCTTTAGAGATGGCATCTGTACTCCCCCGAATAATCCATATCAAGATTACCGTTAAAACAAACACAAGACAAGAAAACAGTACCAATGGATATATGAATCCCTGGCTATTGATTTGCCAGGTGTGCGACAATCGGGGCGAACTGCTCCATGTGCTCGTCGAACACGACCAGGTACGAGATGCCATATTGCTCGCGGGCCCCTCGTAACTGCTCACCTATTTGTTCAACCGTTCCCGCCAGCAGGTGGGGGATATCCATAACCTGCTCACGGCTGAGCGCGAAGCGAGACGCCAACCGGTCTGCTCCGTCCCCCCGCCGGTCGGTGAGCGCTATGTCCACGATGAAGAGGTTGAGTTCCAGGTCCTGGAATCTCTCTACCTCACGAATCCACGCTACCTTCCGCGCGACCGACGTGGATCCCGCGTCCTCCAGGTCGATGCGCTGCAGGCCCCCCAGTTCTAACATTCCCCTGGGGAGGATGCTGACGATATCCGCCTCCCGTGCCGCTACCGAGAGAATACGCTTCCCGTTTCCTCCCAGCAGGATGGGAGGGCGCGGACGCTGGAGCGGGGAGGGGCGACCTCGCATGCCGGTGACCTGGTAGTGGGTGCCTGCGAAAGTCACCGGGTCACCGGAGAACAGGCCTTTGATGACCTGCAGGGCCTCGACCATGCGATCGATACGGACACGAAGCGTATCAAAGGCGAATCCGACCTGCTCATACTCCGACTGCATCCACCCGGCCCCCAGACCCAACTCGAACCGTCCTCCTGAAATTACGTCCAGGGTGGCGGCGATCTTCGCCAACAGGGCGGGATGGCGGAAATCGTTGGCAAAGACGAAACTACCGAGGCGCAAGGTCCTGGTCGCCTGTGCCACCAACGCCAATGCGAGAGGGGTGTCAAACTGGTCGCCCAGGTGATCAGGAATAAGAAAAGTGGAGTAGCCGAGGCGTTCCGCCAGGCGAGCCCGAGCCACCAGTGCGTCCAATGATGTATTGGTATTATGCGTGACGACCCCGAAACGAAATGGTCGATGCATCTGCATAGTCCAGGTAACCCTTCCCGCACGCAGCTCCCTTCGTCACAGGAGGCCGCCGAGCATGAGAAAATTTTCAAAGAGGATGCGCGTGTGGTCACGGTACGGTGGGGAGAGATCGCGTGCCTCTCGCCCGATGCCTTCATATGCTGCTCGCCCCAGAAGCGCGATGGTCTGGTCTCGCCAGGGATGATGCTGTACCCAGGTACTCAGCAAGTCCGGCGTCAATTCGATGTGGTACTGCAGTCCATAGGCC
>VBFM01000134.1:4641-5649 GCA_005882595.1 Chloroflexota bacterium
GGCCTCACAGCCAAGCGCAACGCGCCCTCAGGAAGCGTAAAGGTATCCTCATGCCAGTGAAACATGTGCTGGTAGCCAGGTAGACCGGCAAAGAGGGGATCGCTCATCCCCTCCGCAGTGAAGTGGGCATCAAAAAAGCCGATTTCAGTAAGGCCCTTGCGAACAATGGGAGCGCCAAGCGCACTGGCCAACAACTGTCCCCCCAGGCAAATCCCAAGGAAAGGGATATCCTGGTCGATGGCACGACGAATGAGCAGTCTCTCCTGAATCAAGTAGGAGAGCCCTTCATCACCGGCATACTCAGGCCCTCCCAGGGAGAGAATGGCGCCATACGCCGTGGGATCGGGTAGAGGACCCTCTTGCACCATGACCACATCGTAGGGAATGAAATGCTCCTGCAGCAACTCACCGAGATAGCCTGGTGGATCAAGCTCGATATGTTGAAGCACTAAGACACGTTTCTGGATCATGAATGGCTCCCTTGACGTACCGAAGATGTTCTCGACGAGAGTTCGCGGGATCGGGCATGCCCGTCTCGCTCTTTGCTTGCATTATACCTGAGTGCAAGGATGCTGTCGAGGGTGATATGTACTTTGGCAGCAATGGAACAGGCGATAAGGATATGGTACAATTAAGGTTACTCAACAACTGAAAAGAGGTCCGGACAATGCCTCGAGATATCCCTGTCGGGAACGGAAGTCTCCTGCTCAATTTTGACAAAAGCTACAACCTGCGCGATATTTACTGGCCGCACGTTGGCCAGGCATTGCATACGGCCGGCGATATTTCGCATACGGGTGTCTGGGTGGATGGGCGCTTTGCCTGGTTTGACGCACCTGAATGGGAGCGTGAAATACTCTATGAAAAGGAGACACTGGTAACACATGTGACACTGCACCACCCTGGCTTGCAACTGCAACTGGTCATCCGTGATTGTGTCGATTTCAATCGCCCCATCTTCCTGCGGCACATGATTATCACCAACCAGGCCGATGCTGCGCGGGAGGT
>VBFM01000135.1:0-4956 GCA_005882595.1 Chloroflexota bacterium
CCTCGCAGTCGCCCTGGAAGTGGTTCATTTCTGAAATCCAAACTCCCGCAGTCGGCTCTCCACCTTATCCAACGCCTCCACCAGGTCTACCTCCTCGAAGAAGCCCATATGCCCCACACGGAAAATCTTACCGTCCAGGTGTTCCTGCCCGCCGCCGAAGACCACGCCATCCTCTTCGCGCACCTTCTTCAGCAGCGCTTTCGTATCGACATCTTCAGGTGTAAGCACCGCTGTGACCGTATTTGAAGCATCGGCATGGTTGGCCAACAAGCCTAAACCCATATCCTGAACGCGCCAGCGCACATAATCACCCATGCGCTTGTGCCGCTCGAAAATGGCCTCGCGTCCCTCTGCTAGCATCATTTCTAGCGCCGCATCCAGAGCGTAGAAAAGCGAAACGGGCGGTGTAGCCGGGTGCTGCCATACCTCTAATTTCTTGCGCATCGGCTCCCAGTCGAAGTAGAAGCGCGGCAGCTTCGCGTTTTTGTTAGCCGCCCATGCGCGCGGGCTGGCTGCCAACATCATCAATCCGGGCGGAGTCATCCATCCCTGAAGACCACGTCGATATCCCAGGCGTCCATCTCCAGCGGCACGCAGCCGAGCGAACTTACCGCATCAACCAGGATCAGCGCGTCTGGATTGTGGTGGCGTATCACGGCTGCCAGCGTCTCCATATCGTTGGCGACACCCGTAGAGGTCTCGTTATGCGTTATGAGTACGCCCTTATACGGCGCGCTTGATTGTAGCTGCGCCTCGACGCTGGCAGGATTCGCCGCCTGCCCCCAAGGAAAATCGATGCGCGTCACCTGCAATCCGTACGCCCCCGCGATCTTCGCGAATCGATTGCCGAACGCGCCAATCGAAATCACAATCACGTGGTCGCCCGGCGAAAAGAGATTAACAACAGCCGCTTCCTGTCCCCCCGTGCCAGACGCTGCAAACGTCAGTACAGGCGAAGCCGTCTGAAAGAAATATTGCAAACGTGTCGTTACACGACGCAGAATAGCAGCAAACTCTGGCCCCCTGTGATTAATCATAGGCTGGGTCATTTGAGACAATATCTCCTGCGGTACGGGTGTCGGGCCAGGAATGCGTAAGTTCTGCGCTGGGATGGGACTACGGGGCTCTGCGGGTGGGACCGGAATAGCTTTGCGTTCTTGTGTGGTCATGCTCTCTCCTACATCTATATCGACCTCAAAAGCCGATGCTTCTCAATAGAATAAACTTCGTTACAAAAAGAAACGACGGATAACTTCCAGGTTATCCGCCGCACTGCCGATAACTTCACTAGCACAGTATAGCATAAAGTACAACATCAAAAACTTGACCGTCTGGGCCACATAGGTTATAGTGGTTGCGAATTACTTAGGGATTATTCACTCGTTTGTAGATGTGGAGGAACAATGTCAATTACCAGCCAGGCTCAAGAAACCGCCGATGTGACACCCGGTGATCTTCACGATTATCTCGTCTCGCTTATCAAACAGGCAGCCGCGGCCTATATTGCGCAAGAACAAATCACCTGCGATATTGAGCAGTTAACTATAGACCTGCGTTTCTCGGCGCAGGCCAGTTTTGGCGATTATTCGATCCCGTTAATGTCATGGTCAGCTAAAAATAAACTGGGCCGCCCTCCACTCGAAATTGCTGAAGGGCTGGCTGCCATACTGCGTGGTATGGAAACCCCTGCCATCTCGGAACTCACTGTCACCAAACCTGGTTACCTCAACTTTCGCTTGAACCGCCCCGTCATTGGACACGAGATTATCGAGCGCGTCCTGGATGCCGGGGCCGATTTCGGGCAGAGTGATGCGGGTACCGCTA
This sequence comes from Chloroflexota bacterium, assembly GCA_005882595.1. Taxonomy (GTDB): domain Bacteria; phylum Chloroflexota; class Ktedonobacteria; order Ktedonobacterales; family Ktedonobacteraceae; genus VBFM01. Next base: position 1,825 of record VBFM01000135.1, read on the forward strand.
CCAAAGTAATCGTTGAGCATACCAACATCAATAGCAATAAAGCTGCTCATGTCGGTCACCTGCGCAACGCCTCTCTCGGTGACACCGTTGTGCGCATGCTGCGTTCGCAAGGCTATCGTGTCGAGGCCGAGAACTATATCGATGATACAGGTGTGCAGGTTGCCGACGTGGTGGTTGGCTTCTTGCTCCTGCCGGAGGGTATCCTGGAACTCCCCGAAGGCACCGACCAGCTACCAGGCGAATCGTTCGACTACTACTGTTCACGCCTCTATGTAGCTGTTGGCAAAGCCTACGATCAACAGCCGGAATTGCTTGAACGGCGCAAGATGGTTCTGTATGCCATCGAGCATGGAGAACAGCCCATTGCCGACCTGGCTGCCGACCTTTCGCGCAAGATTGTAAAGGCGCACCTGGCGACCGTGGCGCGGCTTAACATCTCCTATGACCTGTTAACCTGGGAGTCCGCCATTCTCGGCGCGGGCCTGTGGAAACGCACCTTCGAAATGCTGCGCGATCGCGGCGTGCTGGAACATCCGGAGACTGGCCCATTGGCGGGCTGCTGGGTGGTGCCTTTCGGTGATGGAGAAGCGCCGACAGACGAAGGCGATCACACCAGCGACAAAATCGTGGTCAAAAGCGATGGCACCGCCACCTACACAGGCAAGGACATCGCCTATCAACTCTGGAAATTTGGCCTGACCGATGATCTCGACGTGCAGTTGCACTTTGTTCCCTGGGGCCGCCAGCACGATGGGCGCCTGCTCTGGTCTATGCGCCCGGCGCAGGACACCATGCCGGCCGAGATGGAGTCCGATCCCAAACGCTTTGGTCATGCGAAATGGGCCATTAACGTCATCGATGTGCGCCAATCGTACCCACAGCAAGTGGTGTATGAGAGCCTGCGCCGCCTGGGATATGTCGAGCAGGCCGAGAATTCAACGCATCTCTCCTATGCAGTGGTGACGCTCTCTGCCGCCACAGCCGCCAGCCTGGGCGTCGATACCTCCGATGGGCGCGAGTATTACGCTATGTCTGGCCGCAAGGGCATCGAGGTAAAGGCCGACGACCTCATCAATAAAGCGGCCGCGAAAATGCAGGAGGCCAAGCCAGAGATCACCCATGAAACGGCGGCAATTCTAGCTGCCTCGGCCATTCGCTACTTCATGGTCCGTTTTAGCCCCCAGCAGATCATCGCCCTGGACATGGACGAGGTGCTGCGCGCCAACGGCGATACGGGCGTCTACCTGCAATATGCCTACGCGCGCGCCAACAGTATCCTGCGCAAACTGGAGGAAGCGGGCTACGAGGTCCCCGAGCAACTCGAGGCCTTACCCGACCAGCTCGATCAGAGCGAATGGGAACTGCTCCGCCACATCGACGCCTACCCGCGCACGCTCAGCGAGGCAACCCGCCAGCTCGCCCCGCATATGCTGGCCTCCTACGTCTACGACCTTGCCGCGCACTTCAGCGACTTCTACGAACACACGCCGCCCATCGTAAAAGAAACGCAGGAGCAGGTGAAAGCGTTTCGCGCACAACTCGTGCGCGCCACTGTGCAAACGCTGGACAACGCGCTGAGGCTGATGGGCTTCGTGCCGCTGGAGCGCATTTAGCGACATGTGATGGGTCCATCGCAGAAATTAGCTTTATTCTGAGATGGACCCATCAGGGTTGTCCGAAGTTGATCCATCCGACGCTAAAAAATACGCTTCCCAAACGCGCTCAAAATCAACTCGGCTGCCAGAATCGCTGTACGATTCTCATGATCCAGCGTTGGATTGACCTCGACAATATCCAGCGAAGTCAGTTTCCCCGAATCGGCAATCAATTCCAGCGCAAGATGCGCCTCACGGTAAGTCAGGCCACCCGCGACTTTTGTGCCGGTGCCGGGTGCGTACATAGAATCAACCGCGTCTATATCGAAGCTGACATGCAGACCGCTATTACCATCGGTGGCAAGTTCAATGGCCTGTTCCATAACCGTGGCCATACCCAGGCGATCAATCTCTTTCATCGTGAAGACGTGTACCCCAATCTCGCGCAGAAAGGCCTTCTCGCCTGGATCGAGGTCGCGTGAGCCAATAATCGCCACATTTCTGGGATCGATTTTGGGGCCAAAGCCTCCCAGTTCCACCAGCTGCTTATTACCAAATCCCGCCAGCGCCGCAAGTGGCATCCCGTGAATATTACCGCTTGGAGTCGTTTCATCCGTGTTGAAATCGGCGTGAGCATCAATCCAGAGAATACCCATCGGGCCGCGCGCCTTCACCACCCCCGTAATTGATCCCAGCGCCAGGCTATGATCGCCGCCGATCACCAGGGGAAAATCATCAGGTCGGCAATTCCGCTCGACTATCGCCGCCAGGTCCTCGCACACACTGACAATCGTTTCAAAATTCCGCAGGCGCGGATGAGCCTGGTGTTTTGGCATAATCCTGGGTTGGGGAATGACCAGGTTCCCCTCGTCGATGAGGGAATGCCCAAGTTTACTGAGTTGTTCCTCAATGGAGGGCTGAAGACCCAGACCAGCATAACGAATAGCGTTCGGCCCCAGGTCTACCCCGTGCGTACCTGCGCCCAGGTCTAAAGGCACCCCGATAAAATGAATATTCACAATCTTACCTCTCTTCTTCATTGAACAGCGGAAGCCTGAGCTAATTATACGTTTCCTCTTCGTGCGTGTCCAATCATCTTGTGGTCCGACAATCTATGTAGGGGCGCAATTCATTGCGCCCTCTTCCCACGCCGATTCCCTGTATCTGGGCGCAATGAATTGCGCCCCTACATCTTACCCATTCAAATCAAGCTGTCCTTGACAACCAGACAACACAACGATTAATCTCTCATAAAGAACACAACTGAAGGAGCATCCACATGGGAACTCGTAATACCAACGATTGGTACCATGAAGTCAAGCGTTATACAACACAACTCGTCCATATCCGCAGCGTTAGCCCAGGCCAGGGAGAGATTCTGGTGGCCAGGGAAGTGCTACACTTGCTACAGCAAGACGGAATGGAGCAAGCCTATACCGCAATTGGCCTCGATCCCTTGCCAGGTGACCCGACCGGTCGTCAAAACGCCTATGCCTTCCTGCGTGGCCGCAGCCAACAGACCATCATCTTATTTGGC
>VBFM01000136.1:0-4623 GCA_005882595.1 Chloroflexota bacterium
CCCCCACAAAGTGGCGAAGGTAACACCAACCAGCAGGAGATTGTTGAGGAGAAAGCTTCCCTCACGCGATAGCACCGAATCAAATTCTTGTTCAGGCCGCAGTTTTGGCAAGCGGAAGAGGAAGAGGGCGATGCTAAAGACGATTACAATCGCCAGGAACGCCAGAAAATAGCCCCCGATAGCCGAATACGCAAAGGAGTGGACCGAACTGATGAGACCACTGCGCACCTCAAATGTGCCGAAGATGGCGAGGGCAAACGAGAGCATGACCAGGCTCAGATTCCACACTTTGAGCATGCCGCGCCGTTCCTGTACCATGGTGGAATGCAGAAATGCCGTCGCAGTCAGCCAGGGGAGCAGCGCGGCATTTTCTACCGGGTCCCAGCCCCAGTAGCCACCCCAGCCGAGCACATGATAGGCCCACCACGCGCCAAGTATCAGCCCTGTGGTCTGAATTGACCATGCCGCCAGCGTCCAGCGGCGGATGGCGCGCAACCAATCGCTGCTCAGCTGACCCGTGACAAGGGCAGCGACGGCGAAGGCAAAGGGGACGGAGAAGCTCATGTAGCCCATCAGTAACATGGGTGGGTGCACGAGCATGCCGGGGTCCATCAATAGCGGGTTGAGACCGATGCCATCGGGCAAGGGTGATGGCAGGCGCGCAAAGGGATTTGAGACAGTGGTGAGCATGAGCAGGAAGAAAATTTCGATGCTCATCAGGGTGGCCATCACATATGGTACGAGCGCGGTGGGTGCGCGCTTTGAGGTGAAGATGAAGATAGCGGAGAAAATGGAGAGCATCAAAGCCCAGTAAAGCAGTGAGCCTTCCTGCCCACCATAGAAAGCCGACAGTGTATAGTACCAGGGCATGGAGAGGCTTGAATGCTGGGCAACGTAGCTTACTCCGAAATCATGCGTCAGGAATGAGGCGATGAGCGATGCCGAGGCCAGCAGTAAAAAGAAGGTGACGGCAAGCACACCACGTTTCGCGCTGGAGATCAGGGGGACATTGCCGCGCTGCGCGCCTACTATAGCCGCGAGGATGGCAAAGATGGCAAAAGCTGCCGCCAGTATCAGCGCAATAAAACCGAGATCAGAAAAATACACGATGAATCCTTACGTGCCAGGGGTCGCAGCCTGGAATTTTGATGGGCATTTTGCCAGCAGCGTCGCAGCTCGAAATGGCGCATGAGCGGTATAGTGGCCCTCGACGACGACGGTGATGCCGGGTCGGAAGATATCAGGCACGATACCCGTGTACACTACCGGTAGTGTTTGACGACCATTATCATCAGCGATGACGAAGCGAATTTGCTGATGCGCATCGTCATGCACAATCGATCCCTGCTGTACCACGCCGGCTACGCGCACAGACTGGGTGGCACAGGTGGTACAGTTTCTCAGTTCCGAAACGGTCATGTAGTAGACTGCGTTGGCCTGTGTATTTGCGAACACGAGGTAGATCACGGCACCCAGGATAGCGATACCGCCCAAAATAAAGCTAACCGGCAAGCGTCGCTTACGTGGTGGCAATGATTTTACCTCGTCCGATGACGCATTTAGAGCAGTTTGCACGCTTTCTACTCCCTACGAACAGTATGTTATTTTGGTGCGATGGTTGCCTCAAACAAAGTGTTGAGGAGCGCGCCAAGCAAAAATACCAGAATACCGAGGGCCAGCATCAACTGCGGCGCGGCTTTTGAGAGCCGGGTTGTGCGCTTTGCCAGCCGCCGTATATTGCTCTGTCCAAGATAAATTGCCAGTACGAACAGGGTGAGGGCGGCAGTGATCTTGAGAACCAGTACGACCAGGTAAGGCCAGCCCAGCGAGGTCGTGGTCAGGCGATCAAAGGTCAGGTACGCGCCGCTCAAGAGCAACACCCCCATGCAGATATTCACCACGCGCTTGAATAACGCGGCAATCTGCCCGGCTACTCCTGGTGCAGACCCACCATTGCGCAGTGCGGGCAGGGCTACTGCCAGGTAGAAGATACTTCCACCTACCCACGCTGCGGCGGCAAGTATATGTGCCGCACGCATAATCAAACGAATTTCTAACATCTGCTTAGCTTGTAATCAATTGCAGGTTATGCTGTAATGTTTGCGCGGTCAATTGGCCGATGACTCTGCTGACAACGGTGCCCTGGCGATTGATAAAGATGGACTCTGGCGTGCCTGTGACGCCGTAGTCAATCGAAACCGATCCAGTTGAGTCCAGCACATTGGGATAGGTGATGCCATTTTGCTGTAAGAAGCGCAGGCCATCGCTCTGTGTATCCTGAAAGTCAATACCAAGAAAGACGACCCCTTTCGAGCGCGCCTGTTGCCATTGTGATTGCAAGAACGGCGCTTCGGCGATACATGGCCCGCAGGTTGAACTCCAGACGTTCAGCATCACGGGTTTTCCCTTAAAATTTAAGAGGGAGAGGTCTGATGCCCCGTGTGTGCCTGTTGCGAGTGCGGCCAGAGTAAAATTTGGTGCGGCATGTCCAATCAATGGGTCCGATGATGCAGGTGTCGCATTTTTCGCCGGAGTCAACAGGAGTGTCCAGAGCAGCGCAAGCAGGCCGACATTGAACAGGCTCACTACGATAAAGATGGTGATACTGCGCTTGCTTCTATTTTTGCTTTTAGGCGCTGGCTCAGGTATTGGCGCTTGATCTTCGACTTCCATACGTTTTTGTGTTTCCAACAAAAGTACCTCGTAACAGAGATGATACCAGTGTGATTATTGTGCGGAAGCCTGATATATGACTTGCAGCTTGAGAGGTGTACCTTACAAGCGCCTGAACGTTGCGGGGGAAGTGGGAGCGAGGGTCGCCCAAGAGGCATCAACCGAAGCCGGGAAGTCAGGCAGGAGGCCGGGCGATCCGTAGGGGCGAGGGTGGACGATGCGGGGATGGGAGGGCCTTTATGGTCGCCCGCGGGGTGGGGAAGTGGTCGTGTTTCGGCAAGATATCAGTGAGAGGAACAGGACGCGGGCGACGCAAGCGTCCCAACCCCACATCCTCGTCCACTCCCGCCCCTACGGATGTTGATGGGCTTTTCTTAGGTTGATGCGTATTGGGCGACCGCGAGGGCCGCCCTGGAAAAATGTCCATCATGGCGGGGACAAGCCCCGCCACTACATACGGGGGGTTACTACGAACGTTGTGTTACTTTGGTGGTAGCGAAGAGCTTGACCATGGCGGGATTGAAGGCTGGCAGGTCCTTTGGGCTGCGGCTGGTAACCCAGTTGCGGTCGTTGACGACTTCCTGGTCAACCCAGTTGGCACCGGCGTTGCGGATGTCGTCCTGGATGGTGTAGTAGCTCGTCATGGTGCGACCTCTCACGAGGTTTGATGAAACGAGCAGCCATGGGGCATGGCAAATGATTGCCATTGGCTTGCCTTTGGCATCCATGCTCTTCACAAAATCGCGCGCCTTCTGCTCCATCCTTAATGAGTCGGCGTTCAATGCGCCACCGGGCAGCATGACCGCGTCGAAATCATCGGGATTAGCCTGGTCCAGGGTCATATCTACATTGAAGGTGTCGGCCTTCACATCATGATTCATGCCCTGGATTGTTCCGGGTTGGGGGGAGACAATCTTTGCGGTAGCTCCCGCCTGCTCAAGGGCTTTCTTTGGCTCGGTCAGCTCTACTTGCTCAAAGTCGGTTGTAACTATAATGGCAACTCGCATGCCATTCAACGTATTACCTTGCATCTATTTCCCTTCTAGCACGCCAGAATTTACTGACGTGACATGCAATCTACCTCATCCTGTATCTGTCGATTACAGGATGAGTTCTTTTTCATCGAATTTTAAAGGGTACGTACAGTATACGTATTGGCTAGCATTTTGGAGACAGGCACAATCGATGATCGTTGATAAGGAGCAGCGGGGATCAGGTGGATCGGATTCGAATATGGTGCAAACAATTATTGTGTTCTTCTTTTTTGAGCAACTGCCTCAAGCTGCTTGAGTTCCTTACGATACACCTGGGGATTAATGATAGGGACAACAATGCGTTCGACCAGGCCTTTGAAACCTGGGCTTGCGTTCATGGTGGTGGAGATCTCGACATGGGACTTCTGTGAATTCTCCACAGGGGTGATGGTAAAGGTGGTGGCGACGTTTTGAGGGGAGTCGATATCTTGCTCGACCAGCACGCGGCCTGGCTCTGGTTCGTTGACACGCTGATAAAAGGCCTGTTCTACTCCGAGTACTTTCATTTTGAAGTGGATGATTGTGCCTGCGCCATAGCCTCCCTGCTCGACCTGGAGATCATAGAAATTCTCTTTTGGGAGAATATTGGGGTGTCCATGCCGATAATCAGCGATAGTTGCGTAGACATCTTCTGGACGTGCATCGAGTATGGTTGCGGCCTTTACACTGATTTGTGTCATGAGGTACCTCCTTGAGCAGAATGCCTATAAGAAATTTATCTATACCGGGGATACTTACTTCAGCTCGCCTCAATAGCAAGCGGCTTGCTGGCTGTATTTGTACCGAGTGTCCACCAGAGTAAGGCAGCCACGACGATCAGGATTCCAATAGCCGCGACAATGATCTGTAGCAGCAGACCAATGAAGACGAGCAAGAGGCCAACTGCGGTAATCAGAGGGCAGATACTTGGAGTGGG
>VBFM01000137.1:0-13183 GCA_005882595.1 Chloroflexota bacterium
GGGCAATTTTAAGGTTTTGATTATGCGCCGTTGACACTCCTGTCACTTCATCCCTACGAAACTTCCACCGACATCGCCACAGCTCCACCACCGCCCAAACAGAGCGTCGCCAATCCACGGCCACCACCGCGGCGGCGCAATTCATAGATGAGCGTTGTCAGGACGCGAGAGCCGCTGGAGCCGATGGGATGACCCAGGGCAATGGCTCCGCCGTTGACATTGACGCGCGACCAATCCCAGTCCAGTTCTTTGCCGTTGGCCAGGGTCTGCGCGGCAAAAGCCTCGTTCACCTCGATCAGGTCAAAGTCGCCGATCCTGAGGCCGGTGCGCTCTAACAGCCGGTGGACGGCGCGCGTGGGTGCGGCAAAGATGTAGCGGGGCGTGATAGCGGCTGAGGCATAGCCCGTGATGCGTGCCAGCACGGGCAAACCCTGCGCCTTCGCAAACTCTCGTTCTGTGACGACGGTGGCCGAGGCTCCATCGCTCAAGCCGGGAGCGTTGCCCGCCGTGACCGTGCCGCCCTGCTGGAAGACGGGCATGAGTTTGGCCAGCACATCCATCGAGGTATCGCCACGAATTGGTTCATCCGTATCTACGACTAGAACGCCTTTCTTCTGCTTGACTTCTACAGGAATGATCTCATCTTTAAAACGTCCTGCTGCGGTAGCGGCGGCGGCGCGTTGATGGCTTTGAAACGAGTACTGGTCTTGCTCTTCACGCGTCACACCGAACTTTTCGGCAATGATTTCGGCTTCGCTGCCCATGTGAATATTTTCAAAGGCGCACCACAGTCCATCATGCACCACAGCGTCGATCATTTTGGCGTCGCCCATGCGATATCCGGTACGCGCCTGGGTCAACAGGTAGGGTGCATTAGACATGCTCTCCATTCCACCGGCCACAAATGCCTGGGCATCGCCAGCTCGAATGGCCTGGGCCGCAAGCATGACCGCCTTGAGTCCTGAGCCACAGACCTTGTTCACGGTAAAGGCGGGGATATCGACGGGCAGATCAGCATGAATGGCGGCCTGGCGCGCAGGAGCCTGTCCTACCCCTGCCGAGACGACATTGCCCATGATTACTTCGTCTATCGTGTTCGGCTCAATCCCCGAACGACGTACCGCCTCTTTTATAACAATTGCTCCCAATTGAGGCGCTGTAAAACTGGATAGACCGCCCAGAAATTTTCCGGTCGCTGTACGCACCGCCGCGACAACAACAGCTGTTGGTTCTGCCATGTGTTTGTTCTCCTTTGGGGCGATAAACGTTAGCCCCTGCTCCACATCATCGTGGAATGCTTCTCCTTATAATTGTATCCTCTCACAGCCACGTGGGTCAACTTAGGGTTTCTCAGGCAACTGACCCATCTGAAACCCATGAGGGACACTCATATCCCACATGGAGGATGACACCTGTGAGGAAGGCATCAGTTTGAGAGTCGTGTAGATGGGTGCGCCTGTTCCGGGGCCTACAGCTCCCCGCAGGACGTTGACGGGGCGATACTGCATATCGAGCAGCAAGACGAGACCATCTTTCCAGCGAATGCGGTAGACTTTCTGGCCTTTGAAGGAGTCGGTATCCAGGTAAACGGCGTTATGCGTCTGTATATCGTGACGCAGTTGCGAAAGGTCGAACAAGGAGTCATCGACCATCCACGAGTCTGTACCCATTTGCGCGACATGATGGATCATATCCATACCAAGCATTTCGTGGTTGTCGCTCACCACCACCACATCGACCTGGCCGTCCATCGTCGTCTCGACGTGCATAGCGTCTGTGCCGAGGTCGTGATAGGTCTCCACCTGGTAGAGTTCACCACGCGTCCCGAGACGGTTCTCAGTATGGAATACGACGTACTGGCTCCAGGAGAGTGTGCTGGGTAAAGCAAATGCCGATTGAGGTCCTGCATTTCCGAAGAGTCCAAAGAAGTGCGCTGAAGTGAAAAGCGCCAGCACGATAGCCGCCGCCGCGACCAGTTCACCCACAATCCAGGCAGCACGGCGACGCGGGACGCTGCGCCCCCGCGTAGAGCGGCGCGTGGCAACCGGAGTTCTTTTCCCTGGCTGCGCAGTCATCATGGCTTGAACGGCAGCGTCAACCCGCTGCGACGGAGCAGTGGCGGCGAAACTGCCAACCAGGTGGGTGGCGCCGCAGGCAGCGCAGGCGACGACATGTTCAGATAGCAGTTCTACCTGTTCCGCTGTAAGATCATCGATGACCGCAAGGTAGATGCGCACAACTGCACACACCTCGGGACCAACCTCCCCTGCCCTGGGTAATGGTGGCAAATTGCTGTTGTCCATACTCATCACTCCTGCTCTCCAGGCTCTGCATCATTCATGCGTTGATACACTTCCGCAAACATGCGCTTCGCCCGTGAAATGCGGGTGGCGGCAGCATTCGGCGAGATACCTACGATGGCCGCTATTTCCTGGTATGGAACTCCCTGGGCCGCGCTCAGCACAAGCACGATAGCATAATCGCGTGGCATATTTGCCAGGGCGCGCCGGATGTGTTCCCGCTCACCAACCTCCGGGATTCCACCGCTATTCGATGGTAGGTAGGATGCATCATCGTCTACCCGGCCCTCGCCAGCATGCTTGTCGTACTTACCGCGCGTCAACGGCCACCAGGAAATACGCTTGCGCCTCCGGAGATGATCGACGCATAAATTGGTGGCAATGCGATAGAGCCAGGGTGAAAGATTGTCGCGATCATACAGGTCATTCCAGGCAATATAGGCCCGAGTAAATACTTCTTGCGTAAGGTCGTCCGCGTCTTCCTGGCTGCCCAGCAAACGATATAGATAGGAGTGAATCGGCCGGCGAAATTTCTCGTAGAGCATGCCAAAATCTAGAACACTCGCATCATCAGGACATGAGGTTCCATCGATGGGTTGAGCATCGTTGGGCTTTCGTGTTTTCATGCTGGCATGCGCACTTTCCAGTCCTTGCAGCCTGTGGGCGGACTGCTTATAAACCAGTCCTTGCAGCCCCTCTGACTGTGGAAATTTCCCTTTGCTTACCCCAATAGGCCATGTTAGTAGTATACCAGCAATAGCGACGGAATAGTACATGCCGCTCTCCTTGAAATAACCATACATCGCGCCTCTCCATCCTATGTTCACGTTCGACTCAACAACATTTTACAAAGCACCAGGAATCGCCCTTCGTATAGGGTACGGGCTGGGCTTGCCCCTGCCCTGGCATAATTCGGCCCGCTCTTGCCCAGGTAAAGTCCTACCCACAGTGGATGATGTTATCTAGCATTCAGCCATACGTCAATACGTTTGGAAGCCGGGACAGGTGGCTTGAAGTATATCTATGTACCAACAATTCGCAAATCTATTTGAATCAGGAGACACATCTATGGCTACCGCGCGATTTAATGTACGTGGGAGACGTACGCGCACTCCGCGTCGAGTGCAACTATTATTTGCTATTCCTCTGCTTTGTGTTCTGCTTTTAGGAACGTTCGTTACCTACCGCCTTTTCCCTTTTGGGCACTCGAAAAACGTGCAGGCCAGCAGCCTGGTACAACTGCATGGACATGTGCCAGGCCTGGTTAAAAGAAGTACGTTACAGGGACCAACCGATCCCAATATCCCGCTGCAACTGTTGGTCGGGTTCCAGTTGAGAAACCAGCAATCGCTCAAAAACTATGTGGATACGATGTCGCACCCACATTCCACGACGGCGCATCGCTACCTCACCCCCGCAGATCGCCAGGGCGTATGCTCCCGCACCTGCCAGTCAGTCCGCGCTGATTGCGTATATGCAGCAGGCGAGCTTCAGTGTAACCTCGACCTACTCGCAGCACCTGACCATAGGTTTCAAGGGAACTATCGGGCAGGCCGAACAGGCATTTCATATACAGATCAACAATTATCGCGCACCCAATGGCAGGATTTTTTACGCGCCGGGCAGCGACCCCAGCGTTCCCGCGTATCTCGCGCCGGTGATTTCAAGCATCATTGGCCTGGACACGGTGCGCCAGTTCTCGCATCCTCCTGTGCTCTCGACCAAACATATTACGACCACCAGCTCTCATAACGTCAATTGTCTTGCCCAGCAGTCAGGCCCGAATTATAACTATTATGTCCCCAGCCAGACTGCTTCGGCATACAATCTTACTTCGCTCTACAGTGCGGGCTTTCATGGCGAAGGGCAAATGGTCGGGCTGCTCGAACTCGATGACTATGCGCAGGCCGACATCACGAGCTATATGGCTTGCTATGGAGGTTCCTCCGTTCCCATCAGCCGCATCCTCGTCAATGGTGGCACAGGCAGTGCGCCGGGCGCAGGGGCAATTGAGGTCGAACTGGACATGGAACTCGTGCTGAGCGCGGCCCCCAAACTTGCCGGGCTGAAAGTGTACGAGGCTGCCAACAATGCCGTCGGCTACCTGGCTGACTGGAGTCGGATCGTCAGTGACGCGGTGCCGGTGGTCAGCACGAGTTGGGGAAGTTGTGAATCAAGCGGCTTCTCCCAGGCCGTCTATACCCAGGAGAATACCCTGTTCATGGTGGCCGCCGCGCAGGGTCAGAGCATTTTCGCGGCTTCCGGCGACTCCGGCAGCAATGACTGCGGCCAAACGACCCCCACCACGCCCAGCGTAGACGATCCAGCATCGCAACCATATGTGACGGGCGTCGGTGGTACATCGCTGAGCCTCGCCTCCGGCAGCACGTATGGCTCCGAGGTGGCCTGGAATGATGGCACACACGCGGGCGGGGGTGGTGTGAGCAGCCTCTGGTCCATGCCCTCCTGGCAGCAGGTTCCGAGTGCCATCAATCCCACCTTTAGCTCTGGCATCCCCTGCGGCGCAGCCATGGGAAGTTACTGCCGCGAAGTGCCGGATATCTCGCTCAATGCCGATCCCAATCTGGGCTACCTCATGTACTGCACCATATCGGCGTCAGGGTGCAGTACAAGTGCACCCTTCATTGCGGTTGGGGGTACCTCGGCGGCGGCTCCCATGTGGGCGGCCATGATCGCGCTTGCCAACCAGAAGTCGCTGCACGACGGGAACTTCAACCTTGGGTTCATCAACCCGCTGCTCTACTCCATCGACCAGAACGCCTCATCGACCAGTTACACCAACGATTTTCATGACGTGAAGACCGGCAATAATTACACGACGGGCGACGGTAATAACGAATACCCGGCAACAGCGGATTACGATATGGCAACCGGGCTGGGAAGCTATAACGCGCTGCCACTGGCGAGCGACCTGGAAATGCTGGCCAAAGCCCAGACCAGCGCGCGCACCTCGCCCGCCAACACCACCTGGTACTTCGCGGAGGGCAGCGTTGGCGGCGGTTTCACCGAGTACCTGACCTTGCTCAACCCCGACCCGGTCAAAACCGCCACCGTCAATGTCACCTATCTCTTCCAGAATCATTCCGCAGTAGTCAAACAACATACTGTGACGCCCAGCACGCGTTTTACTATCAGCGTCAATGCCGACCTCGGCGTCTCGACCACTGCGCCGCAGCAGGCCATCTCGGCCATCGTGCAGTCGGTAGCGACGCAATCCACGCCTGCCGTACCCATCGTAGCGGAACGTCCGATGTACTTCAACTTTCACGGCATCAAGAGCGGCACCGATGTGATGGGCGCAACCAACGCCGTCAATACGTTGTTCTACTTTGCCGAGGGCGATAGCCGCCTGGCAGGGCCTACTATCAATAGCACCTTTATCACCATTCTCAATCCCAGCTCGACCAGTACCGCCCACGTGCAGATCACGTACTACAGCAGCGGTAACGCTGTAGAAAGCGATTCGGTAAACGTCGGGCCATTGCAGCGCGGAACCGGCATCCCCCGCGTACACTCGCAATTCGCTATCAAGGTCACATCCGATATCGGCATCGTGGTAGAGCGGCCCATGTACTTTAATGACTATGTCTCGACGGCTGGGGGCTGGACGAGCGGCGCGGCATCCGCAATAGGGGCGACCACGCTCGGGCCAAACACAGGCAGCGATTGGCTCTTCGCCGAAGGCTATACCGGCACGGGCACCAATTTCCAGGAGTACCTGGTGCTGGCGAATTTCACCAACACCAACGCTCAGGTAGATGTGAAGCTGGAATACACCAACGGCACCGTGCAGACCGTGCCGGTGATGGTGGGAGCTTTCAGCCAGGACTACTTCGACGTAAACAACGCCTACAAGCACCCCGTAAGCGGCTGCAACTGCACCCCCACTGGCTCAGTCTTGGCGGAGGTCTATAGCAGCACCCCCTCGATAGTGGCGGAGCGCCTGATGTACTTCCACTACGGGCCGCAATTCATCTCAGGTGGAACCGATGTCGTGGGCGAGGCCGGTCCATCCAGCCACACCGTCTACACCTTTGCCGAGGGCTACACCCTGGGTAGTTTCAACGAATACCTCACCCTACAGAACCCGACTACCGCGGCAGAGACCGTTTGCCGATAACACCATCGTGCAGGAGCAACTGCAACTGCCGCCGCAGAGCCGCAGCACCGTGTTTATCAACAACCTGGTGGTACCGCTGGCAAGCGCCTATCCCACCAACCCCAGCTACATCGGCTACGAGGTCTCAATGGATATCCAGGTTATGGGCCATTCAGGAACCGTGGTAGCCGAGCGCCCGCTATACTTCAATTACTTCGGCGACCCCGGCGGCACCGACGTGCTTGGATATACGGGATAATAGTACCCGGCTCCCTAAAAAAGGACACCTCAGCCATTGAGTGGTTGAGATGTCCTTTTTGTATATGACCATTTTCCTATACATCTCCATCCAAACTTAACGATTATACACTCTGGTATACTATGACATAGTGACATTTGTCTATTTCCTGGAAGGAGTCTGATGATGGAGCGGGCTCGCGCTATCCCTGCATCTCTGGCGAAACTGCTATGCATCCCATTGCTTCTGTTGATCATGCTTTTTGGCATAGGAAACTCTGAGACCTATGCCGACGGGCCTGGCACCTATTCGTCCTGTCAACATTGCTTCGTATCAAGTGCTGCGCGCACAGACAATACGCAAGGACAGCGAGGCACACCCACCGGTTTACATCCGGGCTCCATTCCGCTCCCGTCTTCAACAATCAACCCGAATCGCCCCGTACTGGCATTTTATTACTCCTGGTACACGCCATCGACGTGGTGCCCCTGCACCATGTCCGATCTGCCCACCATTCGATATGACTCCAGCAGCGATGCGACGATTGATCGCCAGGTGAAGTGGGCAGCGCACGCGGGTATTACCGGCTTCATCAGTTCATGGTGGGGTCAAGGAGATAAAACTGATACCAATTTTGCCAGGGTACTGGCGCACGCCGCGGCGCTAGAGAAGACCACAGGCACACGCTTCGCCTCGACCATCTACTTTGAAAGCGATGCGCCCGCGTTACAGGGTCTCAACAACATCGTCCGGCAGCTTCGTTACATCCTCACTACCTACGCGAATAGCAACTACTTTTTCCACTGGCATGGCAAGCCGGTGATCTTTTTCTGGAACCCGCTGGGAAACGGGCGCACGCTCGCACTATGGCAGGCGGTACGCAGCCAGGTTGATCCCCATAACGCCACCATCTGGTCGGCAGAGGGCGTCGATACCAGCCTACTGAACGTGTTCGACGGGCTGCACCTTTTCAGCGCAGCCTACTGGGGTATTTTGCATAACAACATTGCCGCGGTCGACCAGGGTTTCCGCGCGAAGATCAACGCCTTTAACCAGGCACACCACACCCAGAAAATCTGGGCAGCAGGAGTCCTGCCGGGCTATAACGATACAAAGGTACCTGGACGCAAAGGAACATATATTGTGCCACGCAACAACGGCGCAACATATCGCACGAGCTGGAACGGCGCCCTCTCAAGCAACCCCGACTGGGTCACCATCACCACCTTCAACGAATGGTTTGAGGGCGCCATGATCGAACCGAGCGTAACCTACGGAACCCAGTACCTCGACATCACCCAACAATTCGCCACCCGATGGCACGGATGAACTACACCACATACCTGTACAAAGCGAATTGGTTATTGGGATAGCCCACAAACCACAAAGCAGCACCGCCTCTGGTACTCACAGGCGTAACCTGTACCAATTGTCCATTGGTAGGAGGCGTTGTCACCTGGCTCCAACTATCGCTGGTGGGATCGTAGCTCAGTATGAACGCCTGGGGCGCCTCGGAATACGAAGGCGGCACGCTATTGACCGACCCGTTTAACGGTGTTCCACCCAAAGGTGGAGTTCCCACAGGCTGGGTAACAGCAGGCGGAGTTGTGACAATTGTAGGCCGGATTGGTGGTATCGCCGTCCCAGGTACGGCGGTTCCCTGTCCTCCAGGCACACTATAGGTCATAGTTGGCGAGGCATAGACATGTCCATCGGCGCTGACAAACCAGTTCTGAATGCTGGATTGGTCAGGTGCCCTGGCCGCCTGCTTCCAGGTTGCGCCTCCGTCCCGGCTGACTTGCAGCTGGAAGAAACCAATGGGGTAGGTGGGTGGCGATTGCTGCGGTTGACCGCTTGGCGCCACCAATGGAAGCGGCCCGGGCGTTCCGCCGACGTAGAGAATTTGCGGATTGTTGCTGGCGATTTGCAGTTGCGATCCAAAGGGCAAGGCATGCAAAAGCAGACGCCAGTTCGCGCCGTTGTCGGTAGTCTTGTACAGCGCTTGATCGATGGCAAAACCGGGTATCGGGTTCTGCGGTTGGGTACTCTCGACGGGGAACCAGGGTTTTCCAACCAGTTCATAAATGGTCCCTGGATGAGCAGGGTCGAGAACGTAGTGCTGCGAACCCAGCACTTGAGTAGAGAACCGGTTGTCAATGACGCTCCAGGTGTGTCCGCCGTCAGAGCTTGTCACCAGGCGCGGCAAACTTTTAGCGATCGGCGGGGGGGATGGCAATTCCTTTGGAAGTGGAAGAGGCACAAACGACTGTATACCGTACAGGCTGTTGCCCTCAACGCGCAATTGCTGCACGAACCAGGATACCTTCGTGGCGCTATCAGGCACGCTCAGGCTCGGCACAATAGTTTCCCATGTCTGCCCGCCATCGGTGCTATGCTTAAGTGTGGCCGAGAGCTGTGAGGTATTTGAGATGCTGATGGTATAGATTTCGTTGCTGTTGGTGGGATTGATGGCAAGCTCACAAGCATCACCCGTCAGCAGATGCCCACCAATATCCTGCCAGTGACCTCCAAAATCGGCGCTGCGCAAGATGGTGACTGTGCCAGGACCATCCTGGTTGGAAACGACGGCAGACTTTGTAGCGCACGCGTACAAGACCGATGGATTGCTGGGCGCAGCCTCTAGCGAGAGGAACAGGTACCCCTGCTGGACTTGTTGCCATTGCCCGGTGGGAGGCGTTTGCGTGCTGCTATGGCGTTGACCCACTACAGCGAATACCACGATACTGGCCCCAATGACCAGTAAGACGACGAGGAACGCGCCCACGCCCGCTAGCCACGTACGGCGTTTGCGGGGACTGGCAGGCGGTGGTGCTCCCTGCGAACCTGCTGTATCTATCTCATTTGTCTGCATATTCAACTCCTCTTTGAGCGCTACCAGTTTTTGAACACTCATATTTCCCCTACATTTCAATCCACAGTAATGACGCAAATGTATCAACAGAAGTTCCCGCACATCGGCACCTCCCCTCCCCTTCAATGGGACGCAATTCATCGCCTCGCGTAGGGACAAGGGGCGGTGTGGGGCGGATGCGGGGGCCTCGTGCTTGTCCCCGTCCTGTTGGCTTGCCCACCCATGAACATATTGATACCATCGAATCGCACCCTCCCCCAGGACAAGCACAAGGCCCCTTCCCTTCCACTCCGCCGCCCCTTGTCCCTACGCCTTCGCAGACCATCCCCAAAAAAACCTACCTGTGTAAGCACCCCTCCGTTCCGCCGCCCCTTGTCCCTACGCCCGATAAATCCCATCCTGTTCGTATTGACACAAAGCCCTGCTAGGAATAATATAAGCACGTTAGCAACTTACGAGACTGCGAACAATTTGTACGCGCAGCTGGCGTACCATTCCAAGGATGATAGAATAGAGTATGTCCCAGATGCATTCCGACGACCACACCACGCCACATGACGATAGCCAGGATGAACTGGAACGATTGATTTTAGAAGGCGTAAACAATAGCGAAAGTCCCCTCGCCAGCCCGGACGCAGGTGTACCTCATTCCGCGCGTAAACATCCCAGGTATACGGAGCCGTATTCAGACGAGGAAGAGGACGCGGACACGGAAGTTGCTAAAGAAGGTGATCTACAGGGTGCGTTAGGCTTATTTGCAGAGTCAGCGCAGGATTTAGCGACTGCAGGGGTGGAACTGGGATTAGGCAGGCACTTCGCTTGCGCAGATTTTTGTAATCAGGCAGTGGAAAAGGCTGCCCAGGCGGTAAGCCTGCTGCGTTTTGGTCACCGTTCGATGTATGACCACGACTTGCGCACACTTGGCGCCACAGTAGGCGCTCCGCCAAATATTCAGGATGAAATGGCCTTATTGACGCCGTTCCACCCCGAAGCGTTCTATGCTGACACACCGCCGGAGGAAGCCGACGACGTGATCAGCGCAGAGCAGGCACAAACATACCTGCAACACGCCCGCCACGTTTTGAAGTGGGCAAGAGCCATCGTATTGGGAGCGTAGTCATTGTAGGGGCGGGAGTGGGGTAGATGCTGGGTGGGGACCCTCGCGGTCGCCCTCGTCCTCCCCAAGATGAGCAGCGTAGTCATTGTAGGGGTGGGGACCCTCGCGGTCGCCCTCGTCCTCCCCAAGATGCAGAATAATTTTTTATTAGATGGAGGCCATTCGTGACACAACAAATCACACGGTCGGAGCTGGATGAGGCCGTAAAACAATCCCCCAGGAAATGGGTCTACTTATTTAGTGAAGGCAACGCCAAAATGCGCGATCTGCTGGGAGGCAAGGGCGCGGGCGTGGCCGAGATGACCAACGCCGGACTGCCGGTGCCCCCCGGATTTACCATCACCACCGAAGCCTGCAACGCCTACTATGACGCGGGCATGAAGATCGTTGAGCAGCAGACCGGCAAGGGCTTTGGCAAGCAGGATAACCCGCTGCTGGTCTCGGTGCGTTCCGGCGCGAAGTTCTCTATGCCCGGTATGATGGATACTGTACTCAACCTGGGCATCAACGACGAGACGGTGCTGGGCCTGGTCAAGCTCACGGGCGACGAGCGTTTCGCTTATGACGCCTATCGCCGCTTCATCCAGATGTTCAGTAAAATTGTGCTGGATACCGACCCGCGCGACTTTGAGCACGTGCTGGACCAGTACAAAACATCCGCCGGGGTCGCCAGCGACGCGGAGATTCCCGCCACCGACCTGAAGAAGATTGTGGCCGAATTCAAGCAGATCGCCGAAAAACAATCCGGCGAGCCGTTCCCCACCGATGTCTACCAGCAGTTGCAGAAGGCTATCGAGGCGGTCTTCGCCTCGTGGAACAACAAGCGTGCCATCGACTACCGCAACTTCAACAAGATTCCACACAATCTGGGTACCGCCGTGAACATCCAGAGCATGGTTTTCGGCAACATGGGTAACGATAGCGGCACCGGCGTCGCCTTCACCCGCGATCCCGGTACGGGTGATAAGCAGCTCTACGGTGAATATCTGCTCAATGCCCAGGGCGAGGACGTGGTGGCCGGTCACTCCATCCAAAATCAGTCGCCTGCAACAGGACCTGCCCGAAGTGTATCAACAGTTCCAGGAAATCGCCAGGCGGCTGGAACAGCATTACCGCGATATGCAGGACCTGGAATTCACCGTCGAAAAAGGCCGCCTCTACATGCTCCAGACGCGCTCGGCCAAGCGCAACGCCCAGGCAGCCATCAAAGTGGCCGTCGATATGGTGGAAGAGGGTCTGATCAGCGAGCAAGAGGCTATCAAGCGCGTTGAGCCGGGTCAGGTGTATCAACTGCTGCTGCCCCGTTTCGATGAAAAGGAGAAGGAGAAGGCCGCGAAAGAGGGTCGCTTGCTGGCGAAGGGTCTGAATGCCTCTCCCGGCGCTGCCACCGGCAAAGCGGTGTTCGATGCCGACCGGGCGGAACAACTGGGCAAAGCTGGCACGCCGGTTGTGCTGGTACGTCCTGAGACCAGCCCCGATGATGTGCACGGGATGCTGGTGGCCAAAGGCGTCTTGACGGCGCGCGGGGGTGCGACCAGCCATGCCGCCGTGGTTGCGCGCGGACTGGGCCTGCCCTGCGTAGCGGGCTGCGAGGGTATCCGTGTCAACGAAGAGGAACACCTGATGCGCGTGATCGGGCGGGATACCGTGCTCCACGAGGGCGACGATATCTCCATCGACGGCGCAACCGGAGAAGTATTCGCGGGCATCATCAAGACGGTCGATCCCGATTATGAGAAAGAAGTCGATCTGAAGAAGCTGCTGAGTTGGGCGGACAAGTACCGCAGGCTCGGCGTGTGGGCCAACGCGGACTATCCTCGCGATGCAAAGCGCGCTGTGACCTTCGGCGCGGAAGGCATCGGCCTCTGTCGTACCGAGCACATGTTCATGGAGCAGGAACGCCTGCCCATCGTGCAGAAGATGATCCTGGCGAAGGATCAAGAGGAACGCCAGGCCGCCCTCGACCAATTGCTGCCATTCCAGCGCAGCGACTTTGAGGGCATCTTCGCCGCGATGGTCGATCCCAAAACTGGCGAGGGCTATCCAGTCGTCATTCGCCTGATCGACCCCCCACTGCACGAGTTCCTCCCTTCCTACGAGGATTTGCTGGTGGAGGTGACACGCCTGGAGACAGAAGGTGGACACGAAGAGGAGCTACAAGAGAAGCGCAAAATGCTAGAAGCGGTCGGCGCAATGCGCGAGATGAACCCCATGCTGGGCCTGCGCGGCTGCCGCCTGGGTCTGCTCTTCCCTGAGATCAACATCATGCAGACGCGCGCCATCCTCGAAGCCGCGCTCACCCTGGCGAAACAGGGCAAGAAGCTCCAGCCCAAAATCATGATCCCACTGGTGGGACATGTGAACGAACTCAAGGAGGTGCGCCGCCAGCTTGAGGCAGTAGCAAAAGAGATCACCGCTGAAGCGGAGAAGGCCGGGGCTTCTGCTGTCGAATACAAGTTCGGCACGATGATCGAACTGCCGCGTGCAGCCCTGACTGCTGACCAGATCGCACCCGTCGCAGAATTCTTCAGCTTTG
>VBFM01000137.1:13221-17736 GCA_005882595.1 Chloroflexota bacterium
ATGCCGAGGGCAAATTCCTGCTCCGCTACGTTGATGGATTAGAGGAGCCAGGAGCCAAAGAAAAGGTGAAGATTCTACCCGTCAACCCGTTCCAGACACTCGACCGCGACGGCGTCGGCCAACTGGTACGCATGGCCGTGGAGAAGGGCCGCGCGGCAAACCCACACCTGGAACTGGGCATCTGCGGTGAGCACGGCGGCGACCCCAACAGCATCGAGTTCTGCCACATAATCGGCCTCGATTACGTCAGCTGCTCCCCCTACCGCGTCCCCGTCGCCCGCCTCGCCGCAGCCCAGGCCGCCCTGACAGGCGAGGAGAAAGACAGGTAGAACGCCTTCTGATGCCCACCAGGGGCATCAACCGAAGCCGGCAGATCAGGCAGGGGACCGGGCGATCCGTAGGGGCGAGGGATGTATGAGTTACTCACATCGTAACCCCAGGTGTTTCCGCACATCGTAGACACCTTGGGCAGCAAGCAGGTACACTCATGGAAGAAGCATTGTTGTCTACCAAGGAGTGTGCCTGCATGGAAGCAGTCTACTACGCCGCCCGAGCGAATCTGCGTCGTCTGTTGACCCAGCAGCCGACCTGGACGCGCCAGCAGTATGCCCAGGCGGTGGGCATGTCGCTGGGCTGGGTCAAGAAGTGGATAAAACGCTTGCGAGAAGCGCCGCCGCAGGATGAGGCCGTCTTGCAGGGCCAGTCGCGGGCGCGCAAGCACCCACCCCAGCGCCTCAGCCAGCGCGTGGTCGATCGTCTGCTCGAGCTGCGGGATCAGCCGCCCGAAGGCTTGGGGCGGACGCCAGGACCCAAAGCCCTGTTGTACTATCTGCCGCGCGATGCCGAGTTGGCAGCCAGTGGAGAGCGCCTGCCGCGCTCCAGTCGCACCATCTATGGCTACTTGCTCCAAGCCGGACGCATTCGTCGGCACCTGCCGCACCTGCAGGAGCCGACGGAGCGTCCGGCCCCCATGAGCCAGTGGCAACTGGACTTCAAAGATGCCTCCACTGTGCCCGCTCAGGTCGATGGCAAGCGGCGGCACGTGGTGGAAGTACTCAATACGGTCGATATGGGCACCTCGGTCTTGGTGCAGGCGCAGGTGCGGGCGGACTTCAACGCCGAGACCACTCTGGCCGAGGTCGCCAGCTTGTTGCGCACGCACGGTCGTCCCCAGCAACTGACCTTCGACCGCGATGTGCGCTTTGTCAGCAGTCCGCAAGGCAGTGATTACCCGTCGGCCTTGGTGCGCTTCTGTCACTGCCTGGGCGTGGCGGTGCGCATCGGCGATGCGCACCATCCCGAGCAAAACGGCTTTGTGGAGCGCTATCATCGCAGCTATCAAGCAGAATGCCTGACGGTGCAACGTCCAGCGACGCTGGAAGAGGTCCAGGCGGTGACCGCGCAGTTTGTGCAGCACTACAACTATGAGCGTCCGCATCAGGGACTCAGTTGTGGCAATCGTCCGCCGCGCACGGCCTTTCCCAGCTTGCCTGAGCTGCCTCCAGTGCCCGATGTGGTCGATCCTGATCGCTGGCTGCAGGTGAGCGATGGGTTGCACGTGGTGCGCACGGTCAACCGCAAGGGCCTGGTGAGCATCGATCTGAAAGACTACTATGTAGGACAGGCCTTGGCTGGCCAACGCGTGGCCTTGCATCTGTCGGCCAAAGCTGGCGTGTGGCGCGTCATTCAGGGCACCCAGGTGCTCAAATCGCTTCCGCTCAAAGGTCTCTACGGCAAGGCGCTGCCTTTCGAGCCGTTTGTGCAGCTCATGATGCAGCAAGCACGCGCCGAGCAGCGCTTGCGTACCGCTCAAGAACGGCGCGTTCGCCATGGCAAATTCTCCTCTCTTTAGGGCTACGATGTGCGGAAACAGGAGCGGTCACGATGTGAGTAACTCATACAGGAGTTGTATGAGTTGCCAACCTCGTAACCGCAGGTGAGTAGGAACATCGTAGCCTTGCAGAGAAAGGAGCAGAAACGGTACACTGCTGGCAGGATGATTATCTGTGAGCCAGGAGGTACCGTCATGGAAGTAGTCTACTACGCAGCTCGAGCCAATCTACGTCGGCTGATGCAACTGCACCCAGAGTGGACGCAGCAGCAGTATGCAACAGCCGTGGGCATGTCGGTGGGCTGGGTGAAGAAATGGAAGCAGCGGCTGGCGCAGGCCGAACCGGCCGACGAGCAGGTGCTGCACAGCCGCTCGCGGGCACGCAAGCATCCGCCCGAGCGCATCAGCCAGGCGGTGGCTGACCGCATCGTCGAGATGCGCGATGAGCCGCCGGAGGGCTTGCGGCGGACGCCAGGGCCCAAAGCGCTGCTCTACTACCTGCCCCGCGATGAGCAGCTGCAAGGCGAGCGGTTGCCGCGCTCCAGCCGCACGATCTATGGGATCCTCAAGCGAGCCGGACGTATCGCCCCTGGGCTGCCCCAGCTGCACGAACCAGTGGAGCGGCCGGCGCCCATGAGCCGCTGGCAACTGGATTTTAAGGATGCTGCCAGCGTGCCCGCTGATCCTCAGGGCAAGCGACAGCATGTGGTAGAAGTGCTCAACACGGTGGATGAAGGCACTTCCGTGCTGGTCGATGCCCAGGTGGGAGCCGACTTTCATGCCGAGACCACTCTGGCTGCAGTGGCGGAGCTGTTCGTCCGTCACGGGCTCCCCGAGGCGGTGCGCATCGACCGCGATGTGCGCTTTGTCAGCAGCCCGTCAGGCAGCGACTTCCCGTCGGCCTTGGTGCGCTTCTGCCAGTGTTTGGGAGTCGGCGTGCTGGTGTGTGATCCACACCATCCCCAGCAAAATGGCTTTGTCGAACGGTATCATCGCACGTATCAAGAAGAGTGCTTGGCCGTGCAACGTCCTGGAACCCTGCAAGAGGTACGCGAGGTCACAGCGCAGTTCCAGCAGCATGACAACTGGAGTCGCCCGCATCAAGGACTCAGTTGTGGCAATCGCCCGCCACGGGTGGCTTTTCCCATGTTACCTGCTCTGCCTGCTGTGCCCGATCTGGTGGACCCAGACCGCTGGCTGCGGGTCAACGATGGCTTGCACCTGGTGCGCTTGGTGCGCCGCGACGGCACCGTCCGCGTCGATCTGAAGAGCTACTACGTGGGCCGTCCCTTGGCTGGTCAACACGTGGCGCTGCACCTGTCGGCGGCCAAGGGCGCCTTGCTGGTCGTTCACGGCCATCAGGTGATCAAGACGTTGCCACTGAAGGGTCTGTGGGGGAAGGCTTTGCGCTTCGAGGAGTTCGTGCAGCTCATGATGGGCCAAGCCCGTGCCGAGCATCGCTTGCGTTCTGCCCAAGAACGCCGCGCTCGTCTGGGTGGATATGCCTCCTCTTAGGGCTACGATGTGAGGAAACTGCGGTGGTCACGAGGTTGGGAACTCATACAGTCGCCCCTACCCTATACGAAGATGCTACCTTCCGATTTGTGGTGGAATTTATTACGGGTGCTTGCTTGACAAATAAACTCAACGGGGCTACTATGGGCGGGCGAGATTGGTCGATAGAGAGGAATATGCAGCGTGATCTATGCGCGGTGATACTTCCACTAAGCGGGCTAACAAGCGCCGGTTGGCGCTGTTGGCATTGCTGCATCGTCGCCCATGTAGTTATGATGAGCTGATCGCTGCGCTGGATAAGGAAAAACTGTTCTCGTATGACCATGCCAGTGATGCCGCGGTGATTGCGCGACATCAACTTTACCAGTTTCGCTATGATGTCCAGGCGCTGCGGAAACTTTCCTGTGATATTCGCTGTGACCGGCGCAGCCGCTGTTATATCTGGCATAATTCCCCCTTTGGTCTCGCGCTGACGCAGGAACAACTGACGACATTCGCCCTGCTGCTGAATACATTCAATGAGACGATGGTGCTGCACGCTGATGAGATTCAGGCGCTGCTCAACTATTTCGTAGAGCAATTACCACCAGAGCAACGGAAACAATTAGCCAATCGCCGCTATCCTTTCAGCATCGCTTTACATGAGACGACCGATTACCACAATGCAGACGCGCACAATATTGAGCGCATAGAGAGAGCTATCGAACGCTCGCAACAACTGAAGTTCACCTACCGCTCTTTAAAGGAGGGTAAAGAACACATCCATATCATTGAGCCACAACCGCTCGTTTATGAGCGCGGCCATGTGTATCTCAATGGATGGAGTCCAGAATATGGAAAGACATTGCGCTTTCGCCTGGACTATATTCTGCCCGGCAGCGCGGATGCATTGCCCAAACGTATCGCCCAAAGTCGACCTTCTCCTGTCTCTTATGTTTTACGCTACCAGCTCAGCCCGGTGATTGCGCGCAATGGTGTGAGCCGGCACTTTGACGCTCAGCACGTGGACTTGCACGCTGATGGTTCAGCCACGGTGACGGCTCGTATAACCGATCTGTTTGATGCGCGCCGCATCCTGCTCAGTTACGGCGAGAATTGCACTGTGCTTGAGCCGCCCGAACTGGTGAAACAGATGCGCACGGTGGCGGCTGACTTTTCTAGGAAATATC
>VBFM01000138.1:0-8162 GCA_005882595.1 Chloroflexota bacterium
GAAGTCGTGCAAGCGGGCAATCTTCGCTGCCGCGATGATCTGCTCCGTAGTGGCGTCGGCTACACCATAAGCGATATTCTCGCGCAGCGTGGCGTTAAAGAGGAAAACATCTTGCAGGACCAGCCCTACATTACGCCGTAGAGATGTCTGCGTCACCTCGCGTATATCCAGCTCGTCAATCAGGATTCGTCCGCTCGTCGGATCGTAGAAGCGCGGCAGGAGGTGCAGTATAGTGCTTTTGCCGCTTCCAGTCGCACCAAGCAAAGCGATGATCTGGCCAGGGTGCGCATCAATAGTGATGTCATGCAGCACTTCTGGCCCATCACCATAGGCGAATGAGACATTTTCAAAACGCACTTGACCCTGCACATGCAGGAGTGCCTTCGCGCCAGGTGCATCGGTAATCTCCGGGTCGGTATCCAGCACTCCAAAGATGCGTGTGCCACCGGAGAGGCCACGCATGAACCAGGTGACCATGTAACCAAAGGTACGTACCGGAGTCCCCAATAGCAGGATGTACTGCGTTACAGCGACCAGGGTTCCCAGACTTAACTGGTGACCGATGACCGCAACACCACCTATCCACACGATTAACACGGTAATCACATTGAGCACCATTACCATGAGCGGCTGATTCCACGCTGAGAGCCGCATCGCGCCCAGGTTGAGTTCTCGCAGTTCGCGGTTTTTCGCGTCGAACTTGGCTATCTCGAACTCTTCGCGCGCAAAGGCCTTGACCACGCGCACTCCGCTCAAGCTCTCCTGCATCACCGTACCCAGCGCGCCCGTTTCGTTCTGCACACTCTGCCACATGGGGCGCAGGCGGCGCGCCACCTGGACAGCGAGCAGTATCAAAATGGGGACACAAATCATCGTCACCAGCGCCAGGTGCCAGTCGAGCCGGAACAGGATGATGCTGACGGCCCCAAAGGTCATGAATGCAAGCAGTGCGCGCAGCAGTCCGAGTGGAATGAAATTGCGCACCGCCTCGATATCGACCGTGAGGCGCGACATCAATTGCCCGGTTTCGGCTTCGTCGTGGAACGAGAAACTCAGGCGCTGCAGGTGATCGTAGACGCGATCACGTAAATCGTAGGCGACCAGGCAGGAAACTGCCTGCGAAAGATACCCCTGTCCGTAGGCAAAAAGGCCGCGCAGCGAACTGGTGACAAGGATCGCCAGCGCAACCAGTAAAAGAGGGACGATCTGACCGTGCTGGAAGCCCTTGTCGATAATCCACGCCAGCAGCCAGGGTACAGCCAGCGCGAAGCCGGTTGAGAACCCCAGGCAGATGACCGCTCCGCTTGATTGCAGCCAGTGCGGACGAAGCAGACCGATAATACGCATATAGATCTGCCAGTTATATCTCCACGAATCAATTGACATAACCGTCTTAGACTTGTTAGTCACCGGTGAAAACACACGCTTAACCTTTCTCGATGCTTTTTGCCTCTAGCGAGGATGCAGAGGGGATACAGAGGATATTTCTTGTCGGTTATAATAGTATACAGGGGAATGGTTGACATCTGTATGTCAGTCTTTACAGTTTTTCCTCTAAAGAATTGTAAGTAAATTCCTTTTTGCTACCCGGCTAGCTTCGAGGATCATCCATCCATGCAGAAAACTGAGCGCCTTATGGCGATTGCCCTGCTGCTCCATGCACGCGGTAAAATGACCGCAACGCGCCTTGCAGAAATCCTGGGCGTCTCAACGCGCACAATCTATCGTGACATCGATGCGCTCTCATTGGCGCACGTACCCGTCTCTATGGATTACGGCCCGGGTGGAGGCTATTACCTGCCGCGGGATTATCGCTTTGACCCCGCCTTCTTCACGAGCGAAGAAGCCGTCTCTCTGGTGCTGAGCGCGGATATGGCTGGCAACTACAGTCTCTTCGCGGATGATGACGGACTGCAACGCGCGCTCATCAAATTGGAGGCCGTCTTTCCGGAAGGGTATCGTGCGGATGTGCGAGCCGCCCGGGAGCGCATTCTCTTTGATTCGACCGCCTGGTATGAGCGCTCGAACGGCGAGGCCGTCCACCTGGAGAACATCCGCCTGGCCGTGTTAGGGGCGAATCCGCTCGATATTCTCTACCCGTGTGATGGCGCTCTTGTCTGGAGGCGTGTCGAGCCTTATGGCCTGGTATTCAAAGGGCTATCACGCCGGCATGCGCGTACCGGGGTCTGGTACCTCGTGGCTTTCTGCCAGACCTGCCAGTCATTCAGCACTTTCCGCGTCAGCTACATCGAGGACCTGAAAATGTACGAGGAGAAGATAGCGCCGCAACCCGATTTCGATCTGCGCGCCTACTGGCAGGAGGCGCGCAGAAACCTGGAAGAGCAAGAGCCGCCGCTTAACATGGTTTTGCGCGTTCTACCAGCCGCTCGCTACAGTCTGCGTGGTGATTATGACGTGTTACGCGAAGAGCGCGATCATGGTGTCACCGTGCAGGTCAAAATAGAATCGCTGGATGAGGCGGTATCCTATGCCCTCTCCCTGGGCACCAGTGCAGAAGTAATCTCGCCCAGGAAAGTGCGCGAAGCCGTGTCCACTGCAGCACGAGCCATAGCGGAAATGTATGGAACGAGATAGAGGCTTGCCGTTTTCGTACTTTCCTGCTAGACTAACCCGCAATGGAACCTATAATAATGCCTCAACTGATCGGCCCTTTGGGGTGAGGGCGCTCCACTACGTGTACGAGAGAAGAAGCAAGAGAAAGGAGTCAGAGACGAGTGTTCACATATACGCGTGGGCATATCGTCTCTCTCAGCCGATGACCGATACCATAAACACCGTCTTTCAGCGTTACCAACAGGAGATCCTCCAGGAGCTTCACCAGGCATTTCTCACACAAAATACGTCTCTTGCAGAAAGGGTCAATCACGATACTCTCTTAAAGATATATGGACAAATGCAGTATCACCTCGGTTGGGTCGATCAGCAGCTTCGCCCTACCGATGGTCATCCGGGCAAACTACTGCGTCCCAAACTCCTTCTGCTGAGCTATGAACTCCTTCAACAAATCCCCTTGTTCTCTCTCTGCGACCAGCCCTGCCTGCAGCTGCCGCGGTAGAATTGGCGCATAATTTTACGCTGCTGCACGATGATATTCAAGATGGGGACGTTGAGCGTCGTCATCGCCCTACTGTCTGGTCTGTGTGGGGAATACCCCAGGCGATTCTTGTTGGAGATGCTCTGTTTGCGCTGGCTCGCCTCCATCTCTGGAAGGTTCTGGATGAAGGGGTAGAGCCTGCAACTGCACTGAACCTGGCTAAACTGTTCGATACGGCTTTACTCAAGCTGACCGAAGGACAGCATCTTGACATGTTCTTCGAAAAGCAGCAACAGGTTTCTCTCTCAAGCTATGAGGAGATGATCAGCCGCAAGACGGCCATCTTGATGCGTTGTGCAACAGCGATGGGGGCTATACTTGGTACCTGTAACCAGGAGGTTATCGAGGGTCTGGCTCGCTTTGGTCACGCTTTGGGGCTCGCATTTCAGGTACGGGATGATATGCTGGGGGTCTGGGCGACCGAAGCAGAATTAGGAAAGCTACCCGGTGGGGATATCTACCGACGTAAGAAAAGCTTGCCTATCCTCCATGCCTTCCAATATGCACAACCAGATGATCAGCAGGCAATGGCGAAGATGTATAACCAGGATGCGCCGATTACACGAGAACAGGTGCAGGAGGTCCTGGCTATCTTCGTCCGGACACAGACCAGGGAGTACTGTAATCAGTTTCTAGCACAGCAGTGTCAACAAGCACATTTGGCCCTTGCCCAGGTAGCTACTACACGCAATGCTCTTGCCATTCGCGCCCGGACTGACCTGGAGGCAATTATCGATTTTTTAAAGGCAGGGTGACACTGTTCAAGGAAGCACTTATGGAACTCGACCTTCTTACCAACCCTATTCAGCGCAACGCATCACTCACTCAAGGTTTGATTACATCTACATTTCTCCCCATTTAGATGATGTGTCACTGTCATGTAGCGGTACTGTTTGTCGTCAGATAGCTCAAGGACTCAATATCCTGGTCATTACAATATTTGCAGGCGAGCCTCAACCACCTTTCTCTCCTTTCGTACAGTCGGTTCATCGCTCATGGCACGCACCGGAGGAGAGACCGTATCAAGTACGCAAGGAAGAAGAGAGGAAAGCTATGGCGCTGCTGGGAGCAGATTATGCCTGGCTGGATTGGCTAGAAATACTCTATCGCGACCCTGAGTTATCAGATGCAAACGATTTTTTCTGGGAGCCCGGCACTTCAGTGGTATCCACTCGCGATGCAGCTCTCTTTACAACACTGCACGGCTGGCTTGAAGATGCATCGCTGGAATATCCGGACGTGCAGTTTGTTGTACCGCTCGGTCTTGGCATGCATCGCGATCACCAGTTCGTGTTCCAGGCGGCTCTCAATACGCTTGATTGTGAGCGCGTCCTCTTCTTCGAGGATTTTCCGTATGCTACCTATTATTCTAAAGATGAGCTTATCGAGTATGTGAGGGCATATAACATGAGTTTCATGGAAGTAGATATTTCCGAGTGCCTTGAGCAGAGGATTGCTGCTTCTGAGGCGTATCAATCACAGATTCCCACGCTCTTTTATATGGCTTCCAGCTTTCGAGAATTGATTCGTGCGTCCACTCTGGAAGCGGGCAAACAACAGCGTCCGATCGAGCGTTATTGGAGGATACCCCGGTAATTTTCCCAAAGGGCCTGCTGGAGGATCCCAACATTTTTTCCGTCAACCCTTCTACGGAATGTGGGGTATATAATAGCGGCCCTTCCACGTAGCGCCCTTTTTCCGGTAATGCCACAGGATCGAGTTTAGTAGGAACAGGCATTCAAGCATCATAGAGATTGGATGCAACGGACTGAGCAATATCAACAGGACGCGCTGAGAACGTGCGCAGGCAAGGGTCAGCAGTATTCGCATCAATACGGCAAGTGTGTAGCTACCGAGCGAGAATAGCACAGCGAGTGGGGCAAAAGGGACAAATAGCGATGCCAATACAAGCAGAGGTGGTGCCACAAAAAGCGCCAGGTCGAGAATGATAATTGCCGATGCAGCCAGGAGTGAATAGTTGTAAAAAGCGAAGAAAGTTCTTGAGAACCCGACCCATAGTTCAGCGAAGGAATCGTACATGTAGCAGCTCACCATGTCTTGCCCATCTACATAAGCCATACGATATCCGGCTGCTTTGACCTTACGAGCTAGCGAATTGTCCTCCAGGATAGAAGTCTTCACCGCTTTGTGGCCACCAATTGCGTCATAGACTGAGCGCTGAAAGCAGAGCAACGGCCCGTTGGCTACAGCTAGAATAGGCTCCGGTCGGTGCCTCACAAGCACCAGGGGCAAGAGTGTGAAGACCTTAAAATAGAGCAATGGAATAGCAAGGCACTCTCCTATCCCACAGAGGAAATAGCGGGGATGCGCTGTGAGGAATTGGACGCCGAGATCATGCATCCCTTGAATAACTGTACTAACCGCCTGTGGTGCATGAACCGAGTCGGCGTCGGTAAAGAGCAAATAATCGCCCTGAGCATATAGTGCCAGCTGGTAGCAGGCAAAGTTTTTTCCAATCCAGCCATCTGGTAAGATCTCACCGTGCAGTAAATGCAAACGACTCTTCTGTTCGGGTAGCAATTCGTCAATCATTTGCTGTACAATAGTCGGCGTTTCATCGGTACTCTGGTCATCAAGAACCAACACCTCCAGTTTTTCATATCTTTGTTCTATCAACGAACGCACACACTCCTCTATATGATCTGCCTCATTGCGTGCCGGTACGAGAATGGAAACCATTGGGCAAGTGCCGAGTTTGCTTTGCACGTCTTCCTTTGTTGCAGACTTGAGCCGATCAAAGACAAGAAGGTTAAGAAGGAGGTTGATAAATAGTACAAATAAAGAGCCGAATAGAATGCACGAGATTGTGTTAAGATACATGGTGGCTATGATCACAACCGTCCTGGGGTGTTCTGGTCAACGATCTGGAGCACTTCTTTACGGCTGAGCTTACCATCGCCACGGACTAAGGATTCCAGGGTAGCATAGGCCAGAGCGAGCGGAAGGGAGCAAAAGTCCAACACAGGACCAGGAGGAAGGGCATTGGTGTAGGCATCAGCCAGGGCTAGATTGCGGCGTGCGTAGGCGTGCATATCCTCTTCTCGCCAACCGGGTGGAAAGAATTCCACCCCGCGCGCCACATCTTCTGGGTGGTTACGTAGGATATTGACGGCTTGCAGGCCACGCCCGAATCCCACGGCGTGGAAGCGGTTCGATTGTGTTCCATTGTACCAGGCCCACAGATCCGATAGTAACAGCCCAACCGAACCGGCTACCCCAAACGTGTAGCGGTCCAGATCCGCCTCTGTCCGGATCACCCAGCCATTGTCTGCCCACTGTGCCATGCGATCCGCCATGGTTGCCGTTGCCTCCCACACACGCGGAGCGACGTATGGGGGTGCGAGCAACGCCCATTCGCCTACCCGAAGCGTCACCTCTGGAAGTTCCTGTTGGTAGCGGCCCAATGCTGTTGTGAAGTCGCCAGCGGTAAAGGTCGTTTGCAGCGTGTGGCTAATGGAGTGCAACAGCACGGCCTTCGTGCGATTATCCACCCCGGGATGATCTTCCACTTCATCGATGGCACGCAGGCATAAATAGCCCGACATGACTGCATCCTGCAACCCGGCTGGTAAACGGCTTATGGGGATAAAGAACGTTCGGCTGGTTTTTTTCAGCATGTCAAGTGCATCTTCGCCAATGCTCACTGTGTCAGCTCCTTTCGCTATACAACTTTACTCAGCAAATATATTACCTGGCCCAGTGTCAAGCCCGACTTTCAGCACGTGTGCTGCTCGCAGTGCATACTGGGGGGCCACACGGCTGAGCCAGAACAACTCCCGCCAGAGCGGCGGCTGCAGCAATGCCGTCGTTGGCCGCAACCAGTCTGGGGAGAGGCCATGTTCTGGACTATCTAGTACGACCCGTATCGTCGCTACGCGCAGGTTTCGTCCTGTGAGAAGGCCGGTCTCCATGTCGGCAGCCACGAAGCCCCGCTGGGACCAATTGTGACGATCGCCCCCGACAATAAGGGATTGGGCAGTCAGCAGCGGCCCGGTGTCAGGTCGAAAGTGTAACGTGCGTGCGGCTGTCACCAGCGCTTGTACAAGTGGGGGGTCGCAATGCATGATCCTCCCATCAGCAAGGCCGACCCAGTCAGGTATCAGAACGGTCCCCGGATGCACGCCGGATGCGAGCGCTCCTGCCAGACCACACACTACCACGATGGAGCCCTGGCGTGCCCCTTTCCAGCGTGCTAATCGTACGCCCGTCCAGCTAGTACGAGCGTGGGGGAGTGTGCGCCGCACTGCCCAGTACTCAAGGAATGTTGGTGCCAGAATCTCCATGCTATACATCACCTGGTAACGATGAGGCGCACCAGCTACGAGCCGTGTGATCCCAAGAAGTTCCCCCCTCCTTCTTGTTAAGTGGCATACCCGTTGTCGCGGTACCACCGAACTGCCCGTTCCAGAGCTGCGGTTACGGATGTTGCTTCATAGCCAAGCTCAGATTGAGCCTTAGCAGAGCTGACGTACATATGATGGCGAGCCATCCGAACGCCTTCGAGTGGGATCAATGGCGCGGCCAGGCCGCCTTTCCCCTTGCGAAAGAGCTGGCAGCGAAGCTCGTCAGCCCAGCCGAGGGTAAGTGCCAACCGAAAGGGAATGCGGACGGTCGGGGCTGTGCGACCACAGATATGAGCCAGCCGTTCCCACAGCTGGGACAGACTGATATTCTCACCGCCCACCAGGTAGCGCTCCCGGGGACGCCCGTATTGAAGCGCTTGTACATGCGCACTGGCCACATCCTCCACTGCCACTACGTTCAGTCCGCCGCCTAACGTGGCGAAGATCCGCCCGCGCATAAAGTCCACTACCATCTTTCCCGTGGGAGTCGGCTTCCAGTCTCCTGGCCCAACGGGCGCGGTCGGCAAGACCAGAACGACCGGTACTTGTGCCGTCAGCGCTGCCCGCGCTTGCTGCAACTTCGATCGGTGGTATGCTGAGGAACCGGCATCTACGTCCCAGTCATCCTCGGTCGCTGGACGCCCCCCAAAACTCGGCCCCACGGTTGACGAGCTCGAGGTGAC
>VBFM01000138.1:8180-10301 GCA_005882595.1 Chloroflexota bacterium
CCGCCTCCAACACTCCCGCGCAGCCGCGCACGTTAATGGCAAACATCTCATGATGCGCGCCTGGGGAGAAGGAGTAGAGGGCCGCCACGTGTACGAGATAGCGGCATCCCACCATGTGTTGGACCAGATCGCCGGAGCGGAGGACATCACCCCATATAGCCGTACACCCGTCAAGTGGGGGCAGTGGTCTGGAACCCGGACGCATCAGGGCACGCACGCGATACTGAGCCGCCAACAAGGCACGAAGTACGTGGCTGCCCAGGAATCCGCTGGCTCCGGTCAAGAAGACCGTGTCACCCGCTTCTATCATCCGCTGTAACTGCTCAGCCATCAGCTTTGTACTGCCGTTCTTCTAGACTAACCTACTTTAAGTGAAGGTAGAGCGCAGGCTGCCGCGCAGCACATCGACCGTGGCTCGTAGCGACTCTCGGGGTGACTTCATGGTAGCTGCCACCGCGGAGGGCTCATAGCCGCAATGCGCCATACAATTGGCGCAGCGAGGATCCTTGCCCCGCCCGTAATGCTCCCACTCGGTTGTCTCGATTAGCTCCTTATAGGAGCTAGCGTACCCATCGGCCATCAGATAACAAGGCCGTTGCCAGCCCAGCACTGAGTAGCTGGGGATACCCCAGGCAGTGCAGCTAAAGTCGACCTTGCCCTCCAGGAAGTCCAGGAAGAGCGGGGAGTGGTTCAGGCGCCACTTCTTGCGCCTGCCGTCTGCAAAGGCCTGACGGAAGATCTCACGCGTCCGCTCGATGCCGAGAAAATGCTCCTGGTCTGGCGCTTTCTCGTAGGCATAGCCCGGGGAGATCTGCATCGCATCTACTAGCACATCGTCGTTCAGGAAGTCGAGTACGTCACGAATGCTGCGCGGATCGTCCTGCGTGAAGAACGTGGTATTGGTGGTAACCCGGAATCCCCGGCGTTGGGCCTCCTTGATTGCTTCAATCGCCTTATCGAATACACCCTGCCGCGCGACTGATTGATCGTGGCGCTCCCTCAACCCATCAATGTGGACCGACCAGGAAAAATAGGGGGATGGCCTGAATTGATCGAGCTTCTTGCCCATGAGAATGGCGTTGGTGCACAGATAGACGAAGCGCTTGCGTTCTATCAACGCCGCCACAACCTGATCGATCTCCCGATGGATGAGCGGCTCGCCGCCAGCGATGGAGACGATTGGCGCGCCGCACTCCTCAACTGCATCGATACACTGCTGAACGGAAAGTCGCCGCGCCAGGATATCCTGGGGATGCTGTATCTTGCCGCAGCCAGCACATGCGAGGTTGCACTGATAGAGTGGCTCTAGCTGTAGCACAAGCGGAAACTTCTCGCGGCCCCTCAGCCGCTGCCGGGCGATATATGCCGCGATCTGAAGATTCTGGCGTAGCGTGATCGCCATAGCTTGCTCTCCTTCCCTGTAGAAACGATAAGCCGTACTGAATAGTACTATATGTTATTCCCAGTGAAGTTCGCATAACGGGGCAAGCTCATCATTACCAGGGATTTTTGGTTATCCCGCTACTACTGATCGAGCTTGCTGACTGCATAGCAGTAGACGCGCAGCGTCGTTGCAAGCGCGCATTTCAATGTAGTCCCGAAAGAATAAAAAAAAGTTATTTTTGCTATAATAAATAAAAATGAGGAAACACCTGTAAATACATTACTATATTCAACGAAAGAAAGCAACCGGACGGGAGTTTTTCTGATCTTATGGATAATAAAAAGCCGGGCAAGGGGGAAGAACCTCGGTTAAAGCAAGCACTGGATCGAGCTGTGCAATGGCTGTTGGAGCGTCAAAATGTCGAGGGCTGGTGGTGCGGTGAGCTGGAAACGAATGTGACCATGACGGCGGAGCATGTCCTGCTGCTGCGTTTCCTGGAACTGGACCTGGAGCGGATCAGGAACGGTGCTATACGACACGTTCTGAACAATCAGCGAGATGATGGCTCATGGGCGCTCTACTTCGGCGGTCCTGCGGATCTGAGTACCACGATCGAGGCCTATGTCGCACTCAAGGTACTCGGGGTCGATCCCGGCAGCGACGCGATGCAGCGAGCGCTCGCGGTTATTCATCAGCAAGGGGGAGTAGCCCAGGCCAGGGTCTTTACCAAAATCTGG
>VBFM01000138.1:10416-12320 GCA_005882595.1 Chloroflexota bacterium
TCCGGTAAAGTCACTGGGTTGTAGCGTGCCCGAGCTGGTTGTTCCGGGAACCGAGGACTTGCTCACCCGAGTCCCGGGGTCGGGGCTCTTCTGGTGGACTGATAAGCTCCTCAAGCTGAATGAAGCTTTTCCATGGCAGCCAGGTCGGTCACGTGCCCGGCGTCGCGTGGTCGATTGGATCGTGGAACGACAGGAGGCAGATGGGAGCTGGGGTGGTATCCAACCACCCTGGGTGTACTCGCTGATCGCTCTGTATCTGGAAGGCATGAGCACCGATCACCCGGTCATGCGCCGCGGAATCGAGGGGCAGGAGGGCTTCGTGCTAGAAGACGAGAGTGGGTGGCGGTTTCAAGCCTGTATGTCCCCTGTCTGGGATACCGCCTGGGCACTTCTGGCCCTGCGCCATGCTGGCGTGGAGCGCGACCACCCGGGCATACAACGTGCGGTCCAATGGATCCTGCAAGAGCAAATCTCCGTGGGCGGCGATTGGCAGGTGCGTGGTGGCACTGTGCCGTGTGGTGGCTGGGCGTTCGAATTTGAGAATGATATCTATCCAGATATCGACGACACGGCG
Organism: Chloroflexota bacterium; assembly: GCA_005882595.1. Lineage (GTDB taxonomy): Bacteria > Chloroflexota > Ktedonobacteria > Ktedonobacterales > Ktedonobacteraceae > VBFM01. The sequence continues at coordinate 10,991 of VBFM01000138.1, forward strand.
GTCGTCGTCCTGGCTTTGCTCGAAGCTGGGGCAGAGGCAGCCGTGCGGACCGCCGTGGATCGGGCTGCGCGGTGGGTGCTAGCCATGCAGTCGAGCAACGGGGCCTGGGGGGCATTCGATAAGGACAATACGCGAGCGATCGTCTACCGACTGCCATTCGCGGACTTCGGGGCGCTGTTGGACCCGCCCTCCGAAGACGTTACGGCTCATGTGTTGGAAATGCTGGCACATGTAGATGCTCCAGACAAGGAGCGGGTCATTCGAGTGGCGCTCAAGTATCTGCGGCATACGCAGCGGCCAGATGGTTCCTGGTTCGGTCGCTGGGGTGTCAATTACATCTATGGAACGTGGTGCGTCATCTCAGCGCTCGCTGCGCTGCGCGATGAGGGGTACGCCGTACAGGACATGATTGATAGGGGATCCTCCTGGCTGCTAGAGCATCAGAACAGTGATGGCGGCTGGGGTGAATCCTGCTACTCCTACGAAGACAGCTCCTTTGCGGGCATCGGGCAGAGCACGCCATCGCAGACGGCCTGGGCCATCTTAGCCCTACAATTGGTTGGCCTGGGACAGCATGCTGCCTGCCTGCGTGGTTTGACGTATCTTTGCGAGACCCAGGTAGATGACACGTGGGAAGAGCGGGAATATACGGGCACGGGCTTCCCGCGAGATTTCTACATCAATTACCACCTGTACCGGCACCTATTCCCGACCATGGCGCTGGCGGGAGCTTGTAAAGCCAAGGTGGACATGGCTTTCCCCTTTTGTCTACCCTAGACGCTGTCCTTTACTCGTGTCTCGCACGTTTCATGAGCGCTTACTTACACCGTCGCATCTGCGGCTGCTGTCTCCTCATCGCGGCTACTGAGCGTGATTACCTCATCCCCAACATGCACGGTCGCATCCCAGGTGACCGCAATGGCATCCTTCACGCTTGCATGGGCCGGGCAGCCCTGGGGATGAACTCGAATTGCGCGCATGGCGGCCTCGCGCGTTTCAGATGGGATAGTGAGGTCGTAATGAATAGCTATCGATTGAATGCGGATGGTCTTCCCAGCACCCGCAATGCGGCCATCAACCGTGGCTGTATAGCTCTGGCGGTCAAAACGAATCTTGCGCCCTGACAGGGCACCGGCAAGTGTGCCGTACATTCAGCCAGCGACGGCTGCAACGATATGATCGAGGGTCGAAGCCACCGGTGGCCCCTCTTTTGCCCCATAATACTGGCGCAATCCGCCCTGTACCCCATAAATGACAGGTTGAATTACTTCGCCCAGGTAAGCATAGCGATAACCTTCGTGATAAACCAGGCGGGAATGAGAGACATATT
>VBFM01000138.1:12335-15361 GCA_005882595.1 Chloroflexota bacterium
TTGTTAGAAATAGCGTCACGTCAGCACTCAAAGGCGTTCTGACCCGTTCTTATTCTAGCATATTCTGCTCATTGGCAAATAGGAAAATCACCTCATCCAGGGTTGTCAAATTCCTTCAGCAGAGGAACTCTCTATGCTCTGCTCGGCATCGAAACTTTACCTCTTGAGCCTCCCCTCCATTTTGTGCCATACTTTAAGCAACCACCGATAGAGCTTTATTCAGCAACAAAGGAGTTGCGTGCATGCAAGTTGGAATCGGGCTGCCATCAGGTAACCCTGGCACAAGTAATCAACTTATTTTCGATTGGGCGCGCAGAGCGGATGTTGGCCCATTTACTAGCCTGGGCGTCATTGACCGGCTTGTCTACGATAGCTACGAGCCGCTTTCCACGCTCGCCGCCGTTGCCGCCGTCACGCAGCGTGTCAAACTGGCAACCACCATCGTCATCGGCCCTCTGCATAATAACGCACTGCTGGCAAAGATGTCCGCGACGCTTGACGCGCTCTCCGAGGGTAGATTGGTGTTAGGGCTTGCCGTCGGCGCGCGCAAGCAAGATTACGAGGTGGCAGGCATCGATTACCGCACCAGGGGCAGGCGACTCACCGAACAGCTCTCCGCCCTGCGTTCTCTATGGGAAGACGGCGCCATCGGCCCGAAAACCGTCAGTCCTCGCGGCCCCGATCTACTCATTGGCGGATTGAGCGACCAGGGGTACGCCCGTATGGCGCGTTACGCTGATGGCTACGTGCATGGTGGTGGACCCCCAAGAGCCTTTGCGCGCGGTGCTGATAAGGCCCGTGCAGCCTGGAGAGATGCGGGACGCCCCGGCAAGCCGCAGATATGGGCGCAGGGATACTTCGCGCTCGGCGATGAGGCCACGTTAGAGGCGGGTTATCAGTATATGCGCAACTACTACGCTTTTACAGGCCCGTTCGCCGAGAGAATCGCTGCCGGATTGCTCACCAGCCCCCAATCCATCGCCCAGTTCATGCGTGGGTATGAAGAGGCAGGCTGCGATGAACTGGTGCTTTTCCCCTCAGTTCCTGATATCGCTCAGCTTGAGCGACTCACCGATGTGCTGGCCGGTGTAGGCAGGAGAACGCGATGAAGATTGCCATTCTCGGCGGGGGCCCTGCCGGGCTCTATAGTGGCCTGCTCATCAAAAAGGCCAACCCCGCGCACGATATCACCATCCTCGAACGCAATGCCGCCGACGTGACCTATGGCTGGGGCGTGGTCTTTTCTGACCGCACGCTGGCCTCCTTCCAGAGAGCGGACTACAAGTCGTATGAGCAGATCACCAACCAGTTCGTCATCTGGGACACTATCGATGTGTACTATCGCGGTGAGACCATTAGCTGCCGAGGACATGTCATCGCCGGTATCTCGCGTAAATCCTTACTGCACATTTTGCAGAAGCGCTGCCAGGAATTGGGCATCAGTCTGCGTTTTAGCTGCGAGATAAACGACCTCGCGCAACTGGAAGCGTTCGATCTACTCATTGCTGCCGATGGCGTGAACAGTATCGTCCGTAAAACCTATGCAGAGCAATTTGGGCCTACCATAGAGCCTGGGAAGGCAAAATACATCTGGCTGGGCGCCAATAAAGTACTCGATGCCTTCACCTTTATTTTTCGCGAGAATGAGCATGGCCTGTTTCAAGTGCACGCCTACCCCTTCAGTGGCACATCCAGCACCTTCCTGGTCGAGTGCGACGAAGCCTCATGGTTGCGCGCCGGTCTCGACAAGGTGGATGAGGCAGGTAGCCTGGCTTACTGCCAAAAACTACTAGAGGATAATCTTGACGGAGCAAGGCTGCTCTCGAACAACTCGAAGTGGATTAACTTTCCCACGCTTAAAACCAAAACCTGGCATTATCGCAATAGAGTATTACTGGGTGATGCCGTGCACACTGCCCACTTCTCGATAGGTTCGGGTACTAAACTCGCCATGGAGGATGCCATCGCGCTGTCGGGCGCGCTCGAACAATATTCCGATCTGGATAGTGCGCTCAACGCCTACGAACTGGAGAGAAAGCCCGTCGTCGAAGTCTTCCAGCGCGCTGCGGCCGAAAGCCAGGCCTATTTCGAGACCATCAAACGCTACCTCGGCCTTGATCCGATGCCATTCGCCTTCCAACTGCTCACCCGTAGCGGCAGGATCACCTATGACGACCTGCGCTTCCGCGATGTACGCTTTGGCGAAGCCGTTGATCGCTGGCACGCGGAGAAAGCTGATGTACTTCCAGCCGGTGAACTCTCTCCCGATACACGCCAGTCGGTGATTTTCGCGCCTCCTCCCATGTTTGCACCCTTGACGCTGCGCTCTCTGACGCTGCTCAACCGCATTGCGCTGTCATACCGGGTGGAAGCCTTTTCTCCACCTTCTGAAGAACACCCAGATAGAGTGCTTAAAGACGAGGCATCGGAAATATACAAGCGCGCCAGGAGCGATGTTGGCTTGATTCTGGTAGGGCCGATTGCTGTCTCCGAGCAGGGGCGTATTACGCCGCGTGATGCTGGCATGTATAAAGAGTACCAGGCTGATGGCTGGAAAGGAATCGTCCGGAACGTGCATAACGGGTCACCGGCGATGATCGCTGTCGAGTTGAACCATGCAGGGCGTAGAGGCTCAACGCGCCCGCGAGCCGAAGGACTGGACCGGCCTTTGCGCGAACATAACTGGCCGTTGCTCTCGGCATCAGCGCTGCCCTATACACCACTCAGCCAGGTACCTAAAGAGATGAATCGGGCCGATATGGAGCAGGTGTGCAATGATTTTGTGCGTAGCGCCAGTTGGGCGCACAGGGCAAATGTTGACATACTGCAACTGAACATGGCGCACGGCTATCTGCTGGCAAGCTTTCTCTCACCGCTCACCAACCAGCGCTGCGATGCGTACGGAGGAGACTTGCAAAGCCGTCTGCGTTTTCCCCTGGAAGTATTCGACGCCGTGCGCGCAGCCTGGCCCGAGAACAAACCGCTCTCCGTAGCGCTCAACACTGCCGATTGCGTGAAAGGTGGTT
>VBFM01000347.1:0-4229 GCA_005882595.1 Chloroflexota bacterium
CACTGCCACGCTTGCCAGTACCCCGCCAATAGTCCCCAGCCGCAGTTCGCGATAGATGCTGCGCCAGAAATCCGCGCCACCGGTAGAGCGCAATTGCCAGCCAGCCACGCCGAGCGCCTGTGTCCCAACACTGCCACTGGTGAGCAGTAGCATAGGCATCAGGCAGATCAGCCCGTTCAAGGCAACGGGGGAACGCAATCCCGCCATGAACCCTGATAACTGGACATGCTCCGAACCGCTCGAAATCGCCGGGCCGAATATCTGGTAGAGCAGCAGCGCCAGCGCGAAGCCCGCGATGACATTCACACCTAGCCAGCTCACGCGGCTCAGAGCGGCGCGCAGCGAGAAATGTTCTTCCTCTTCAAATTCCTCGACGCTGGCTCCGGCAATTTCGGAGAAGTCCTCGGCCTGCTCTTCATGAATCACATCGATCACATCGTCGACCGTGACCAACCCCACCAGGTGATTCTCCTCATCGACGACCGGCACACCCAGCAGGTCATACTTGGCGATGACGCGCGCTACCTTTTCCTGGTCGTCGTCAACCTTGACCTTGATCATATCCTCGTCCATCAGCGCTTTCAGTTGCGTGCCAGGGTCCGCGACCACCAGTTCTCGTAGCGACACGACACCGACCAGGTGGCGTTCGTCGTCCACAATGTACAGGTAATAGACCATCTCCATGTGTTCGGAGTGCTGCCGCAAGTACGCCAGCGCTTCTTCAACGGTTAAATCCTGCGAAAGCGACAAGACCTCGTTGGTCATGATGCCGCCTGCCGTCTCTGCACCATAGCGCAGCAGATCGCGAATGGGCTGCGCTTCATTGGCTGGCATCAGACTCAAGAGGCGCTCGGCCTCCTCCTGCGGAATGTCCGCCAGGATGTCGGCGGCATCGTCTGGCGCGAGCCTCTCCAGCATATCGGAGGCGCGCTCCGGGTCGAGTTCGCTCAGTATCTCGTATTGTCGTGGGGCCTCGACTTCGTTGAGAATATCGGCTGCCGTCTCGGTATCCATGTGATCAAGCACCGCCCCGGCCTCTTCAACGTCAAGCTGTTCGAGGATATCGGCGATATCAGCCGGGTGCAGGTCGGCCAGTTTTGTATGGCTGACATTCAGTTGCACCTGCGGCACAATCCCGCCTACGCTTACGCGGGTTGCCCCATTTGCACCGGCAAAGGCTGGCGCGAGCTGGCTTGTTGCCGTCTTTATGATTTGAATTGGTTCGATATAGTTCCAGGTAATGGTGCGCTCTGTCAGTTGAAAGGGTAATACCCTGCTCATCAACTCAATGGGCGCCAGGATACCTAAACGCCGCAGCAGTCCGCTGAAGCTGATATCCGCGCCGATCAGCCGGGCCGTCCCCTTGATCTGTGCCAGCTTCAAATCGTTCACTTTGACCACGCGAAACCCCTGGGTATCCACGATCTGCTTGTCCAGCAGGTCCCGCCTGAGCAGCAATTCGTCCTGGTCCGGCGTATATGAGGCGATGCGCGACTGCTTGACGGTCAGGTGAATGGGCTCCGTTTCCAGTTTCTCCACCTGCGACCAGGGAATAATCATATCGCTATTGCCCATACTCAGGCTGGATGGCGAGACGATCAGCGCCGTAACCGTCGGAAAAGTATCATTCAGCGAGACACATATATCTTTGAGAATACCCAGCCGGTGTTCTTCACTATCAAAAATGCTTTTACGGAGTAAGGTACTTAAAAAAATCATGAGTATCACCGCCTTTCTCACAGGAATAGAATAGGTAGATACATATCCACAGTGCTGTGGATATGTGGAAAACCCCCTTGTTGATGTAACTTTAGTTACAAGACAATACACACTTTGCGGCATGCACGCTGAATAGCTCAGGTAACACCTGATAGATCAATACGCGCATTCCATGCAAGATGCGTTTTTATAAAGGGGGACTGCTGGTTCTCTCTGGTTAAGAACCCTGGCAAGAAGAAGCTGGCAGGTGAGAAAGTTCTTGCTCGACATTCCATCTATAGATGGGATAATGTGGACTCATCGAGCAAGGCGGGGATACCGGGGGCAGAAAAGCATAAGCCCTACAGATCAGAAGAGATAATCAACGTCAATACGCTACATATCTCCAGAAACCTTACTCAATGAGGAGAAGAACAATCCCGCGAGCAGGCACGTGAACGGCAACGCGAACAACACACGCCTACTATGACTGGGGCCAGCGTCCATGTCCCTCACCTCCTTTGCCCGGCCAGTTGCTGCTATCACCAGCGGCGACGTTCTCACAAAAAACGTCTACAACCTCACCTGGTGCGCTCTGACAACTGCGGGTAAGACAAAATTTCCTACTTGGAGTATAGCACGTGGGGCGGGTTTGAGCAAGGTAGATAGTGTATTTAGTACAATTGGCTTACCCTACAAAAAAGGCTGCCAGCATAAGCACTAAACCAAGCGCGCGCGTACCGTCTCCCACGTAGTCATAGGGTAATGGATTTGGAACGGAAAACTTTAAAGTGTACACCGCGATGCCGGCGGCTATTAAAAGAAACGCGGCGCACATCAAAAAACTGAAGCGTGTGCCTTTCGCGCCATAAATCACGAAATAATAATTGAGGAATATGGCCAGACAAACAACGCCACGAGCGCCACTGAGTCCTTCTGTTAACGCGGTGCCAGGAATCGGGGGTAGAACAGGGGTCAGAAGCAGCAAAGCTAATAGGAAAGCAGTGGCGGTGAGGTTCCACCGCTTCAGGGAACGCACATGGCGTTCTGCACCGGGCAGTGAGATGAAAAAAATGAACAGGTAGCTGACGGTCTGTCCAATATAGCGAAACCAGAAGGTGTTGAAGGAGCTGCTCGTAATAAGATAATCTCCAATCAATCCGGTAATGCCACCCAAACCAATCACTGCCATCGATAATCCCACGATGAAGAGGGTATCACTACGCGTCTTGGAATAGAGATAGAAAGCACGCAGAGAGATGAATAGGGTGATCACTGCCTGGAACGCTATAATGAGATCGGTAATCTCTTTTGAATTCACAAGCTGTCTCCTTCCGGCTATGCTCCTCGTTGAGGAAGACACGTCGTTTGCCTCACAGAGCGCTCTCCACGAGCTGCCCTGCTGCATCATACATGCGAATACAGTTCTCTTTGTGCAGCACACGAAGAGCTTTAGCGACCGTATTGGTCTCCAGACCTGTCACAGTGGCGAGTTCGCCTAGCGTTCTCCTTCCATCGATGGCCGCGTAGAGCTGATAGGCCTGTTCATCTCCAATGGACGCAGAACGGGAAAAAGGACTGCTCGTGCGCATCGCAACCTGGTTGGCAACACGACGAGGTATCAGTTTTAACAGCGCTGGAGGCTCGCTTTGTTGTGCCGTGGAGGAGAACGTGGGAACAACGGTATGACGCAAGGGCCTCGGAATTCCCTCCCAGACCGCCTGGACAAGGGCTTCTGCAGTAAAGGGTTTGGGCAGATAGCGATCAGCCCCTTGACGCAGCCCATAACTCTGATCAAGAGGAGCATTTTTTGCGCTAATGAGGATAATGTATACGCTATTGTGTGGCATACTCTGCTGCACATGCCGGCAGACCGCGTAGCCGCTGATGTCCGGCAAAACCACATCCAGGATGAGGCAGTACGGTTGGAACATCGTGACCTTGGCAAGAGCCTCCTGTCCCTTGAGAGCCACCTCCACATCATATCCTGCTTGCTCGAGGGTAGCGGCGATAGAAAGACAGGTTGTAGGACTATCATCAACAACCAGAACTCTAGGTTGGCTTATCACTGTTTATCCCTTTCTTCTCACAAATGAAACTCATTGATGCCCCATGAACATCCTTGACTCACTGGGAATCTTACTCCACAAGCAAGCAGGTTCAAGCACCAACACGTGAGGAAATGATAGAAAAGTACTGGTATCGCGTTAAGAAATCTTAACCGCATTTTTTGAGAGGATGAGAAGAAGGTCTCAGTATGTGAAATTCGCGCTCCTTGCCTCCACGACGGACACCTCCATATTGATTTTCCCCAGCCATCCTGCTAAAGTGGCCTTATCAATATAAGTAGGTATCACAAAGCATGATCGAGCCTAAAAATGAGAAACTCACCTCCTTCATCAAATGGGCAGGAGGCAAAGAGCAAGAGCTAAAGCACATCATCCCACTGATCCCACCTTTCCAAAACTACTACGAACCCTTTGTTGGCGGCGGCGCAGTCTTTTTTTCCATTCAGGCCCACCGGAAGTTCA
>VBFM01000348.1:0-2237 GCA_005882595.1 Chloroflexota bacterium
GACCTGGCCAGGCTTCTAGAATTTGATCTTGACTGGCTCAAACGCGCTTCAACCGACTCCTATGGGCAGATTCTCAACCTGTATGGTGCTATTGATGGATTGAGCTTCAAGGTTGATCTGCTCTCGTATGAGGTGCCAACATATTTTGGGATGATGTGTGTGGCTTATGATCCCGTTTGACACAATCCCGCTCCCCCTACAGTACAGCCTTGACACACTCGTTCTATACATCTAGAATCTAAGGACGCGATAAATTGTGTCCTGCGGCAGGATGCAAAGAGAAGGAGCTATATAACATGCCAGACCGCATAGGTCAGCAACTTGCTAATTACCGCCTGTCCCAAATGATTGGGCAGGGGGGCTTTGCTGATGTCTACCTCGGTGAGCATGTATACCTCAATACTCTGGCTGCAATCAAGGTACTCCAGATGCGGCTGACAGACGATGATAAACGAAACTTTCTTGAGGAGGCCCGTACCATCGCCCACCTGAAGCATCCCTCTATCGTGCGCATCCTGGAATACGATGTCGTGGAGAGCATTCCTTTCCTCGTGATGGAGTACGCTCCAAACGGCACGCTGCGCCAACTACATCCAAAGGGCAGGATTTTGCCCCCAGCCAGTATTGTACCGTACGTGCGGGACGTTGCTGCTGCTCTACAGTATGCGCATAATCAAAAACTCATCCATAGAGATGTCAAACCGGAAAATATGCTGATTGGATACAAGAATGAAGTCCTGCTGAGTGATTTTGGCCTGGCGGTAATTGTCCAGAGTTCTCGCGACCGACTCCAAACCGTTGCGGGAACCGTTTCCTACATGGCGCCTGAGCAACTCCAGGGCAAACCCAGCCCCGCCAGTGACCAGTATGCACTGGCGGCTGTGGTCTACGAATGGTTGAGCGGAGAGCGTCTCTTTTCTGGGTCTTTCATCGAAGTAGCTACTCAGCATGTGCTTGTTCCACCACCACCTTTACGAGACAAAGTTCCGGGGTTTGCGCCTGCTATCGACCAGGTGGTACAAAAAGCGCTCGCCAAAAACCCTGAGCAACGCTTCGCAAGCGTGTTAGAATTCGCCAGGGCCTTCGAACAAGTATGCCAGGCGGAGGCGGCAAAACAGCGCGCGGTGTCAGCGGTTCCTCTAGGAAAACCTCTCACCATCTACCGCAAACACTCCTCTGCGGTGCTGAGCGTGGCATGGTCGCCCGATGGAAAGAAGCTTGCCTCCGCCAGCGCCGACAAGACGGTTCAGATCTGGAATGCGAACAGCAAAAACCCTACCCTTATTTATCGCAACCACGCGAAGTCTGTGAGCGCAGTGGCATGGTCGCCCGATGGCTTGCGCATTGTTTCCGGCTCCTGGGATACCACGGTGCAGGTGTGGGATGCGCGGAGCGGGCGCAAGCTTTTTACGTATAGGGGGTTCTCGCGAGAGGTAAGCACTGTAGCATGGTCGCCTGACGGGGAGTATATTGCCTGCGGTTCGTGGGATAAGATGGTACAGGTGCGGCAGGCTGAATCAGGAAGCAGGATTTTCACCTATGCAGGCCATAGCAGTCCTGTTCACTCGGTAGCATGGTCGCCTTCCTCTTCCACGGCGCCTATCCGTCCTGCCAAAGACGCCGGAGCCGTAAATCGCGCCTCTACGACAGGAGGGCGGGAGGTGGGCGCGATCAATCGCGCCCCTACAGTCTTGCGCCTGGCTTCGGCAAGTGGCGATGCTGCGAAGACTGATGTTGATCATAATGTGCACGTCTGGAACGCGTTCACCGGATACGATCTGTTGATTCACCGTGATCACTTCTATTTTGTGACTGCGGTGGCATGGTCGCCCGACGGCAAAAAGATGGCTTCCGCCAGTGCGGACACCAACGTGCAGGTCTGGAATGCAGCGACAGGCGGCAACATCTTGACCTATCGCGGGCATTCAAGTAAAGTGAATGCTGTGGCATGGTCACCTGACGGCAGGCGCATCGCTTCGGCCGGCGATGATCGAACGGTGCAGGTCTGGGATGCCGCCACGGGAGAAACCATCTTTACCTATCGCGGGCACTCTAAAGAGGTGAACAGTGTAGCGTGGTCCCCCAATGGCACGCGCATCGCTTCTGCCAGTCAGGATGCAACAGTGCAGGTCTGGCATATAAAATAACAGGAGGCGCTGGAAAAAACGTATGGAATATAGAAAACGGAATTTTTCCAGGCCTCGTGTGGGCCAGCAGCTTGGAAATTATCGCCTCGT
>VBFM01000348.1:2311-6667 GCA_005882595.1 Chloroflexota bacterium
AAAGTGCTCGATATGCGGCTGACCAACGATGATATGGGAGACTTCCTCAAGGAGGCGCGCACTATCGCCCACTTGAGGCATCCTTGCATCATCCAGGTGCTAGAATTCGGTGTGGAGGAGAATACTCCATACCTGGTGATGGATTATGCTCCCAACGGCACCTTGCGCTCGCGTTTTCCCAAGGGTACTCGTCTCTCACCAGAGGATATTCAGCCCTATGTGGTGCAGGTCGCTTCCGCTTTGCAGCATGCGCACGATGAAAAACTGGTCCACCGGGACATCAAGCCGGAGAACATCCTGCTAGGAAGCAACAACGAGGTTTTGCTCGCTGATTTTGGTATTGCCGTTGTAGCCCATAGTTCGCGCACCCAGAGCATGACGGGAGTGGCCGGTACCGTTGCCTATATGGCGCCTGAGCAACTGCGGGGCATGCCGGTCAAGGCGAGTGACCAATACGCGCTTGCCGCCGTCATCTATGAATGGTTGAGCGGAAGTCCCCTCTTTGAGGGTTCTTTTACAGAGGTTGCCACCCACCATACACTTACTCCTCCTCCACCTTTAAGAGACCGGATTCCGGCGCTTTCACCGGCAGTCGAGCTGGCAGTTCTCAAAGCATTGGCGAAAGACCCTGCTCAACGATTTGCGAACGTGCTGGAATTCGCCGAGGCCTTTGCGCAAGGTATCTCCGGTGAACTAGCGTCTCTCTCTCTATCTCCCCGGCAATCTGGAGAGGAGATATCCTCCAAAACCGAACCTCTCCCTTCGATGGAGGTGGATGTCCTGCCACTTCAAGAGACAACGATCACTACCTATAGCGGACATGCCGCTCCGGTATACACCGTGGCGTGGTCGCCGAGCGACAGGCATGACGCCGCGCACTATCGAAGTCGCATCGCGTCGGCAGGGGATGATAGAACGGTACAGATCTGGGATGCGATGACGGGACGCAAAGTCTCTACCTATCGTAGTCATGCAGGTGGAATAAGCGCTCTAGCGTGGTCGCCCGACGGAAAATTGATCGCTTCATCGGGGATGGATGGCACCGTACAGGTCTGGACAGCCGACAACCTGCACAAGGTAAGCGCATACACCCGGCATACCAACAAGGTCACAGCTTTAGCATGGTTCCCTATGCCGGCTGGCTCCTCACCTGCAGGACACAATCCCCTCATCGCCTCGGCGAGCGAAGATAGCACGGTGCAGATATGGGAGGCCTTAACCGGCCAAAGGCTGTTCGTCTATCGTGGTCATACGCACCCGGTACATACAGTGGCATGGTCTCCCGATGGGCGATACCTTGCCTCAGCAGGCGAAGATGCGACAGTACAGGTTTGGAGAGTACCTTCAAAAGATGTTCCCACCGGAAAACTACTGCTCGCCTCCCAGCACGCTTCTAATACGCTACTTACGGCAGCATGGTCCCCCGATGGGAAGTATATCGCCTCCGGTGGCGCCGACCAGGTGATCGAGGTATGGGAGGCCCAGACAGGAAGCGGGGTCTGCACGTATGCTCATCACCAGTTCACGGTAAGCGCTGTGGCCTGGTCGCCCGATGGGGCGCGTATCGCCTCGGCAAGTTTTGACAGGACAGTGCAGATATGGGATGCCTCTACCGGGGAACATGCTGTGGTATATCCGTGTCATTCCAACTGGGTACACGCCGTGGCCTGGTCAAAGAATGGACAATATCTCGCCTCGGCAAGCAGTGATAAAACCGTGCAGGTATGGTTGGCTTTATAATTGATTGTAGCAGCCAGATCGATCATGCCTTTCCGACTGCCTGACCGCAGGTACTTCCTTTCAGCCAGCCTGACCGCAGGTAGGACGCAGTCCGTTGGCTGGCTGGATAAGGACCCTGGACCTGGTCTGTTGGAATAAGGACCCAGCGACCATTTTAGGAGAAGATCATGAGTTATCAACCCCAAGCGCCCGGGGACTGGGGAAGCATGCTGGAAACTCCGGGGATCAGCAGCAGCACCGAGAAGCTGAACACCCTCGACGCGTGCGAGCATTTCCTGCGCAGTTGGAAAACGCAAGGATCCAACGTCTTGCTCATTCTTCACGGACTGGGGGGACACAGCGGCTGGTACATCGACATGGGCAATGTGCTGGCTTCACACGGCATCACGGTCTACGCTATGGACCACCGCGGGTTTGGTCGCTCAGGCGGCCTTGAAGGGCATATCGACAACTACCATACCTACGTGAAAGATATCAGCTTCATTCTTGATGTGATCCGCAAACGTCACCCCGAAAGCAACATTTTCCTGCTCGGGCATAGCATGGGCGGTCTCTTTGCGACGTACGTTGCCGCAGCCTATGGGGAAGGTCTCGCAGGCATTCTACTCCTCAACTCCTGGATACAGGACACTTCTCAGCTTCCTTTCTTCACGATGCTGGCCATCGTTCTGGGCGGCCTCTTCAAGTCGAAACGCTACTGGCAAGTCAGTGGCGGAATTCCCACGATGACCACTAATCCCGAAGCCATTCTCATGCTCCAGAACGATCCTCTATGGCGACAGAGGCAAACCGCGTCCATGTTGTTTCAACTCTTTTTGATGCGCCTGGTTGCGCTTTTCAAAGCCAGAAAGATCGCCACACCCGCGCTGGTTATGCAAGCCGCGGCTGATAAAGCCGTAGTAGTCGCGACGAATCGAAAACTCTACGAGGCTATGGCAAGCCAGGATAAAACGTGGAAAACTTACCCCGGTTATGCTCACGATAGCGAGTTTGAACATGACCGCACGCAACTGGATTTTGACATTGTGACCTGGATCAGCGAACACGCTGTTCCACCCGGCACAACCTCCTCAGCTAAACCACCGGGCACGAGTTAGACACGATGCCAGGAAAACTTTCTCAAGTGGTGTAGGGATAATCCCGAGAACTGGCTTATAGCTGCATCACCGCCGGCAACAGGAAGTAATAGATGAGCCCAATGATGATGAGCCACGCCAGCAGGATCAGCGTCCACCCCATGTTATGGCGAATCACCTGGCCCTCCTTGCGCACGAATTTAGTGGTAGAGACACCCACGCTTGCCGTCTGTGGGGCAACCGGTTTGCCTACCTCAGCACCTACCGAGTTCAAAGATGGTAGTAACAACACGGGAAAACCCAGCAGTCTGCCCACTTGAACCTGGACCAGACCAAACAAACTGTTGGTGGATGTATTGCTGCCCGAAAGAGCTACGCCGATCCACCCCAGAATGGGAGCGAGCAGGATGAAAGCGGGACCTACTTTGGAAAAGCCGAACGCCAGCGATGCGGCCATACCAGAGTAGTTGAAGACGAATGCCAGACCGAAGATGAAGACGCCGACCAGCAGCGCTCCCCACATCTGGCGAAAGGTCTGCCGAAACACCTGTCCCAGAACGGCAAAGCTGGGACGGATAAAGAGTAACATTACCAGCCAGGAGACCAGGATGGAGGTTCCAGCGATGAAGGGCGCGAAGGGGTAGGCAAAAGATGTGGCCTTATTGCTGATGGAAGAGATGGCCTTTACCTGCACGTTGGCTACAGTGACCTTCGGCAGCGGGGACCATGGACCGGTCCACAACACGACCACCACGACCAGGATCAGGAATGGTAGCAAAGCCGCAAAGACTGAATGCCGGAAGGTGGGGTTTTCGATTTCACCGGCACTCTGCGCCCTCTGGTCTTCTTCGTTCAGAACTACTCCTCCATAGCCCAGTACGGTCTTTGGGCGCCAGAACCTCAGCAATAGGAGCAGAGCGCCAAATGAGACCAGCGCGCCGACGATGTCAGGGAGATAGGGACCCAGGAATTGGGAGACTGGATACTGACCCAGAATGTAGGCCAACGACCCCACCACTGCCAACGGCCAGCCTTCACGAAATCCCTTCCTGCCGGTTACCAGATAGATCAGTATCCACGTGGGCAGTAGTGCCAGCACGGCAACAATCTTCCCCACTGAGGCCGACAGCGCCAACAGGGGCAAGCTGGTCACCGCTGACAGTGCTATAATCGGTGCTCCCAGGGCACCATATGAGACCGGGGCGTTGTTGGCTATCGCCGCCACCCGGATCGCATCCAACTCGACGACACCCAAAGCGATCAGGATGGGGGCTATCACTGCCCATGGATAACCGAAGCCAACCAATCCTTCCAGTAACGCGCCGAGGGCCCAGGCCAGCAAAATCGCCTGGACACGCACATCTGCAGTGGCCTGCTCAACCAACCACTTTTTGAAGGTATCGAAGAGACCGGTCAGACTCAGCGTGTTGAAGATGATCACGCCCCAGAAGGTGATCCAGTCCACCGCCCAGATCCCGTTGGCGCTGCCGATAAGATAAGCCTGGATTCCCCCGCCCACCGGCACTTGCCACACCACAAT
>VBFM01000349.1:0-3711 GCA_005882595.1 Chloroflexota bacterium
ATCACTGCCTGCCAGGTATTCGATGCTGTTGATGAATCCGCTCTCGCGCAATTACTCACAGCGCGGCGCCTTCCGTTCGAGACCGTGCTTACGACGTTCATCAATGCTCTGGCGCAGGTTCCCCAGCGAGGCGTGCTGGTTCTGGAGGACTACCACTTCATTGTCTCGCCCCAGATTCACGAGACAATGGCATATTTCGTCGACCATCTTCCCGCGACGCTGCGCCTGCTGATATTGACGCGCAGTGATCCACCGCTTCCCCTGGCACGCCTGCGTGCCCATAACGACCTGTACGAACTGCACGCGGCTGACCTGCGCTTTTCGCTGGCCGAGACCGAGTCCTTTCTCCGGCAGGCTCTCCCATTTCAGCTCTCTACTGAGGCGATCACACGCCTCGAAGCGCGCACAGAGGGCTGGGTGGCGGGGCTGCGTCTGTTAGCGCTCGCATTGCAGGGGCGAAAGGAGCCGCGCGATCTTGAGCGGATACTTGGGACCTTTACCGGTAGTCACCGGCATATCCTGGAGTACCTTGTTGCTGACGTACTCTCTTCCCAGCCTGAAGATCTGCAGGAATTTCTGCTCCAGACGACCTTTCTCAATCGCCTGACGGGTTCCCTCTGCGATGCGATCACGGGTAGGAACGATAGCGAGCGCCTGCTTGAACAATTGGAACATGCGAACCTGTTTTTGATTCCATTCGATGAGATAGGGCAGTGGTATCGCTATCACACACTCTTTGCCGAGGCTATGCAGCACGAAGCGCGGCGTCGCCTCGGAGAGGACTATTTGCACTCGCTATATGACAAAGCGAGTCGTTGGTTTGAAGAGCAGGGGCTGCTGGCTGAAGCGGTCGAAGTCGCCCTCTCTGCCAGGGACTTTGCGCGCGCGGCTGACCTCATCGAACGCATCGTTGGACCTCAGAGCAACATTAATGAGTTGCACACATTACTGCGCTGGGTTGAGCAACTGCCAGAAGAGCTACTTCAGTTCCACCCGGCGCTTTGTATGTCTTATGCAAGCGCTCTGCTGTTCACCCTGGATCGAAGCGATCCGGCGACGAGGGCGCTTATTGAGGTGCCGCTTGAGCTGGCTGAAAGCTGCTGGCGAGCCGCGGGCAACATGCCCAAACTTGGCGAAGCGCTGGCATTCCGCTCCCAGGTGGCATGGTGGCAGGGAGATCTTCCCCAGGCATTCGCTGCTGCCAGGCAGGCGCACGAGCTGCCAGCCGAGCAGGGAACGGTGTGGAGTGGAGCCAGTACACTCTTCCTGGGAGTAGAGGAACTGTTTGCAGGGAAGTTCGACGAAGCGCGACGGACAGCACTCGAAGGGCGAGCGCTCTTTGAAGCCGCCGGCAACGCTTATGGAGCGCGTGCTGCTACCAGTATGTTAGGTGAGCTCAGTTCCCGGCAAGGAGAACTGCACGCGGCAGCCCAGTTCTACCGGCAGGTGTTTGCCGAGGCCGCGGAAGACCCTTTCGACATGACGAGTGCGCTGATCGGCCTCGCGGCGCTCTCCTACGAGTGGAATGAACTGCAAAGGGCAGAGCAGGAAGTGTCCCAGGCGCTCGACCTCGGCAAGCATCGCGTGAATGAGATTGGCAAGTATCACGCGGAACAGCTTATTCAGGTGCCCGGTTCGCTTGTGCTGGCCCGTGTATTGCACGCTCGAGGCGCGACGGCACAGGCACAGCACTTGCTGCAAGAACTGGTTGTCCTGACGCTGGAACGCAGGTGGCTCTATCCTCATAGGGAGGTTCTGGCGGAACAGGCACGCCTCCAGCTTTCGGTCGCGGATCTGGCCGCGGTGCAGCGATGGTTGACTACCATCACACAACTCGGTGAGGACTTTCGCCGCGTTCAGCAAGAGCGGGAGGCGCTCATCCTTGCCCGCCTGCGCATCGCGCAGGGAGAAACAGAAGCAGCTCTCCACTTGCTCGATCATTGGCTGGCGGAGGCGCGCGCCCAGGGAAGAAGCAGAAGTGAAATAGAGATGCTGGTTCTCAAGGCGCTGGCTTACTATAGTACGAACAAGCACCTGCCTCAGGCAAAGCAGGCACTTCTCCAGGCTCTTACGCTTGCGCGACCCGAAGGCTATCAGCGCCTCTTCCTCGATGAAGGTCATGCAATGGCAGCCGCGCTGCGAGCGGTCTTACCTGACGTGCGAGAGGAGCCACTTGCTGCATATGTGCGCGCATTGCTCTATGCCTTTGCCCGCCAGGGCCTGGAGCATCGTGTCTCACCATCCTCTACCTCAGCACAACTCTACGAGCCTCTCAGCCCCCAGGAGCAGCGCGTGCTGCGCCTGCTCGCTGCAGGTCGTTCCAACCCGGAGATTGCTCAGGAACTGGTTGTCTCGGTCAATACCGTGAAAACGCAGGTACAGAGCATCTACCGAAAGTTGAATGTGAAGAGTCGTTGGGAAGCGGCTGAAGCCGCTCGTTCCCTGGATCTGCTCTAAGTTCTGTCCCCAAAATCACCCACTCAATCACCCAGGTGGATGAAGTCAAGTCACCCCGTTGCATTCTATACTTCTCAATAGTTGGTAATGGTTCACAATCTAACAGTAATATTCACCAGTTTATAGGTGTTTAGTTGCCATTGTGAGAAGATCATTTCATCGATCTGAAAATTATTACCTTCACTTTATAGTTTTTTGCGAAAAGTATATGCTTCACTTTGATCATTGAGAAAGGAAAAAGGCATATGGAAACGATGTCTTCTACATCATCACAACCGGCAGCGGAGGAGAGTGGGCGTCGCTTGCATGGCGGTGCGCTCATCGCCGTCATAACTGCTTTGATGCTCACCCTCTTGCTGGAAGCGTTGGATCAGACCGTCGTCGGGACGGCGCTGCCCAAAATCATCGGTTCGCTGCAGGGCTTCGACCGCTACACGTGGGCGATAACGGCTTACACCCTGGCTTCGACAACTATGATCCCTGTCGTGGGCAAGCTCTCCGATCAGTTCGGGCGCAAGTGGTTCTTGCTCGTTGGGATGACTCCACACATTTCGTACTTAGGTCTGTTAGGCCTTCCTGCCGCATAAATTCAACATCCAACCAGGTGAGCGTCAATGGGATGTCTGATTGGAGGCTGACTGTTCGTGCTACTCTTAACGCAATAGCCTCACTACGGATACTGCGCCATGTTTTCGTAGGTAAAAGCTGTAACAGTTCTTCTCGTGGTGCACTTGGGTAGAACGTTTTTACTATCTCCCGTTCCTCCTCTGTCCATTCAGGGTGTATTCCTTTCTGTCGATATACAGAGAGCGTATCTACTCCCCAGGTAGGATGCCGCCAATAAATCTCAAGTTTTACGAAGTGGGGCGCGACAACTGTCAGTACTACTTGCGTGATAAACAGGTTCACAAACTCTGCTCGTACCGCAATCGGCTTGGAGTCCCACTCACGGCGCAATTTAGCTGCTTCCGTATGAAAGTCTGCGAATAGTCTGGCAGTTTTCAACTGCTGGTTTCGTTCAAGGGCTACTACTTGCTCGTGCAGTTGCACCGTGAGCGTATCAAGGGTGGCTGCTCGTTTTCTCAGCCGCTCCATATCTCCGCGGACTTCCTGCTCAAGTCGCTCTTTCAGCTTCGCGATATCGGTATCGGCGTCAACGGCTCGCGCTTTTTTCAGCTTCCGGTTGATCTCTTGCCGTATGGCGATCTTTTCATCAAGAATTGCCTCTTGCTGCGCCTCTATTTCGCTAAGCTG
>VBFM01000349.1:3721-4291 GCA_005882595.1 Chloroflexota bacterium
GCGAGTTGTGCTCTTTGTTTCTGTTCCTCCTCAGCTATCCATTGTTTGTACTGGTGAAAGTCATGGGTTTCATCCAGGTGCATGAAAAAACAGGTGGTAAATGCTTCGTCAATCTCGTCTGCATGGATGGTGCAGAGTTTCAGCCGGAGCACGGTATATTCTTTGGGCGTGATCGTGTAGGAAAACCCATAGCGGCTTGGCTGGACAGAAACCATGCCCTGCGGTGAGGTGAGTTTTTTCTTGTTCAAAAGCACCGGCTGGCTGGTTTGTTTTTGGTAAAACTGTCTGTGTAAAACCTGCTGCTTTTTTCTGTTTTTCTTTCCATCAGTCGTGTAGTCTGCAAGGCGGTCAAAGGCGTACCAGAACAGGTATTCATGCTCTTTGTCAAAAAGAGGCGCATGGTTTTCACGGCTTACGATATCGCCTTGCACAATCCACCAGCCAAGATAGGCAGGGTTTGTGAGCAGCAGTTCTAAGCCGGTGTCTGAGATGTGATAACCGCCTGGCACTTTCTTTCTGCTTTTTTTGGGAATATTGCGGATATCAACCCACTCGGCAAAGTCAGGAAAC
>VBFM01000350.1:0-5014 GCA_005882595.1 Chloroflexota bacterium
TAGATCGCCAGCTAGCCTGCCTGCCGCTGGACTCTGAGGACGGAAAGGCATACCTGGCGGCGATGGCCTGCGGGGCCAACTTCGCCTGGGCGAACCGCCAGATGTTGATGCACGGCATGCGGCAGGCCTTCGCCAGCGTTTTCGGGCGCAAAGCGCGTCCGAAGGAGACGCCGCTTGTCTACGACGTGTGCCACAATATCGCCAAGATGGAAGAGTACGAGGTGGATGGACGGTTGCAGCAGGTCTGCGTTCACCGCAAGGGCGCGACCCGCGCGTTTCCTGCCAACCATCCCGTCTTGCCGGAAAAGTACCAGGCCATTGGTCAGCCCGTGCTCATTCCCGGCGACATGGGCCGTTACTCCTTCGTGCTGGTCGGCGCGGAAGGCTCAATGCAGCAGAGCTTCGGCTCGTGCTGTCACGGCGCCGGACGCCGCCAGAGCCGCACCGCCGCGAAAAAGTCGATGAGTAGCCGTGCCCTGCTCGACCAACTCGACGCGAAAGGTATCACCGTGCGCGTGCATAGCAAAAACCTGCTCACCGAGGAAGCCCCTTCCGCCTACAAGGACGCTCAAAAAGTGGTAAATGTGGTGCATAACGCGGGATTGGCGAAGCTGGTGGCGAGGTTGAAGCCGCTGATTGTGGTTAAGGGGTAGGTGAAGCACTCGAGACTTTCGGCTTACTTACTTGCTAATATTTTGCCTACTTGCTATACTCGCATTAGAAGTGAGAGGGCAGGGTGGGGAAAATTGAGAAGGAGCAACTGAGTGAAAGTGTTAGTAACGGGAGCCGCCGGTTTCCTGGGCGGCCACCTCATCGATATGTTGTTGGAGCGTGGAGATGAAGTGCGCGCAATGGTGCGGCCGGTGGAGGATGCATCTCGACTTAGAACATTGCCAGGCGTCGAAATCGTACAGGGCGATTTGACCGACGCGCAATCGCTCAAGCGTGCCGTGCAAGGCGTAGAGCGTGTCTATAACGTCGCGGCGAAAACAGGCCCATGGGGATTGGAAAAGGAATACAACGCCGTTAATATCTGGGGCGTGGCTGACCTGATTACCTCGGCAATGGATGCGGGTGTGCAGCGTATTGTGCATACCAGCTCGATCACCGTTTACGGGCATCACCTGCATGGTATCGTGACCGAGGATCACCCATTTTCCGCGGAAGACAACCCCTATAGCCGCACCAAGATCGCCAGCGAGAAACTCATCGCCGACCTGGTCAAGGAACGCGGCGCGCCCGTCGTGATCGTGCGCCCGGCATGGATTTATGGCCCGCGTGACAACGCCAGCTTTGGACGTTTCGTCTCCCTGGTGGAGTCCGGCAAAGGCTTTATTATCGGTTCTGGCAACAATATCCTCCCGATTGTCTACGCGCGCGACGTAGCGCAGGGTCTCATTTCAGCGGGCGATGCTGGAAACGAGGTGATCGGCCGCGCCTATACTCTCGCCGACGATAGGCGCGTCACGCAATCTGATTACCTGAATATGATCGCCGATTTCTTAGAAGTGCCGCACATCTCGCGCCACTATCCCTATGCCGGCTTATACACCGCAGGTCGCACCGCCGAACTGCTGTGGCGAGCGTTGGGCCGCCGTAAATCCGCACCTCCGCCCGTCACCACCTACGGCGTCACCCTGCTGGGCGGCAACCAGGAGTTCTCGATCGACAAAGCCCGGCGCGAACTTGGCTACGAACCGCAGTATGATTACATTCGCGGCCTCTCCGAAGGAGTGAAGTGGTACCTGGAGTCGAAGAAAGGTACCGCTGCGACAGAGGCCCGGCGCGAAGTTGCCGGGGTGAAGCAATAAATCCTTGTCTATTCGTCAACCGGACTGGAAGGTATTACTGCTGGGTGGCCCGTCGGGTGTTGGCAAGACTATTGCCGCGAAGTTGATCGGACAGCGCTTCGGCGTTTCCTGGCTCGAGGTGGATGATCTGCGGCTCGCGTTGCAACGCAGCCGCGTCACCTTTCAGAAGGATACTGAGGCGCTGTACTTCTTTGAGGAAACACCGGATGTGTGGCACCTACCGCCAGAGCACCTGTGCAAAAGTCTAATAGCAGTGGGAGAGGTGGTATCCCCAGCTATCGAGGTCGTGGTGGAGAATCACGTTGATAACTCCACCACGATAGTGATTGAAGGCGATGGCATCTTGCCCTCCTTGTTCGCTCGTCCCCCGGTGCAAGATCGCGCACGTGGTGGGCAGGTGCGAGCGGTATTCCTGGTTGAACCAGACGAGGAGGCGCTCCTTGCCAACATGCGAGCGAGGGGTCGGGGCATAGCCGGTCGAACCGAGGCGGAGCAGCGCGTAGAGGGACGAACGAAGTGGTTATATGGGCAATGGCTTGTCAGCGAGGCACGCCCCTACAACCTGCCGGTACTGGAGCCACGTCCATGGACAACGCTGGTCGAGCGTATTATAGCGGCAAGCAACGCTCCGATATAAAGGTTATATCGGCTCTTTTATGAAGAGCAATCGATTCCTGACCCACCCGGTACGGTGAAATTAAGCAACAGGACCTCTGGTTCTTGACATCATCATGCCCCCAATACCAATGATAACCAGGACCACACCTGCGCCCAGAGCTACATATGCGCGGGTGGGATGATCACCGAAGACATTTGCCAGGTACAATACACCAATGATCAGCGCAATTACACCGACTACAATTACGCCAACATAAAGCATAGAGTTCTTCATGAGATAAGATTCCTTTCTTTGCTATTCACCAGTACATCTATTGTAGTACCGCACGGTAGTATAGCACAAATCAGACCTCACGAACTTGCGTGGCCTCATCAGGCAGCATTTGCCTCTTGCGCGCTTGAAACCAGTTGAACAGGTACGCCAGCGTCAATAGCACGAGGAGTGTATTGCGTACGGCCACAGCTTCTATAAAGCCGGGGATATAGGGCGCATCGAGGCCGTTAAGGGTACGCGTATAAAGATAGGGGTAGATATATGTTGTTACCAGTGAAATCATGCCCCAGATGATGAGCCAGAAGCGATCAAATGCGCCGCTGTAGGCCAGCAGGGGAATGAGCCACATGAGGTATTGCGGGCTGAACACTTTGCCCGTTACGATGAACACGAGCAGGATCGCAATACACGCCTGCGTAATATGCAGTCTTCCACGCCATTGTAAGAAGATGACATACAGGTATCCCACCACAAAAAGCGCTTCGAAGACCAGGGCGACCGGCTCTCCCAGCGCGCTGATGATGTTGATTGAACCAAACGAGTACACGATCTGGACCGGGTCGCCGAAAAGCGTTGCCAGGAAGAGCAGGCTGCTGCCCGTCGACTCGACCTGCACGGGGCGATTGGCAAAGTAGCTGGCCTGGCTCAGCACTGCTCCCTGGAAGTCTAAGAGCGCAAAGATGCCGGTGACGCCGAGCACTATGCCCAGGAAGATCAGCGTATTTTTCCATCGCCAGTGACGTACGCCGCGAATGGTTCGCCACAGCTCCCCAGAAAAAGTTGCAATGGTTAATGGGCTTCCCGGCGTATGGAGACGCTTTGCATCCATTTGTTCCGCGATAAAGAGCGCCGGCAGGAACAGCAACGGGTAGATTTTCAGCAGGAATCCGAAAGCCAGGGCGATGTAGGCGTAGGTCCAGTGTTTGCGTTCGGCGGCGATGACGCATAACAGCGTGAGCGCGGCCGGTATCAGGTCGAAGCGTCCCTCGGCTGTTCCCCACGCGCCGACCAGCATATAAAGGGCGAAAGCCAGCGCAGCGCCGCGCGGGGCATAGCGCAGGAGTAGCCAGTAGATAAAGACGGCGGTGAGCGCCATGAAGATAGCGAACGCCATTTGATAGTACGCCAGGGGGGCGAACAGCACCGGGGAGAAAATCGCCAGCGTAAGCGGTGGATATTCAAGCGGCAGCGCGTGTAGTGGCGGCATCGACAGAGTCGTGGCGGGTAAAAATTCGCACTGGACAGAGGGTAATAATTTTACCGCGCTGCCGCCCATCCAGAAGGACAGCGCGTAACACTGGTAGCGAGCCGCGTCGGTATGGAGCCAGAAAAATTGCCAGGATGTGCCGAGAAACATCAGAATAGCCACGACAATGATCGGGATATATGTCATAGTGCCAGAGCGCGCCAGCAGTGCATGCCAAAGCGCTACACGTGGTTTCTTCATGTTGCCTGTTGATTGATCCTGTGTCACTTCTTCTCGCAGCATAGTCTATCGCGCTAAAATGCCAGCGCGTCCTCTCTCCCGGTATTTGACATGAGCTTTTGGTGGGTGCTAAAATCGCAACAGTGGGCGCCGTTTGCGAGATCGTTTCCCTGGGTACACCGTGCAAGACGTTTGGTCAACAAAGCCAGTAACATCCACACGTATTACTATGTACAGCAGCGAGTACCAGGTAACTTTTGAGGAAGGATATATTTTTGATGGCAGTTAGCACTCGTTCCGAATCGAAAACATTGAAGGTTGGGGAAGACAGGGAAAAGGGAGGACTGGCACCTCGCCGACTTTCGCGGTAAGAAAAATGTTATTCTGGCCTTCGTTCCCTACGCCTTCAGCAGGGTGTGTTCGGCGCAATTGCCCTCATATGAAGCGGAACTGGATCGCTTCAAAGACTATGATACCGAGGTCGTCAGCATCAGCATGGATAGCATCCATGCATTGAATGCCTGGTCGAAATCGATGGGCACGACATTTCCACACCTCTCTGACTTCTACCCCCAGGGACAGGTCGTCGATGCCTATGGAGTTCGCAACCAGTTGGGCATGCCGGAGCGCGCCCTCTTTGTCATCGATAAAGAAGGCATCATCCGCCATATCGAAGTCTTGAGTAACCCGGGCGACATGCCGGATAACGAAGAACTCTTCGAGGCGCTGCGCAAGCTCTAATTGCTTGCACCAGGCGGGCTACGAGAGGACGAGGGTAAGCAATGGAGCAATTGACTGCAGAACAACGCGCTTTTCTGCTGGAGGGTACGCGCACGGGCAAGCTGGCAACCGTGCGCAAAGATCGGCGGCCGCACGTTGTTCCTA
>VBFM01000351.1:0-4673 GCA_005882595.1 Chloroflexota bacterium
TAAAGAGGAACAAAAAGTATGCCAGCCAACAGCACATCGAGCAATATCAGGAGACCAAAGGCAACTGTGAGAGCGAGTACTCCTGCGAACGGAGCGAGTACGACTATGAGCGCCGCCAGGCCCACTCCTTGCACGCTTAATTGCTGCCCCTGACTCAACGTGCCGTATAGGACGAGCAAAAAATAGAGCAGCGCCGCCACGCCTGCCGCCACGCCTAACCAGGACCCCAAGATGAGATAGCGCCTCAACATTTTCCTCATCTTTTCTGCGTTGAGCACCATGAGGTATCTGAAGCGCAGTGGAGATGGAAAGGTGAGGGCTTTACTTACCCGCCCGCGTAGATACAGGTAAATAGGCCAGACGATGATGCACAATGCGAGACCAATAATCAGGCCAAAGGAGGTGACCAGATAGAGAGGGAGGATGACAAATACGGCCATCTCGACCCAGGTCTTGATAATGCTGGAGCGCCCACTATCAGCAGCAACGAGATACCCGGCGAGCGCTATCGTCGTGAGATAGAAAATCAACGTAAAAATAGCCGCCTGAATAAGCGACCCGCTATCAAGGGGGAGATTAGGATTCGCCGTTCCGGGCGAAATGACCGCGTTGATAATTTGTTCGCCAACCGAGACGAAGGTGAAAAAAGCAAGTGGCGCAGCCAGCGCTACTACCCACTTCAGCAGAGCGACGCGCGTATCACGCGAGGGCATCAGTGTACGAGTATTCATCAATGTAGACATGCTTGCATCACCTCGTTCCTACGAGAAAAGATTGGTGGCATGGAAGCATTCTCCTCTCCTTACACCTTCTCCGGCACCTGCTGGCCGAGCAAGCCGGATGGCCTGAAGACCAGGATCAAAATGAGTACGGCGAAAATGACCGCCTCATGCCAGGCAGATCCACCATGCGGTAAACCAATGCGCAGACCAAAAATACCTTGATAAGCAGCATCGGTCGTATCGGGGATAAGCGAGGCCAATGCTTCAATGATGCCTATCAACACGCCTCCGAGCATGGCGCCAACCAGGTTGCCAATCCCTCCCAGTACGGCAGCAGTGAAAGCAAACAGGCCGGTGGTAAAGCCAACCACAAAGATCGTGCTGGGGAATTGTAAGCCGTAGAGGAAACCGGCTGCACCAGCCAGTCCGGCGCCAATAAAGAAGGTGATAGCGATGATGCGATCGACATTGACCCCCATGAGCGCTGCCGCTTCGCGATCCTGGGCTACAGCCCGCATTGCGCGTCCTATACGTGTTCGGGTCACCATCCACTGCAAGCCCACCATCAAGATCACTGCCAGGACGATCACCAGGATATTGACGGCTTTGATATCCACGCCAGAGCCTGCTGGTCCCAGGTGAACGGAACCGGTAAAAAAGTAAAATTGTGGGAACGAAACAAAGTTAACACCTTTCCAGAGTATTCCCACATTCTGGAGAACCAGTGAGACGCCAATAGCCGAGATCAGGGGAGCAAGGCGTGGAGCATTGCGCAGAGGACGATAGGCCACTCGTTCAATCACTACTCCCAGCACAGCGCACACCAGAATACAAACCAGCCCGGTGACAACCAATGCCCCTATCAAAGTCCCGCCGACAGGCTGTGTGCCAACGGTAATACCGATGAGGCCCAGCACCGAAATGGAGACAAATGTGCCGATCATAAAAATATCGCCATGGGCAAAGTTGATCAGTTCGATAATGCCGTAAACCATCGTGTAACCCAGGGCAATCAGAGCATAAATTGCTCCGTTGGCAAGCCCGACGATCACTTCCTGTAAAAATAAATACATAGGCGCGACTCTTCCCTTCCTGCTAAAATAAAGAGAAAACAGCCAGAGAATTGATAGCCAGCAAGGGAGCTAGCCGGTAGCTACAAATCCACCGGTCGCTCCCTTTGAGTCACCTGCCAGCCGGACAGGTAAATGAACCAATCAACGTCAACGAGGCAGTGGAGAAGCGCTGTGGCGCCTCCTACCTCCTGTTACTGCCCGACGACAACAGTTTTCTGAAGCACCCAACAAGTTGCATCGCACGGGCTCTTCTTGTTCTGAAGCAGGAAGATCGAGACGACCTTGTTGGTAGTATCACCGTTGGGATCGAACGTATGATGACCCGTCGGCCCGGTGTAGTCGGTTTGCTTGAGCGCGTTGATAACAGCCGTGCGGAAAGCTGTCGCACCCGCTTTATCAGACGAGCTGCTGGGCAGTGTGGCCCCCCCGCTAATAGCTCTCTTGATGGCCTGGATCAGGATGTTCGCGCAGTCATAGGCATTGGCGCTGTAGGCACCAAGTGTGCCGTATTTCTGCGTGTAGGCCTGGACGAAGGCCTGCGCGGCTGGAACCGTATTGACATCGACAGAACCAGTTGTACCATAAACTGGGCCCACGCTCAACGACGGGGCTACCTTCGAGGCAAAGTCACCGGTGACAATGCCGTCGCCACCAACCAGGGGAATGCCTTTCAGAGCAGCAACCTGGCCAAACTGCTGGCGGAAAGGCGTGCCGCCTGTCGCATCGGTGCCTGCAAAGTAGACTGCATCGGGATGGGCTGAAGCAACCGAGGTCAGTAGACCGGTATACGATGTCGTCGAGGCCGGCTCGCTACTGTGACCAAGAATTGTGCCACCCAGCTGCTTGAACGAGAAGATGAAGTACGAAGCAAGACCGGTGCCGTAGGATTCTGCATCGTCAACGACGTACACCCTTTTTAGCTTCAGGGTGTTGTAGATCACGTCGGCGCCAACCTGGCCCTGGTGATCATCGGTCGTTGGGATGCGGAAGTAGGTCACCGTGCCCGAAGGACGCACCTGTGAAATGATATTGTTACTGCCGGTACACTGTGACGCAGGCGTAGTTTCCGTCAGGCACGGGAAGGTATTGGACGGGCTGATGAGCGCGATGGGGGCCTGGTTCGCAACCGGCATTTCCGACTCTGCCACGCCGCTGTTGAAAGGTCCGACGACACCGGCCACGAGAGCATCACCAATCATGGCAGTCACGTTGGCCTTGCCAACCGCCGGGTCATGCGCTCCGCTCGGGCCAACGTCGTTCATCGGGTCGAATTTCAAGGTGTAGCCAGGAATGGTGTTATTGGCATTTGCCTGGTCTACCGCAAGGTTTGCCCCATTCTGGGCAGGCAAGCCACCGCTTTCGTCCTTTCCCGACGTAGGAAAGTCGGTTCCAATTTTGATAATCTTGTTGCCGGCTGTGGGTGTAGTACCCCCACCACCTGTAGTGCCTGAACCACAGGCAGCCAGCATTGCCAGCAGCAAGGACAGTCCCATTACCAGGGCAAAAATACGTGACCAACCTTTTTTCATGGTGTAGTCAGCCTCCTTCTGTTTTTCCAGATAAAATCACGTTTTCCAAAGGGAACAAGTGCTCTGTGATAGGTTTCACATGCAGCTCCCCCTCATACGATTACTACGTCGCTAAGCTCGTGAATCTCACCGTGGTATATACAAAATTGCTGAGTTTGAGTACCCTGATTGAAATTACCCGGAAAGCCTAAAGGAATAACGCCTGGGACAGGACAGGTATCATTTCGGATGAGTATATTATACGCACGAGATCACGCGGTGTCAATAACAAGCAGGTTTACGCGAAAAATGTGTCAAAGAACGCGTCTACACGCTGCATATAGTCTTGAGGATCAACCGAGAACGATTGCGCATGCCCCGCTCCGGGAACGACCCAGTACTGCTTGGGATCGGCTGCGGCCGAGTAGAGCGCCTGCATCCCAGGCAGGGGCGTAATATCGTCAGCGTCCCCATTGATGAAAAAGATGGCCGTGTGTCCCGCCGGTTTGCCCACATAGTCGATTGGCCTGGCCTGAGTGATATCGACGCCATACACCTGTTGCACCAGCTGTTGGTCGGCATTCCGAGAGGCCTCACTGGGAACGTCAGACAGCACGCGTGTGGCATCCACCGGACAACTTTCCGCGATCAGGGCCACGATATCGGCGGAGCGTGAGGTCGCCAACACTGCTGCCGTCGCGCCCATCGAGAGTCCTAACACCCCGATTTTGCTATACATGGTTTCAGGGAGGCTATGTACGAAAGCAATCGCGGCCAGGATATCCTCTGACTCGACCATGCCAAGCGTTGAAAACGCCCCCTGGCTCTTGCCATAACTCTGGAAATCGAACAGCAGTACATTATACCCGTGCTGGTGAAGAAACGCGGCGCGTCCTAGCATAGAAACACGATTACCGGGAGTGCCATGCGTGAGTATAACGACGGGCGCATCAGAAGTGGTCAGCGATAGCCAGCCGGAAAGCAATTCTCCGCGCCAGTTATAGAAGGAAACGTCCATGACTGGCAGTTCGTAGACCTCTGCGGCATTGGGAATGGCTTGCCCCCGTCCTGGCCGCAGACCCGCCGTCAGCTTAATCAGGTTTGCCTCGACCGAGTCCAGCGCCACCGGTATATGGTTGTAAGACGAGGCGGACAGGAGATCAGAAGAAATGGGAGATGCCGCTGGTGTGAGCGGTCTATTTTGAGATGCGCTGTGTCCCCCACTGTTTTGCGCTAACTCCATGCCGCGCAGATACCACGTGGCAGCGATAGCAAGGATGAAAAATACGCTGAGGATACTTCGCCAAATAATTAGTGAAAGACGCATGCCCACCTTTCCTATGCTGGAAAACGCTTGAGAAAGCGTTCAA
>VBFM01000352.1:0-2487 GCA_005882595.1 Chloroflexota bacterium
TCCGCTCTTGAGAGCACTACAGTAGGCATCCAAGGTCTTGGTCGGCGTTGAGCGATTCACATTGCCCATGACAACAAACACCACAATAAGAATGATGGCGATCAACACTAGTCCACCGATAGCACCCAGGATAGTCCAGAGCCGCCGACGATTCGGTCGCTGTGTTGGGGGAGCAGCAGGTGCAGGTGCACCAGGATAGGAACCAGCCTGGGGATAGCCGGATGGCCCGTAACCAGGTGCAACAGGTGGGGGCGACTGATACGCTCCAGGTTGGGCGCCCTCACCGTAACCGGCAACTGGAGTACCGTAGTAAGGAGAACTCGGCGGATAGCTGGCTTGCTCGTATCCAGCAGGAGGTGGGGGCGGGGGCTGATACGCTCCTGGTTGTTGAGCATCTGCACCGTAACCGGTGTTAGGAGGAAAAGGAGCCGCAACCGTAGGAGTATAGGAGGGGCCACTCCCCTGCCTGGAACCAGCAAAGACAGTTGGTTCAGTTCCAGCAGAGCCAGGCACCTCATAAGTGATTCGTGTGTCTCCGATGACTATGGTATCCCCTGTACGCAGCATGCTCGGCACATTGCTCGCGAGCCGCTGATCATTGACAAAGGTACCGTTGGTACTTCCCAGGTCAACAATGGCATAATCCTGTCCCTGCGGGCGAATTTCAGCATGATGCGATGACACTTTAGGTTCAGCCAGCACCAACTGATTGCCGGGCGTGCGACCGATGGTCAATGGAGTTGGTCCCAGGTCAACTTGCCCAAATGGCCCTTTGAGTACTGCACTCATTATCGTTTCCCTTCCTTTAGTTAGGCTCAACATATTATGTTGGTGACCAGGAAGCAATCAGAACTTCCTGCTTACTTGCTAGATCCAATCATTCTTTAAAACGATGGGGGTCTAAATTTTTCTGCCTGGGATTTTTTCGTTGGAGTATACTGACTTTCATGAATGCTTCAGGAGCAGATTTGATTTGAATCTAGGAAGCTACGCGGGAAAACTATTTCTTCTCTGATATGCATTGCAGTCTACATGAGGTATTTCTTTTTGTCAAGAAAATTGGAACATTCCCGCGTTTTTTACTTTAAATCATCTTTCATCGCTTGCGCATGCAGTTTTTAGAGGCATACCAGGTGCTTGTACTTGCTGAACCGGAAAGCGCAGTTAGCCAACCCCTAAAAGAGGCTTTTTTAGCATTACGCCAGGCTGCTGAAAGCGGTGAATAACTACTTGGAAGACAACGCCTCCACCCACTCCTGCGCATACCCCGTCACCGACCAGTGCGAACTACTGCCAATATTACCGGCAATAGTCGTCTCGTAGCCCAGCATAATCACATAATCCTTATCCTTGTAGCGAATTGAGAACGACTCACATTCCAGTTTGCCCACATAGAAAGAATCTCTCTGCTTCACAGAGGTCAGTTTTCGTAGAGGAGCGTAAAAGAAGACACGCTTCTCGCCACGATTTTCGGCGCATAACACCTCATGTTCAAACAGGTAGAGCCTTCCCCTTGCCACCGTCTCACCTTTGTTATTGAGCAGGGTCATCAGCGTGAAATGTTTGGGCTGGCGCACCTCCATGTGTTCAGCTATCGCTGCTTCAGCTTGCTCACGCTGTCCTGGATAGAGTCCCTCCAGGTGCAGGCGCACATAACATGTGTCACCAAAGACATGCCCCAACCCTTCTTTCCCCTTACTGATACGCAGATAGTCTTCTCCCTCGTTCACCGCGAAACGCGCATCCGACCATGCCATCTCCTGCGCTTTCTCCCCCGGAAACTGCACACGCACGCGATCAGCATCAATCCATATGCCGGAACGCCTGTATTCGTTCGACAGGATAAGCATGAGCAAAAGCACAGCAAGGGCGACAAATCCCAGGATATACGCGAGTATCCCTAATCCTTCCAGGCTTGCCGGCAGCGCACGGACGACGGAAAGGAGTACGAGCAAAACCGCTATTGCCAATAGCAGAGCAGAAACAACCATGAAGCGCGTAATTCGACGAGTATGGAGCGCAAAAGGATAGCGCATTGTAGCTACCGGTGTAGACATATCTTATCCTCGGATGGGTGTGTGATACACTAAACAGTATATTCGTATATGCGGTGCAGTGTAACATATTGAGGGTCTTTTTCATATCATGATTGAACGATATTCCCGGCCAGAAATGGCAGCCATCTGGTCCCCAACACATAAAAGTGATACCTGGCTCAAAGTCGAACTGCTGGTCTGCGAGGCCTGGGCACGTGAGGGAGTCATACGACCGGATGCCCTCGCCAAAATTCGCACGGCACGCTATAACGCGCAGCGCATGCAGGAGATCGAGCAGGAAACCCACCACGATATTATTTCGTTCCTGCGCTCCATCCAGGAGCAGTTGGGCCCTGAAGGGCGCTTCATCCACCTGGGCCTGACCTCCTCCGATGTGCTGGATACCGCGCTGGCAGTGCAGCTGAAAGAAGCCGGTGTTCTGCTCGCTGCA
>VBFM01000352.1:2507-3183 GCA_005882595.1 Chloroflexota bacterium
TATAAATACACTCTGATGGCGGGACGCACACACGGCATCCATGCGGAGCCGATGACCTTCGGACTGAAACTGGCTTTGTGGGTAGACGAACTGCGTCGCGGGCAACAGCGATTGGCAGCAGCGCTTGAGCAGGTGACGGTAGGCAAAATCTCCGGCGCGGTTGGCACCCACGCGACGGTTCCGCCGCAGATTGAAGAGTTTGTTTGCGAACAGTTGGGGCTGGGCATAGCTCCTGTTTCCAGCCAGATTGTGCAGCGTGACCGCCACGCGCATTTCTTGACCACGCTGGCGCTCATCGGCAGTTCGCTTGAAAAGATGGCCCAGGAGATTCGTCACTTGCAGCGCACCGAACTCAGTGAAGCCTTTGAGCCATTTGCCTCGGGCCAGCAGGGATCATCGGCCATGCCGCATAAACGCAACCCGGAACTCTGCGAGCGCATCTGCGGCCTGGCGCGCGTCTTGCGTGGTTTCGCCGTCACTGCTATGGAGAATGTGGCGCTCTGGCACGAACGCGATATCAGCCATTCTTCCGCCGAGCGCATTATCATTCCCGATGCCTGCACCTTACTGCACTATATGCTGCACGTCTTCACACACATTATGCGCGGCTTACAGGTCGATGAAGAACGCATGCTCGCCAACCTGCAGATGACGGGCGGGCTGGTCTTTTCACAAC
>VBFM01000352.1:3198-7643 GCA_005882595.1 Chloroflexota bacterium
TCGCACTCATCGACAAAGGCGTAGGGCGCCAGGAAGCCTACAACATGGTGCAGCGCAACGCTAAAAAGGTCTGGAATTTGTCCAGCAAAGGAGCCATTCAGGGGCCCGCGCTGATCGAGGCTCTCTACAGCGACCCCGAAGTTGCCCGCTATCTTTCACACGAAGAATTAGCCGAACTAACGAACACTGATTATTATGTCAGGTATATTGATATTGCATTCGCAAGGGTCGGGCTGTGAAAGACTCACATACCGCACAGCGCACAACGCCTCTGGTAGGCTGGGCGCTCATCGGAGCTGCGCTCGAAAGTCTGTACCTGTTGCTATACGCGCTCGCACCTATAGCGACGGTCTATCCGCACGTTTTTCCATTGGGGCAGGTATGGCCATGGACGCTGGCACTAGCGCGCCTGCTCTTCCCTGGGGCATTGGCAGGGAATGGCAGCATTCCCGATGCTGGCCCCTATTTCCTGCTTCTCGGCATCACCTTTACAGTGCTGGGTTGTGTCTACCTGTACATGGTCATCAGCGCCTCACGCACAGGCGCTATTGATCGAAGCCCTACCGCGCCTATCCGTCCTGCCATCCAACCAGGCGATGTGAACGCGATCAATCAGGTTCCTACAGCAGAACGTATTAGTGGCGCGGACGCGATACATCAGGTCCCTACAGCAGGACGTATTAATCATGTGGACGCGATACATCGCGTCCCTACGGCTCACTGGCTATTGCTGCCTTTGATTGGCGCAGCGCTGTTCGGTATTACCCTGCTCTTTCTCCCCGCAATCTTCTCAACTGACATTATTACGTATATTAGCGCCAGTCATATGCCCAACATCTATTATGGCCCTCCTTTCTCTACCCTCGTACCGCAGATTCCGCCAATGCCAAATTATGGTGGTATACTCACGGACTTCAGACCGGTACTATACGGCCCACTCTGGCTGGGTATTGCTTCCCTGCTCACGCGGATGAGTAGAGATCTCGTCACAGTTGTTCTGCTCTTCAGAGGGCTTGCGCTGGTCGTGCACCTCATTAACTGTATGCTAGTATGGACCATTCTCTCAAAAATCGCTCCCGCTAATCGCCTGCTCGGAACACTTCTATACGCCTGGAATCCGTTGATTTTGATCGAACTGGTGGTCAATGGCCATAACGAGGGAGTGATCATTTGCCTGCTGTTGTTGGCCCTATGGTTCTATGTGCAGCAAAGGAGCAAATGGTTCGACATCGCGACGCTGCTCTGCTGCGGACTGGCAATCAGTATCAATCTCATGGTTCTTTTGATAACACCGCTCCTGCTCTGGTTTATGGTACGCAACGAACGGCATATTACGCGCGCCATCCTGAGTTTCAGCTGGAGAGCCCTATTCGTACTGGCTATTGTGTGTATTGCCTACGCCCCTGTCTGGCAAGGAGGAGCAACCTTCCTGGCTATCACATCTTCTATTGACCTGCAAAATTTTATGTACTCGCTATTAGCACTTCTGGTCATGCCTCTGCGCGCGCTTTATAGCCAATTGACTGGAGG
Source organism: Chloroflexota bacterium (assembly GCA_005882595.1). Lineage (GTDB taxonomy): Bacteria > Chloroflexota > Ktedonobacteria > Ktedonobacterales > Ktedonobacteraceae > VBFM01. Next base: position 4,729 of record VBFM01000352.1, read on the forward strand.
CATAAACCTCCCATCATCGCTGTTACAGCCTCTTTCCGCTGCCGATACAACTATACTTGCTTCGACACTTTTCATCTTCGCGCTCCTGTACTTTCAGGCGCTGGGGAGAGTGCAATCGCCCTGGGGAGGTGGGGGAGGACCATACAATGTTCTATTCACATGTTGGACTATCGTCATAATAGGGTTTGTCGCATTGGCTTCGACGCTGTTCTGGCCCTGGTATATTATATGGGTGGTGTGGATTGTGGCGCTTCGTCGCTTTGATGCGCTTACTATAGCTGTATTGCTCCTCTCTTGCACAGCGCTGTTGTACTATCCATTTCTGCGCCTGGATACAACGCCAGCAGGCATTTACGTGCCCTTAGGCATTTTCGGGGTGCCGTTCGTCTATTTGATAGCACAACGCTATCTTCCGCTGAGAAGGATATCCCGTAGTCATAGTAAGGGCGGGAGTGGAGCCAATGTGGAGGTGCAGGACTCTTGACCCTTGCGGTCGCCCTGGAGAGATTTATGAACGAAGAAGTGAAACAGCGCAAAATTGAACATGTCAGCGTAGCTTTGGGGCAGGATGTTTCTGTAGCGCAGCGCGCCAACTGGAATGATATCCAATTTGTTCACCAGGCATTGCCGGAGGTGGACCTGGATGAAATCGACACGTCCGTTACGTTCCTGGGTCGGAAACTGCGCTACCCCATCTTCATCTCTTCCTTGACCGGCGGTCACCCGGATGTGACCTTCATCAATGCGAACCTGGCACGCGCCGCCGAGCGCTATGGCCTGGCGCTCGGTGTTGGTAGTCAGCGAGCCGCTATCGTCAACCCCGATGTGAGTAATAGCTATGCAGTCACACGGCAACAGGCCCCCAACACGTTTTTAATAGCCAATATCGGCGCGCCTCAACTGATTAAGCAGGCCCGCCATGAGCCATTTACCCTCGAACAGGTGCAGCGCGCCATTGATATGATCGGGGCTGACGCTCTCGCCGTACATATGAACAGCCTGCAAGAGGCCGCGCAGCCGGAGGGGGATCGCCGCGCCGTCGGAGAGGCAGCTGCTCTGAAAGCCCTCACCGCTCGCCTTTCACTACCGGTCATCGCTAAGGAAACAGGGGCGGGTGTCTGCCGCGAACAGGCGCTCCTGCTGCGCTCCTGCGGTGTCGCAGCCATCGATGTTGGAGGAGCGGGTGGGAGCAGTATGTCAGCGATGGAAGCGGCCCGTTCAGAGGCGCGCGGTGATGAGCGCACGCGCAACATTGGTCTGCTCTATCGCGACTGGGGCATCGCTACGCCTATCGCGGTAGTTGAGGCAAGTACCGCTCAACTTCCCCTGATCTCCACCGGGGGAGTGCGCAACGGATTGGACATGGCGCGCGCCCTGGCATTGGGAGCAACGCTCGTCGGCATGGGTTTCCCATTTCTCAAAGCCGCTAGCCAGAGCTATGAGGCGGTATGCGAGTTACTCGAAAGGGTGATCGCGGAACTGAAAGTAGCCATGCAACTGAGTGGAGCAGCGACAATTACAGCGCTACAACAGGTGGATATTGTGGTGACAGGCGAAACGCGCAACTGGCTGACGATGCGCGGCTTTGAAGAGACATTGCGCGCAATGGCACAGCGGCGCTGGTCAAAGATGCAATAATTACAAAAGTGCCTGCAACTCTTCCGGTGTATTCACCCCAATAAATGAGCGTAACTCAGGATCAACCTCCCGCAGCTGCGCCTCTTCTATGTATTGGACGGGAGCTATATCTAACAAACAGCGTGGATCGCGCCGACCTTGCTGTATACAGGTCTCAATCAACGGTAAGATCGAGCGGGGATAGATCGCCAGCAAGACTTGCGGGACAGCATGTACCAGGGGAACCAGCAGCGTGTTTTCCTGGTAGTGATTCAGCAAGAATGCCAGCAAGGCTGGCCGTACACACGGCATGTCCACCGCCGTCACCAGCGCTGAGGATGTGCGCGTTACGCGCAGGCCGCTCTTTATACCCATCAACGGCCCGTAATCTGGGATGTCGTCAAACACGACCCGCGCAGGAGCCAGAAAGGTGTAATTCGCAAATTGTGCCTCGTCACGAGCGACAACCAGTACCTCGGCACAATATGGAGCGATTGCTGCGACCAGGTACTCGATGAAAGTCTGGGAGTGATTGCCGGGGAGCGGCAGCAGCGCTTTGTTTTTGCCCATGCGCCGACTGCGCCCACCGGCGAGGATGATACCGGTAGGAGGGTTCATAAGTGGGCCAACTCTCTTACCTGGTCGAAGCCGTTTTCGTCTTGCGTTTGTTGCCCTTTGGGATATACTGCTGGCGATTCTGGTAGGCGACGTAGTTATCGCGTTCCTGCGGATACTTGCGCACGAGATAGATAATCCATACTATAGCCCATGCTAGCAAACCGGCCAGCCAGAGATAGCGCCATACACGCCAGGCGAAGAAGTATTCGTACAGGTAGGCGCGCGCAAAGATCAGTGGGAAGCCCAGGATGCAGATGATCGCAAACCATCCAAGATAACGATCAAGCATATACTTGATGACCGGCTTATTTTTCACAAAGCGCTTGCGGCCTTCTACCGAATAATAGAAAGGAATCAGTACTCCCAGGCCACAAAAGATCAGCCAGATCAGGTAGTAATGAAATGTTTCCGGTGCTACACCGGGGGTAGCCGTAGCTCCCGTAGTGGCTGCCACACAGCTTGTTGCCGTACAAGGGTCTGTGAATAGCCAGCTTATTAAGTTGAAGTGCATAAGCGTTCCCGCCCCCTTCTTCTAATCTTGGTCCGATATTGGTGATTATCATAGCATGGATAGAGGTAAGAGTCTAGAGTTTTCTTTCCGGCCACATTGTATAATAGAACACATCATCAGATAGACTACGGTATTATTACAAGGGAGTATTTGAATGCGACGTATAGCA
>VBFM01000353.1:0-5524 GCA_005882595.1 Chloroflexota bacterium
CGAGCTATCCTTTGATGCGGCTACACTGATCGAGCCGCTGGCCTGCTGCGTGCGTGGTATAAATCGCGCCGCCATCCGGCCAGGCGATAGTGTGCTGGTATTGGGCGCGGGCAGTAATGGCCTGATGCTTGCGCAACTGGCACAACAGCGCGGCGCGGTGCCTGTGATGATTGTCGATCCAATCGCTTATCGTCGCCAACGCGCTCTGGATGTAGGGATAGACTATGCGCTTGATCCGCAAACAGGAACAGTCATTGATCAAATTTTCGCAATGAACGACGGGCGCAAACCAGATGTTGTAATCGTTACGCCTTCCAGTATCAGCGCAATGCAACAAGGCATTGAATTGGTAGGGCCAGGCGGAACAGTTCTACTTTTTGCGCCTCCACCACCTGAGGCGTTGTTACCTGTAACTCCCAATACGCTCTTTTTCCAGGAAATCAGCTTGCGTACCAGTTATTCTGCGGGTCCGTACGAAACGCGGCATGCGCTAGATTTGCTGCGCGGTGGGCGCATACGGGCAGAGAGTGTGATTACACATCGTTTTCCCTTGAAGGATGCGGCTCAGGCGTTCCAATTGGTGGCGAAACCGGGCGATGCGTTGAAAGTCGTCGTTGTTGCCGGGTAATTATTAACGAATCCAGATGGGCATCTCATTGTGGTCGATGCCAAAATGATGGGCCACTTCATGCAGCACGGTATGCCGTACCTGCTCGCGAATGCGGTCGGGGTCACTGTGACAATAGCTCTCGATGGTGCGCTGGTAGATGGTAATCGTCTCCGGCTGTGAACTATAGCGGGAACCATAGGTGGTCAGGGGAATGCCCTCGTAAAGTCCCAGTAGCGTATATCCTTCTTTTGTGCCGACACGCTTTAACACCTCTGTCCCAGGCTCGTATTCTACGCGCACAAACACATTGTCCATGCGCTCTTGAAACTCGTCGGGAATAGTGGAGAGCGCTTCCTGGACGAGCAATTCAAAGGGTGTGAGTTCTTCGCCGTCGTCACGATCTTCATGTTCATTCTCGTGTGCTTCATCTTGCGCGAACTCCAGGGTAAATCCACCCTGGTCGGGATGTCCATGGTGTGCATCGACAACGTCATCATCGTTGTCGTCTTCAAAAGGCTCATCGTATGCATGCTTATCTTCATCAACCAAGGAACGCGGCACGCCGGTTGACTGTCGGAGTGTAGCTGTGCTGGTAAGCGATTCTGCCGCGTAAAAGGAAAAAGATGCCGATAGCCGCAAAGCCGATCACGCCAAGTTGCAGGAGCGAGCTGTTGATGGAGGGCAGGCGGTTGAGGTACGCGCTCAGGCACAGCAGGGCAAGTAGAAAGCTCATGGCCGCCAGGAAGTACCGGGAGCGCTGTTCATTATTTCGCAGGGTATATGCATCCGGTTCAGACTCACGAGCATAATCGTATTCTTCTTCGGAAGAGTCGCCGTTCTCTTCCTGCCTGCCGTAATCTTGCTCAGACATGGTTTACCTCGCATAGATGACTTTGATTATTCAATAGTCGCTCTTTATAGAACTTCATCGGAAATATCGCCAGTTGAGTTACATGCTGTACGGGCATAGTATAGCATAGGCTTGAAGGTTTCGTTGTCAGCATCATGTTCGGGCTTGCCCCGACCATGATGCCATCCTTATTTAAACTCACATCTGATTAGACAATAGGCAGGCTTACCCATTTTTCGGTATAGAGGTAACGGTGAAACGAGGTGTGGAATCACTGGAGGTACCTTGCATACACTCAGGCGGAATACGCACCGCGTAAAGTCTATCAAAGCCCTCTGAGTAATCAGGGGGGATTAATTTGCTGGCGGTGATGTAGATAGCTGCATCAGGAATTCGCTCTTTCCCTGTACGCTGCTGATTGCGCTGGCGACTGCTTTTCGTATCTGGCTCAAAATAATACCCGATCACATTTGCTCCGTATTGATGACCCAATGCTATTAATGATTGGCGATCCTGCGGAGCGGGGTTCGTATTATCCACAACGACAGAACGGTTTTCCTGCAACGCGGCTTCGACTCGTTCTAGTTGTTGCAGCTCTTTATTTTTTGCTTTACTTCTCCTGAGCAGGTCTTTACTGATCAGCTCATGCGTTGATGCGAAGCAGGTACGGTAGAATGTGCTTTTACCCGATGCTGGTAAGCCTATGAGAATAACGATGTCTATGGTCTTTGAACTCATGAATTGATTGTAGCATAAAACTGCTGGGGCAAGGCTCTATCTACCTACCCTTGTGCAAAAGCTTCATCCTCTTCGAGCAGGGGGTGAATTCTGTATTCGAATTGAAGTTGTTTGAGCAAATCAATTGCACGCTCGGTCACCAGGCTCAACGGGACGGCAAGTACTTTGATAACGGGCTTACCTTCGTGCAAGTCGGGGATAGCCGCTTTTAGTTTGTCCAGTTGATCCAGGTTCTCCTGGTAGATATGAATCTCAAGCTCCTTTTCTCCCAGGTGCTCCTGTGTAGCGTTCTGGTATGCGAGTCCAAACAATATGTCCCTATGGTCGGACAACCAGTATAGCAGGTCTAAGGCCTCTTGTGGACTGAGTTCCACGCTATGATCGGAGTCGCCGAGAATCGCTACTTGTTTATTAATGAAATCAAACCTTGCCATGAGTTCGCCTCACTTTCTGCAATCTGTTCAATGCATCTCTCTTCTTCTCGCATGTAACATATCACTGCTCAGGCGAGACTTTGCATCAGTTTGCCTTTCTTTGGGCGGCAATCTACAATTACATTGTATAATAATACATTGGAACTGGCGCCCTTGGAAAGTGCCAGCAAAATGTTGTAGGGCCGATTGTCTCGAGGAGAGACCACGCGATACGACCAGATACGACCTTGAAACTACCTGGCACTACCATACTCTACAAAGATGAGGAGCAGATATGACAGCAACCGAGACAAATCCCCAGGTGCAGCAGTGGACACAGCTTGCCCAGCAATTGCGTGTAGATAGCATTCGCTGCACGACGGCCGCGGGCTCAGGGCATCCCACTTCATCCATGTCGGCGGCTGATTTAATGGCCGTATTGATGATCAGTTACCTGCGCTACGACTTTGACAACCCGAAGCATCCCAACAACGATCACCTGATTTTCTCCAAAGGACATGCCTCGCCTTTGCTCTATTCGATGTTTAAGGCAGCAGGAGCAATCAGCGACGAGGAACTGTTGACGCTGCGCAAATTTGGCAGTCGTCTCGAGGGACACCCGACGCCGGTATTACCATGGGTCGATGTGGCGACCGGTTCACTCGGTCAGGGATTGCCGATTGGCGTTGGCATCTCCTTATGCGGCAAATACCTGGATAAATTGCCCTACCATGTCTGGGTGCTGTGTGGTGATAGCGAAATGGCGGAAGGCTCGATCTGGGAAGCCTTTGATCACGCCTCTCACTACCAGCTGGATCATCTCGTGGCTATCGTCGATGTCAACCGCCTGGGACAGCGCGGCGAAACGGGATTGGGCTGGAACACCGCCGCGTACGAGGCGCGTGCCAAAGGCTTTGGCTGGAATGCCATCGTCATCGATGGGCATAACTACGACGAGATCAACAACGCCTTTGCTCAGGCTTCACAACATACCGGTTCTCCGACCGCCATTATAGCCAAAACGATTAAAGGCAAAGGCGTCTCCTTCCTGGAGAATAAAGAAGGGTGGCATGGTAAAGCCCTCAGTAAGGAGCAGGAGGAGCAGGCGCTCAAAGAACTTGATCATGTGCGCAGCAAAGTATTCCCCGTGCAGAAACCGGAGAATCTGCAGCCTGCCCCGGAATCCGAGAAGAGGCCGTTGGAACTGCCAAAGTATGATGGCAAAGAGGCCGTGGCCACCCGCAAAGCCTACGGTGACGCGTTGAAGGCGCTGGGTGCAGCCAATCCCGATGTTGTGGGATTGGATGGTGAGGTCAGCAACTCCACCTATGCCGAAGAGTTCGCGAAGGCCTACCCTGACCGCTTCTTTGAGCAATATATCGCGGAGCAGCAGCTCATCGCGGCGGCGGTGGGTATGAGCGTGCGCCACAAGATCCCCTTTGCCTCGACCTTCGCGGCGTTCTTTACCCGTGCCTATGACTTCATCCGTATGGCAGCGATCTCTCGCGCGAATATCCGCCTGTGTGGTTCGCATGCAGGTGTCTCGATTGGCGAGGATGGTCCCTCTCAGATGGCGCTGGAAGACCTGGCCATGTTTCGCGCGGTGTATGGCAGCACCGTACTCTATCCCTGCGATCCCAACCAGACTGCCCAACTGGTAGCGCAGATGGCGGACCACGACGGCATCGTCTATATGCGTACCACCCGCGAAAAGACCCCCGTCCTGTACAGTCCCGACGAACAGTTTACCGTCGGCGGCAGCAAAGTGCTACGCTCATCGGACAATGACGAAGTGACCATCGTCGCAGCGGGTATTACGCTGCACGAGGCTCTCAGCGCGTATGACCAGTTGAAGAGCCAGCGCATCAATGCGCGTATCATCGATGCTTACTCCGTCAAACCCATTGACACAGAAACGCTTTACGCTGCTGCGGATCAGGCGGGAAACTGCTTTGTCGTCGTAGAGGATCACTGGCCCGAAGGTGGGCTGGGCGAGGCTGTGCTCGAGGCGTTCACCCAGCGTGATGGCGCTTTACCGAGGATCGTCAAGCTGGCTGTGCAATCCATGCCCGGCTCCGGCACTCCTGCTCAACTGATGGAAGAGGCTGGTATCAGCGCCCATCATATTGTGCAGTCGGTGAGGGCGCTGGTAAGGAACGTGTAGGCGCGTAGGGACTCTACCATTTGATTACTCTCCTCCGTCTCTGCTATGTTATTAGATGCGATACAAAACATAGCAGAGACGGAGATTTGTTTTGAAAGAAACTCTACAACCTGGTTCCGCGAGAGGTGCCTCAGTGGAACAACCTGCTCCGCAGGGTATTGGCATGGCGGTCGCCTTCGATTGGGGGCTGACTGTACAAATCCTGTTAACGCCCATCCTGACAACCTTTTTTGGCAATTCTAACGGATATACATTACCCGTTGGAAATCCACTGTTAAAGAATGTGCTTTCGTTTGTTATAGCGTGGCCTGTCGCCATCGGCATTGCGTTTTTCGGCCAATCGCTGCGGCTTGGGCGGCGTTGGACCCGTAAGATACAGATTGCCGTGAATGCGTTGCTGACGCTTGTGGGCATCGCTTCCATCATTAGTTTATACCGGGGAATAAGGGCCGGGAACTACTGGCCTCTGGTACCATCTGTCCTCTTGCTCATCGTATCTCCCTTGATAGCCTGGCGCTTGAGTCGCCCTGCCTCGGCTCGCTGGTTTGCAACCGTCACAATAGCCGAGGCACGTAAACGGCATGGTGGGGCGTGGGGGTGGCTGATTGCGCTCTGGGCGATTGTCGGTGGTGTGCTTCAGACGATTGCTTCGATGAGATGATGTAGGATTACGAAGAATCCAGACCGGGGAAATCCCGCTCGTACTTTAAACGAAGCACAACCCCGACTCGTATAAAGTGCGGGCGAGG
>VBFM01000354.1:0-9592 GCA_005882595.1 Chloroflexota bacterium
GTATGTGTCGCGCTGACCGAACGGGTAGATGAAGCCCAACAGATGGCAAAGACGGTCAAGAAGTTGTCGATGGGGGTTGAAGCGCCGCTCGTTATCGACTCAACCGAGCCGGATGTGATTAAAGCGTCCCTGGAAACGTACCCGGGTCGCGCTATCATCAACTCGATCAATATGGAGAATGGTCGCCAGCGTATCGACAGCGTTCTGCCAATGGCGCTGGAGCACGGTTCGGCAGTGGTGGCACTCACCATTGACGAGATTGGTATGGGCAAGACTACCGGGCGCAAAGTTGAGATTGCTCATAAGATTTATGATATCTGCGTCAATGAATACGGGCTGGCTCCTGACGCCTTAATCTTTGATACCCTGACCTTCCCCATTACTACTGGGCAAGAAGAACTACAGACGGCAGCAATTGAAACCTTAGAAGCCATCAAGCGTATCAAAGCTGAACTTCCAGGAGTCTTCACTATTCTCGGCGTCAGCAATGTCTCCTTCGGTCTGAAGCCGCACGCACGCGCCGTACTCAACAGCGTTTTTCTGTATCACGCGGTCAAGGCCCAACCCATATTACTCCGTACGCGGAAATCGATGCTGAGCAGCGACAGCTTGCCGAGGATTTGATCTACAACCGGCTAGACGCGCTGCCGCGCTATATCGCCTACTTCGAGGAGCACGAGCCGCAGACGGAGGCGAGCAATACGAAGGCCGATCCGACCGAAGGCATGAATACGGCGGAACGTATTCACTGGCAGGTATTGCATCGCCGTAAGGAAGGCATCGAGCCATTGATCGAGCAGGTGATCGCGGAACGTGCTGAAGAGTTGGGTACTCCCCAAAGTGAAGCCGCTGTGAATGTACTCAATACCGTGCTGTTGCCTGCCATGAAAGATGTCGGAGATCGTTTTGGCGCCGGGGAACTGATCCTGCCGTTTGTTTTGCAATCGGCTGAGGTTATGAAAAGGGCGGTTGCCTGCCTGGAGGGTTTCCTGGAGAAAAAGGAAGGCTATACGAAAGGGAAGGTGGTGCTGGCGACGGTCTTCGGGGATGTGCATGATATCGGGAAAAACCTGGTCAATACCATCTTGAGCAATAACGGCTATACCGTCTACGACCTGGGGAAACAGGTGCCGCTCAATACCATCCTGGACAAGGCGATTGAGGTCAACGCTGATGCCATCGGGCTTTCAGCGTTGCTGGTCAGCACATCCAAGCAGATGCCGCTATGTGTGCAGGAATTGCACAAACGGCACCTGAATTTTCCGGTGATTGTGGGAGGAGCCGCGATTAACCGCTCCTATGGGCGGCGCATTCTGTTTGTCGATGACCAGGCTCCCACATCCACCCCGCAGCCCTATGAACCGGGAGTGTTTTATGCGCGCGATGCATTCGAGGGCCTGGAAATTATCGATAAGCTGACAAGCGCGTCCGGTGCACGGGCCAGTTTCGTCAGGCAGGTCAAAGAAGAGGCGCTCAGGGAACGCCTGAAGAAAAGCGGGACAGGAGACAAAGAGCAATCCAATGGGGCCGGTGATAATGGCAGCAGGCCTGCATCCAATGTCCAGCGGGATATTCCTATTCCCACGCCGCCGTTCTGGGGGCCAAGAGTGCTCGAGCGTATCGGTATCGAAGATGTGGCGGTCTGCATGGACCTCAATACACTCTTCCGGCTGCACTGGGGCGGCAAGGCCCATGGCGCGGAATTTACACGCCTGGTCGAGCAGGAATTTCGCCCTCGCCTGGAGCGCATGCTGCGCGATGCCCGGCAGCAGCGCTACTTACAACCAAAGGTGATCTATGGTTACTTCCCCTGCCAGGCGAGCGGCAATGAACTGATCGTCTATGATGCGCAGGAGTACCAGGCAAACAAGGGGAATAAACGCGAAGTGACACGCTTCCACTTCCCGCGCCAGCGTGAAGGCCAACATCTGTGCCTGGCCGATTACTTTGCACCGGTTGAAAGTGGCCGGGTGGATGTAGTGGCATTTCAGGTGGTGACAATGGGACAGGCGGCCAGTGAAGCGGTACAGCGTTTGCAACAGGCTGGGGATTATGCCGAGGCGTATTTTACGCACGGGCTGGCAGTTCAGATGGCGGAGGGATTGGCCGAATATACCAATCGTCTCGTGCAACGGGAACTTGGATTAGAGGGGCAGCGAGGACGACGCTATAGCTGGGGCTACCCGGCTATTCCCGACCTGGAAGATCACGTCAAGGTGATGACGCTGCTTCCCGCGAGCAGCACGATTGGCGTCAATCTGACCGAAGCCTATCAATTCGACCCTGAACAGACCACTGCCGCGATAGTAATACACCATCCTCAAGCTGTGTACTTCGCGGTTCGAGAGCAAGCAGCGGAGGCAGTCAAATCGTAACAAGCCTGCCCCCGCCCTCTCCTCATCTTTGAGGAGGCTTATTTATCTTTGTCTTTTTCATCGTCATCGTCACCGTCGTCTTCCGGACCGGGAGGAGTGTTTTCCCGGTCCTGATTTTCTTCAGGGCCATCATCATCCTCGGCTGATGGCCCACGACAATGTGATGCCTCATCATCATCATCGTCATCTGGGCCTAACTTGTAGGTTGCCATTTTACACCTCCTTTCTTAATCGTGCAAGAATAAGCACATCTAAAAGTAAATCCTACAATATTAGGTTGCGGCACTATTTAAGTAATCAAATAGCGCAAAAATTCCTTCTCTCGATAAAATTTTGATTTACTCTAAGTTTCGTTTCCTAAATATTTAGACGTTCAAAAATGTAAAATCTCAAAATTTTTACTCGCCTATTTACATGCTTTTTCACATCGTAATGTCACTTTGCTCACAAGTATCCGATTTGTTCACACAATATACTACTTTCTTTTCACAATCGTAATATTGTAGCATAAAAATTCCGTCTTTTCAATTTTTACACTAGCACTGAGAGCAGAGCCCGTGAATTATTGCTAGGAATACGATTTGACTGCCAGGGCGCCCAAGAGGCATCAACCGAAGCCGGGAAACCAGACGGATCGCCCTGGCCATCATTCACAGGCTCCGAACATTGAGAATAAAAGGTATGGCATTTTGAAGTGTTTGGGAAGGCGAATACCACCGGAGGTAGACAAATGAGCCTCTTCAGTACACAACGCAGGGGAGCAGATGATGTATCTGCTATCAGGATGTAGCAGTCTTGCTCAGTCGAGTAACTATCTTGAGGACTTGATCGAGGTCGAATGGCTTCGTCAGCAGCGCGGCATAGTTGCACTCTGAGAAATTGCTTGCTCTGCTCACGGCGCTCATAAAAACAAAAGGGATGGATCGGTAGTTGGGGTTTGCTTGCATCCTCCGGCACATCTCTCGCCCGTCAAGCACTGGCATCATCACATCACAGAGAACCACCGCAGGCCGTATCACTGCGAGGCAAGCGAGGCCCTCTTCTCCATTGTGCGCCGTCACGACCTGGTAGTCCTCCTCTTGCAGGAATGTCGCCAGGAATTCGACGATAGCGTGTTCGTCATCAACAACCAGAATCGTCGTCAAGGCTGCTGTCCTTGCTTAAGAGTACTTCCTGCTGCAAACGCGGATGAAGCTCCTGATGGGGCAGCATGAGCAATGCCCGTCAAAATGGCCTGGGCGCTGGCAAAGGTCGGTGCTACCTCTATGCCCTGCTCGGTTATACGAAACTCGCGGATCGACGGATCATAGCTGCTCTCACGCATTTTCATGATGGAGATGAGCCGGTACAGTTGAGAGTGCAGTTCGACATAACGCAATAAGAGGAGATTTTCAACCTGCCCGGTTATCCCACTGAACGTCGCAGGGAGCACAACTTTGGGAGTAAAGAGGGCAGGCAATTCCACTGCGCACATGACCGTCACATCTTGAACATGCAGGGCCGTGAAGAGGGCAGCCAGGAAGANNNNGAAGCCATCGTCCGCTGAAAGCCGAGCAGTCCATCGATAAAGAGTCGCCGTGTTCCCTGGCGCTGGATGGCTTCCAACAGGCGTTCAGCAAGCACATCCAGGGAATCCTCAATGGGTGATTGCCAGAGCACCTCGAGCTGCCCGGTCCCTATGTAACGAGGCACGTCCAATCGAAAGCGGCTCATCGTGCGCACCAATTGTGCCGGAGTTTCATTAAAGCCGAAGTAGAGTGCTTTTTGCCCCTGCGCCGCCCCCTCGATGAGGAAGTGGCTGCCAAGCAGCGTCTTGCCTGTTCCCGAAGCGCCAAGCAGCAATGTCATTGAGCCGGTGAGCACTCCACCACGCAGCATCTCATCCAGATGGGCAATGCCCACCCTCATGCGCGCGGGTTGCTCCGGGACGACGAGCGTTCCGGATAGATCGGATCCTGGAACGGCAAGGATACTCTCTGTGCGCGGATAGACAACCAGCCCATCTTCAGTAACGGCATAGTGATGCCGTCCCTCCAGGAAACCGCTGCCACGGAACTTGAGAACCTGCAATTCGCGCGTGCTCCGCAAATCGACCGATCGTGTTGTAAGCGCGATCAACCCATCGACCATGGTCTGTTCGGGTTGAGCAGCAGAGTCTTCATCAAACGGCGTCAGCAGAAAGGTGGTGCAGCGGGTTATCTCAGCCGTGACGTGTACATCATGCAAGAATTTCTTCCATGCTTGCTCGGAGGGAGCAGCTTGCCTGGCTGTCACGGCTCCATCGATAACCAGGAAAGTGGCGCGATGGCGCCGCATCTCAGTCCGTATGAGGGCTATGAGTCCCTCTAACCCTTCTTGCTCCAGCGCGGCATAGCCACTGAGGTAGAAGAGCGCATCCGCGATGGGGTTGAGTGTGAAGAAGGAAAAGGATTGAAGGTTAGCTAACATCCCGCTGCTGGTTTCGGCCAGCAGCGAAAGATAGAGTGCGCGTCCTCCATTTGCAACATGATGAAAACAGAGTTGGTTGCTCAGAATGGTCTTGCCTGCGCCAGGGGGACCCATGAGAAGGTAGCTTCCCCCCTGAAAGAAGCCACCGTGCAGGATGCGATCCAATCCCTCGATACCGCTTGGGATACGTTGAGGTACGGGTATCTGATCTGCAGTGTCGGCCATGAACGCGCTCTCCTTGCCTTACAATTATTGAACTACTTGCTCAGTACCGGTCTATTCTACCATGTTCCAATCCACTCTACAAATGCACTCTTCTTGCTAATTATTGGGCTGTAAATGATTGCCAGGGCGACCGCGAGGGTCGCCCGTACAATATACGTTCAACATGTAAAACAGGCGATGTAGTATTGTACGGGCGACCCTCGCGGTCGCCCTGGCAGTCCAATCGTATTCCTATCGATCATTCACAGACCCTGTCTTGCTGCTAATTATTGGGCTTCACAGCGTTTTCACAATGTGCTATACTCTACTCAAGAAGAATACTTAGATCTATGTTTTTGGGAGAAAATTGTGAAGTCTCGCTATTATCGAATGCAATATTGCTCCTGTCCCGGCGTTCGCAGAGGAAATGCGGGTAGCTCAGACCTCTGTGAACGTATGGCGTGCATTTGATTCTCCCTGGGTAAAAACTGGCGCTCCCCTTGCATGTCCCCGTCTGAGCTACTACCTCACATACACCTTTTCGCATTGCATAGCATCTAGAGGAGATTCATGCTCATGACAAATACGACCAATACTTCGGCCAGGCCGATTTACCTGTACAACACATTGACGAGAAGCAAAGGATTGTTTCAACCACTGCACCCGCCGCTCGTAGGCATTTATTCGTGCGGTCCTACCGTGTACAAGGATATTCATATTGGGAACCTGCGGACGTTTACCATGACGGACTGGATTCGCCGCATGCTCGAATACAACGGCTACGATGTCTACCTGGTACGCAACATCACGGATGTAGGGCATCTCCAGAACGATGTCGAGGAGAGCGGCGAGGACAAGTTAGAGTACGAAGCCCGCACAACTGGCCGGTCAGCCTACGAGATTGCCGCGCATTATACCCGGCAGTACATAGAAGACTCGGCGGAGATGAATATCCTGCCTCCACAAGAAAATCCTAAAGCCACCGACCACATACCCGAAATGCAGTGGATGACGGAGCAGCTCATTGAGAAAGGGCTGGCTTATGTCGCCGATGGCAACGTCTACTACGATGTCAGCCGCTTCCCTTACTATGGAGAGCTTTCAGGCAATACCGTCGAGAACCTGCGTGCCGGCGCGAGCGGGCGCGTGCAGTTGGAAACGGGCGAGGGGAAAGACGCGCCAGAGGATTTCGCGCTCTGGAAGCAGGGCGAGGAAACGCGGCAGATGAACTGGGAGAGTCCCTGGGGCATTGGTTTTCCCGGCTGGCATATTGAATGCTCCGCTATGGCGACCAAATACCTGGGCGAGCAGTTCGACATTCACACGGCCGCGGTTGACCTGATCTTTCCACATCACGAGGATGAGATCGCCCAGAGCCGGGGTGTGAGTGGGCAAGAACCGGTACGGGTCTGGATGCACGGGGAGTTCCTGAACTTCAACTACCGCAGAGGGGACGAGAGTGAAGATGAAGTCGTCAAGATGTCTCGTTCAAAAGGCAACGTGGTGCTGCTGCGCGATCTTAAAGCGTGGGGCATCGACCCCATGGCATTTCGTTACCTGCTATTGACGGCCCATTATCGCTCAAAGCTCAATTTTACAAACGAGTCAATCGCGGCTGCGCAGAACGGCTTGAACAACCTACGCGCCGACCTGGCGGCGCTGCCCGTTGGTGAGCCAGCGGAGGCTTCAAGCGGCTGGTCGGAGGAAGCGCAGCGGGTACGCGATGCGTTTCATACGGCGATCAATGATGACCTGGACCTGCCCATTGCGTTGAGCATTACGCGCGAAGCGGCGCGCAATACCAAAATCGAGCCAGCAGAACGACGACGCCTGATCCTCGATTTTGATCGTGTGCTAGGATTACGCCTTGATACGGTTGAAGCCAATCAACCCAAAGTGATTACCGAGGAGGCAATGGCGCTGGTGAGTGCGCGTGACGAGGCGCGCGCAGCTCGCGATTGGAAACGCTCCGACGAGCTGCGAGCGCAATTGATCGCCCTTGGCTACGAGGTGAGAGATACACCGAGGGGGACGGAGCTGGTGTAGGCTGGCAATTACGCATCAACCGAAGACCAGGCCCATCACCACCCGTAGGGGCGAGGGTGGACGATGCGGGGTTGGGAGGGCCTTTAGGGTCGCCCGCGGGGTGTGGGGTGGTCCTATTCCCCCAAAATGGAAGCCAGATGAACAGGGACGCGGGCGACGCAAGCGTCCCTTTCCTCCCTCGTCGAAAGGATACCTTGAACATGACCGACTTTATCCAGGTAATGACCACCATTGGCTCCAAACAAGACGCCCAAAAAGTAGCCAATGCCATTGTCGGGCAACGATTAGCTGCCTGCGTGCAAGTCATTGGCCCCATTACCAGCACATACTGGTGGCAGGATGCTATGGAAACTGCCGAAGAATGGCTATGCCTGATAAAAACCAGGCAAGACCTGTATGAGCGGGTCGAGCAGGCTATTCGCGAGAACCATCCCTATGATGAGCCAGAAATTCTGGCGCTGCCTGTGCTTGCCGGTAGTAAGACCTATCTTCAGTGGATTGTAAGCGAAACAACGCATTCATAGCGGCTTGATGCTACAACAGATATTGTTTCGCATCAAGCCGCTCCATCTGCTATACTACTAGATACAGATGAAGTTACAATCTCTATGCAGAAGGAGAGCAAGCGATGGCGTCCTGGTGGCAAAAGACAGTAGCGACGGCAGCAGGTGTAGCCGGTTTAGCTGGCGGAGCATATTATATGCTGATGCGCCGCCCACTGCCCAGGCAAAGGGGCGATGTGCATCTTCAAGGGCTGCACGAGCCGGTCGAGGTGATTACTGATCGCTACGGTGTGCCGCATATTTACGCACAAAATGAGGATGACCTGTTCTATGCTCAGGGCTATGTGCATGCGCAGGAGCGACTGTGGCAGATGGAACTCAATCGACGCATTAGCGCGGGTAGACTCTCCGAGATCTTTGGCGAAATCGCGATTGAAGCGGATCGCTTTGCGCGACGCCTGGGTATGCACCGCGCATCGGCTGCGGCAGTCGAGCAATTGCCAGCGCACAGTCGTCGCATCCTCGAAGCCTATACGCGTGGCGTGAATACCTTTATTGAGCAGCACCGGCGTAACCTACCGCTCGAATTTACCATCCTGCGTATTAAACCGGCCCCCTGGCAGACGGCGCACAGCATCCAATGGTCCAAGATGATGGCATGGAATCTGGGCGGCAACTGGGAGACAGAGGTAATTCGCGCACGTATCGTCGCCCGCTTGGGAGCCGAGCGCGCCGCTCGGCTGGAAGCGGGCTATGATCCCGCACATCCCCTGATTGTCCCGCCGGGAGTGGAATACCGGGGAGTCAACCTTGGTCTGCTTGAGCAATACGAGCAGCTCAAGCAGTTAAGCGGCACCGGCGCCCCCATCCTTTGCAATGATCCACACCTCGGACAGGCCGCGCCATCTATCTGGTACGAATGCCATCTCGTGGCGGGCGATATCGACGTTGCCGGAGTGAGTTTTCCCGGCGCGCCCGGCATCGTGATTGGACACAACCGGCGCGTCGCCTGGGGTCTTACCAATGCCGTGTCCGATGTTGAAGACCTCTACATCGAAAAATTTCATCCAGAACATCCCAACCGGTACGAGTACATGGGTCAATGGGAAGAGGCGCAAGTCATCCGCGAAGAGATTCTCGTCAAGGGATCGAAAACGCCCATTATTGAGGAAGTGCGTGTCACCCGGCATGGGCCAATTCTGACCACCTTGACACCGCCAACTCAAAATAAGGCGAGCAGCAATGGGAACCAGGCGGATGAATTACAACTGGCCCTGCGCTGGGCGGCGCTGGAAAAACACGATATTATTTCAGCCGTGCAGAAGATGAATCGTGCCACCAACTGGGAAGAGTTTCGCGATGGGCTGCGCGATTGGGATGCGCCGCCGCAGAATGTCGTCTATGCCGACGTTGACGGCAATATAGGCTATGTCATGGCCGGAGCTATTCCCATCCGTGCCAAAGGACAGGCGCTGCTGCCCACTCCCGGTTGGACAGGTGAGTATGAATGGACGGGCTATATTCCATTTGAGGAACTGCCGCACACCTTCAACCCGGCGCAGCATTTCATCGCCACTGCCAATAACCGCGTGGTGGATGATAGCTACCCTTACTACATCACTCATGAATGGCTGAATGGCTACCGCGCTCAACGCATTCGCGATCTGCTGACCAGCAAGGGCAAACTCTCACTCTCCGACATGGCGGCTATTCAAGCCGATCAATACTCCTTGCCCGCCGTTGAGATAGTGCCGCATATCCTCAAACTCTCGGCCACTACACCCACGGAAAAAGAGGCGCTAGAAAAACTGCGCGTCTGGAACTATATCCTTGCTCCTGATAGCGCAGCCGCGGCCATCTACAGCGTCTTCCTGTTTAAGCTCGAACGTATCGTCTTCCGGGCCATGTTCGGCGATGATGAAGTCCTGCTGCATACCTACCTGGGGGTGGGCGCAACTATCCTGGCTCCGCAAAATGGCTATGCCAGCCGCAGCAAGCCGCTCTTGATCCGCTTGC
>VBFM01000355.1:0-9606 GCA_005882595.1 Chloroflexota bacterium
ATGATGGTGAAGGAAATAGCGAAGTTGGAGAAGCCACCCATTGCGCGGAACAGTTCCTGCGCATAACCGAGACCATGCAGGCGTTTAATGTCTTGCTCGATGAGTTCCTCACGTTTGCTTGAAGCCAAGAGACACCTCCCCTTATGTAAGAGCGATGATGGTAGGGTAGAATAAAAGCGAAACTACTATGCTGATAAATAAGAATGCATCGAACTAGTATTCAGCTATGGCTTTATGCCTCCCTTCTGTTCATCAGGTAAATTTGATGCTTATAGTACATCAAAAATGACTCTTTTGTAATGTTTGTATTGTCCACAAAGATGAGTCTTTCGTCAAGTGCTATTGAACCAATTTGGCTAGCTAGCAGAGATATTCATGGCATTGGATGGTGCGTTTGCTGGCTACATTGCTGCTAATACCAGGGTGATTGACGAAACTGCGCATTGTCGGTACAATCGAGGCGGGAAATGAAAGTTGGCTCGGTGGAGAAATATGCATGACAACACAGTGGAATTCGACTGATGATATCGAGAGTATGTATGCTCTCTCAGATACCGACGATTTAGGTGTACTCAGTACGACGCGCCCGGTTGTAGAGGCTGGAGAGTGGGTCTGGATCAATCGAGACCGTCTCGACGCGCTCGTAGATCAACTGCATGCCTTTTCTCAGGAAAAAGACCTCAAAGCTAGCGCGCAAATGCCAGCGCCTGTATGGTATGAACAGTATCATTTTTTTGATGGGACAGTGCGTACCCTGAACTGGTTGCTGGTACTCGACGCGCTGAACTTTTGCTTCTGGGCGCAGAAGGACGCGCCGCGCTGGCGCATTGCGTATCAGGGTGAGATATTGAATGGGTATTGGGCTGAAGCGGCCTCGCTCAAGCGAGGGGTTGAAGAGGGCTTTCCCCTGTGGGACGCGTGCTATCTGAGTAGCATGAGCAGAGAAGACCTGGCGCATATCTTTCGTGGGATTCCACCAGAAAATGGTGATAGGCCGGTGATGATTCCATTGTTCGAGCAGCGTTTAGCCAATGCGCATGAAGTAGGCAACGTCCTATTAGAGCGATACGATGGGCAGTTCGCACATGTAATTGAAGAGGCTGGGAGGAGCGCGGTCAAACTCGCACAGCTGTTGGCAGAGGCTTTTCCCTCATTCCACGATGTCGCCTCCTATCGCAAACGGGAAGTACGTTTCCTCAAACGCGCTCAGATTTGCGCCGCCGACCTGTACGGAGCATTTGGCGGCAAGCTGTGGGGCGCATTAACCAGCCTGGACCAGCTGACCGTTTTCGCGGATTATAAGCTGCCCCAAATCTTACGCCATTTCGGCGTACTGGAATATCATCCCGAACTGGCGGAGCGCATCGATAAGCTTGAACCGCTGGAACCGGGAGGAGAAGAGGAAGTAGAGATACGCGCGGCAACAGTCTGGGCGTGTGAACTGTTACGACAGGTCATGACCATTGCCGGAGTGCAGTCCATCACGGCAGCCGAGATAGACCAACAACTCTGGCTTCTCAGCCAGAACATTACCAGTATGCGTCCGTATCACCGGGTACGTACTATGTATTATTAGCCCTACATACCCTCTTAATTTTTGAAGGTTCTAAATCGCGCCCCTACAAATGGCCTGGAAAATGGAGAAAAGATATAAAGGACATACATGCGACTTACTAAGCTGCTGGCAGCATTAGAGGAGCAGCCGGAACGCTGGCAAGGTGTGCCCGCCGGTGGAGAGCGTGAGCAGATCGAGGTCAGCCAGCTGGCCTACGATTCAAGGAAGGTCACCCCCGGTACACTCTTTATTGCAGTTCCCGGCACCCATACCGATGGACGTAAGTACCTCGCGAACGCCGCGCAGCGGGGAGCAGTGGCGGCGCTTGGACCTGCGCTTGATGACCTGGTACCTTCAGATACACAACTGCCATTGCCCTATATACCGGTACGCAATGTCCTGGCAGCGCTGGCCGACCTTGCCAGTGCATTTTATGGCTATCCGGCGCAACAACTTTGCACGATTGGCGTGACGGGTACGGATGGCAAAACTACCACCTGCAATCTCATACATACAATCCTCAGCGAAGCTGGCATGCACGCCGGGCTGATGACCACCGCCAATTTCAAGATTCATTCCGAGGAATGGGAGAACACGACGCGCCAGAGCACTCTGGAGTCGCTGGAAGTGCAGCAGTTATTACGCCGCATGCTCGATGACGGCGTTACGCATGCCGTCATCGAGGCAACTTCGCATGGGCTGGAACTACAGCGCGTGCGTGGATGCGCTTTTGATGTCGGGGTGGTCACAAATATTACGCACGAGCATCTTGACTTTCACAAGACGCTTGAAAATTACCGGCGGGCGAAGGCGCGTCTCTTCGAAATGCTCGATCCTCAACGCGATAAGGGATTGGGAATACGGCCTGCCGCTATCTTAAACCGCGACGATGCATCCTACGAGGTCTTGAAACCGTACTGCCGCGTGCCCATCCTCGACTATCCGTACGGGCAGTTGATCTCCAGATGGACGCGCAGCGCACCCGTTTCCGGGCTATCCTTCCCAACGCGGAGGTTGCGATTGAAACACAGCTCGTAGGGCGTTTCAACGTCAGTAATTGCCTTGCCGCGATTGCAACAGCGTATAGTCAAGGAGTGGCGCCCGAAATGATTGCGCGCGGGCTGGCCAGAGTCGCGGGTGTGACCGGCCGTATGGAGCGTATCGACGAAGGACAGCCATTTTCTGTGATTGTTGATTACGCCCACACTCCTGATAGCCTGACAAAAGTACTGGCGATTCTGCGGCCACTCACTGCGGGCAACTTACTGGTTGTTTTTGGCTCGGCAGGCGAACGAGATGTGCAGAAACGTCCCATTATGGGAGAAATTGCCGCCCAGATGGCCGATTTTTGCGTTATTACTGATGAAGACCCACGCGAGGAGGATCGTGTACAGATATTGCGCGAGATAGCCCGGGGCTGCGAAGCGGCGGGCAAACGCGAGGGGCGCGATTTCCTATGTATCGCGGACCGCACACAAGCCATTGCAGCGGCCTTTGCAAGGGCGCGGGCAGGTGATACCATTCTACTGGCGGGAAAAGGCCACGAACAAAGTATTATTATTGGAGGGGAAAAGATACCCTGGGATGATCGACGCGTAGCGCGCGAACAATTACGTTTATTATTGGATTATCGTTAAAAATACATCATGTTACTGTCTTAATATGTTTGACGTTTCAAAGCTTGAAAATACTTTTGAAGCGCCTGGAAAGTTTTTCGTCTGTGGGAGTTGACATGGTTCCAGTCTGGTTATTGCTGATGTTCGTCGCGTGCGGGCTACTGACCCTGGTTTTGTCCTGGGTCGCGAAGCTCTTATTCCCGAAGTTCCGCAGTGGTGAATTTAAACCTGGTCCGCACCGCTCAGACCTTCCAGCGAGTGGTCGAGAAATCAAGACCATAGAACTGCCGCTGGTTGGCGGCCCGGCGATTACCCTGGCAATAATTGCGACAGGCATTGGCGCGGGCTTATTCTTCAAGCTCTCTTCTGAACAATGGACTCTCTTGCTGATCGGTCTCGGCGCGACCTTCGGCTTTATGGTTGTTGGCTTCATCGACGACTGGTGCAAAGTGCATGCAAATGAAGGAATTTCCGAGCGCGCAAAATTTGCCGGAGTGCTTTTTGTATCTATGGCAGCCGCACTCTTTTATTACTTGCTCACGCAGCACGGACGCGAACCCTACTCTCCCTACCTGGATATCTTGAGGCCGATCTTCGACCTCCCCTTCACATGGCTGATCTTCCTTATGCTGATGACGGGCTTGATCGGCAGCGTTACTTCCATCTCGGTCGATTTTAGCGATGGACTGGATGGATTGGCGGGTGGCCTGGTGTTTAGCGCGGCCCTGGCCTTTGCCATTATTATCACTTCTCTGCTCAATCCGAAACATCCCGAAGGGATCGTCCTGGAAATCCTGGCGCTGCTCTGCGCGGGCAGTGTGCTGGGGTATCTGCCGCTGAACTGGCCCTCATCGTGGGCGGCGCGGCGCGGCAGCGCGCGCAGACGCGCGAAAATTATCATGGGCGACAGCGGCGCATTGAGCCTGGGCGGTATCCTGGCAATGGTAGCTATTTTGTCGCGCAACGAAATTCTGCTGCTCATGATCGGGGGAGTATTCGTGCTCGAAGGACTCTCCGCGCTGATCTCAGCCAAGGTCATGACCCGTTTCTTCCGCAAAAATCTGCAAGTGTTGCGCTTTACCAGCCAGCGCGAGTTTGTGCCGCATACAGAGTTTCCATTGCCATTTCTGGCAACACCGCTGCACCACCATTTCGATCTGCTAGGATGGGATCGCCGCCGCCTGGTTTATGGAGCCTGGGCCCTGGGTGCCTGCTTCGCCTCGCTGGGCGTACTGTCCGTCTTTGCGCCTGAAACCTGGGAACGCTACCTTGGTCGTGGCCTAGTCCTCATCCTGGCATGGTTCATCTGGTCCAGCGGCTCCTATACGCGCCGGTATTTCGTGGGCAAGCACCCGGCCGAACGCACACGCCGCCGCAGGTTGGCGCTGTACTATGGCTATCCTTTCCGCCTGATGGGTATGCGGCTCTATCACCTCGTTGAGATCATCGAGGCCAATGAAGATGTCATTGAAACACCCGCAGAGGAGCTTGCCCTGTGGCAGCGTATGAATATCTACGATGCCCGTGCCATGCTCGGCCTGTACTGCTATCGCGCCGGCTACTACCCGGCTGCCCTGGCGCAGTGGACACGCATACCGGAGAAGAATCGCATGCTTCGCCCCGATATTGCTCATTTGTTGGAAGAACTGGATGCGCGGCTCGCCCTTGAAAAGCAAGAGACGCAGCCCATACGGCGCGACCAGATTCTGCGGCAGGAGCCGGTGATTATGGGCAACCTGGCACCCGCCGATCTGCCTAACCCTCACGAGCCTGTGCGCAGCGAAGAGACTATAGACAGGCGCGTACGGTGAATGGAGTCCTCCTGCACATTATTCTCGTTGCCCATCCCGTGGGCCGAGCCTAAAATCAGGTAAAATCGCGCTCCCGACGCTAAGAAGAGCGATGAGAGTCGTTTGAGGTAGGGCTAAACTCCATACAACAAGAGCTCAGAATGCTCAATCGTCACATCAAATTTCCCCTTAAAGTATCCAGCTTCTTTGCCGATGGTAATGAGTGTATCTACCACTATTAAATCCATCAAGAAGTCTGGAGAATCCCAATGCGACGTGCTTTATTTGTGCTGCCCTTCTTTTGTGTCCTGGCTACCATCCTCATGGTTGTCTGGCTGCACCATCCGGTGGCAGCTCGCCCGTCTGGGCGTGTCGATATTCCCGCCTCACCGGACTATCTCAGGACGGGCAGTGAACAGGACGGAATTGCAGCGATCAACTATGCTCGCCAGAGCGAAAATCTCCACTCGCTGCAATTGCCTGCCAACTACTGGCAGCTGTCTGCCGTACAACAACAATTTGTGCTCGTGAACCTCGAGCGCACCGACCGTGGCCTGCATCCGCTCCAGATGGATGCCAACCTCTCGCAGATGGCCGCTGCCTATAGCAAGCAAATGCTGGACCTGAACTTCTTCTCGCATACCAGCCCGATTGGAGGCACCTTTGCTGATCGCATCAACAGCAATCCCGCGATCGCCACCCAGTACTATCTGGCAGCAGAAAACCTGGCCGGTAATCCTGTCGCGGGCGCGGGAGCGATCTACGAGTACATGTATGATGATTCAGCTGAGGCCTGGGGGCATCGAAACAATATTCTTGATCCAGCCTTGACCCTGGTCGGCATTGGCCTGGTTCACGGTGGCCTCTATGGCACCATCTCCGCACAAGAATTTCTCGCCCCCGCTTCCTTTCACCCCTACTAGGCAGGCACACCTGATAACGTCGCTCCAACCATCTCAATTGAAACCCCCCAATTTACCGTCCCTAAACAACTCTCCATCATGGCGCTTGCTCAGGATAATCGCGGGGTCACACGTATCACCTGGTTTCTTGATCGCATCGGCAATCAGCCCTTTGTCGGCTCGGTGTGGACACTCGATCTCTCTCACGTCAGCGCAGGCACCCACACCCTCCTGGCCTACGCCGTGGATGGGGCACAAAATTATGCAGTGGCCAAAAATTCAATTCAGGTGTGAGCGTCGGACCGGTGACTGGTTTCTCAGGGATCAAATGGCGAGAGTTCCCCTTGGTACAGCTCTTAAGATGGTGATAGCATCATTTTTCACGTGAGCACCCTGAAGAGAGAAAGTTATTGACCCCTCTACCATGTCCCATTGGAGGGTATATGTTCCCGTTTGACCAGGCGCTCGCACCGCTACGCTTACCGTTACACTTGTATTCACGATCACATCTTGTGGTAACGAGATAGGGGTGCCGGTGACAACAACCTGATTCTGTGTATTGAGCCAGCGATAGATCACCTCTACTGGCGCCGAACCACTTGCGCTCCAGGTAAAGTTGCTCGTATTTTGGATCGTCAAATTCACATTGGTTGTGCTGCGAGGCAACATAGTTCCAGAAGTTCCATCTGCTGTTATCGTGAAGCGATAGGTCCTTGGTGGCAGGTTGGCTTGTTTTGAGACGGGAACGAACTCCACGCCGTCAGAGGCCAGCTGCGCGCCATTTTCACCTGTAGCATTGCTCAGTACAACGCGACCAGGCATCGATGTTGTGAAGTAGTATATTCCCAGGCTCACCCACTGTGGCCCGGTATTTATCCAACCAAAGGGTCCCTGGAAGGTTCCAATATGTGATTCATCCAGGTAGACCGGGTGACTGAGCCGCGTTCCTGGATTAGCTGGATCGGCGCTGTAGATAGTGTATGAAGCCCAACTACTACTCGCATAGGAGGAGTCGACATAGGCTCCGACTTCATAGTAGCCATCCGCCGGAAGCAGGGAGACTGGAGGTTGCCAGGTGGCGGTCGCAGTTGTAGGACCGCTTGAGGTATATGTCCACAATGTCGTTGCTTGAGGCAGCAGTACTCCAACTGCCTGTACTGCTCCATCCTGCTCCTCCATCGTCAACAAGCGTTGCGCCGGGATAGACATTGCTGCCACTTGCGCTCAGCAGAGGTGCAGAGTAGCTGGTGCCAGCGCCGTTAACCCAGAGGTAATTATCGGCAACAATATTGGGATCGGGATAATTTCCCGTCCAACCAAAGGGATCGGTCGCGCTCCAGCTGGGATAATAGTACGTGGCCATGTGCAGGTGCGGGCCTGTAGATGAACCGGTCGTACCACTTGTACCGACCTGCCATTGCGTACCTACTCGATCGCCCACAGCAACGGTCAACGCGCTAAGGTGCCCATAGGCCGTGACATAGCCATTGCCATGATCTATAGCGACCCACAATCCGAGCGAGCTGTTGTGATCGAGGGGATTATACCAACCCGCTCGGATTACCGTCCCGGCCGCGGCACTTAAGACGGATTCAAAGCGCAAGTTCAGGTCGTAGCCATTGTGTCCATCGTAGCAGTTCACCCCGGCGGTGCAGGAACCAATGGCAACATTGGTCCATTTCGCTCCATCGTAGCGCACAAAAGTACCGTCATTGTCATACCACGGCTTGTCATGATCGAAGAAAGAGGTGGTGCGCTGACCAATCGTCTGGCTGCCATAGAAGGGCCGGTGCATGAATGGTGTTGGGGCAGCGTTTTGCGCCTTCACCCCGCTATTGCGCTGCATATGCAACAGGGCGGCGTGCAGCGACGTTGCTTCAATTCTCATGCCAAATAAGATGCCAAGCAGCAAGCCAACAAGGGGAAAAAGAGGCAGTTTGTTTTTCATGCTGTTTTCGCTCTCTAGTGTAGGGGTGTCATACATCTCACCCATCAGCTTCATCATTCTGCGAATGGCTCTCTCTTGAGCAGTCTCCTGGCCTAACCTCCCACAGCTATCACATGGGAGATTGCCGGGGAAAGAGGAGCTACTCTTACGTGCGCCTGAGCGCCACTAACACGGGCCGACCAGTAGCGCGGAGAGCCGCCCAGCACGCGATTGATAGGATTGGATGAGGTAAAGGTTACAGTAGAGCTATCCGCCGTCCATTGTGGATTCGCATTGATCTGCATTCCGGTCTGAGCGGAGGAGGCAACCATTCTCGAACGACCGGTTGCCACGTCAACCACTGCAATAGCGCTCTGCAAAGCCTGCGTATCCTGGTTTGCAATGCGGCTATTCGTATTCGTACGTACGACATAGGCGATGCTGCGACTATCAGGTGACCAGGCAGGCGCAAATCCATGACCGCCATCGGTATCGGCTAAACGCCTTTGTTGGCTCCCAAGGCTATTCATCACCCACAATCCAGCAGGGAGGAATGGTGTAGGGCTATCTGAGAGGCGCTCGTAGGCAATGGTTTTGCTATCAGGTGACCAGGCGAAGAGCCCGGCGATAGATTGGACTCCGCTCCCTGTATGAAAGAGGTGCGTTTGACCACTGCCATCACTATTCATCATCCAGATGTCGCTACTCATACCCTGACCGGCCGAGGTTGAATAGACAATGTGCGAGCCATCGGGAGAAGCGGCAGCATCCACCAGGAAAGCCGAAGGAACTGAGATATCAATATTTTTGTACGCACCCGTTGCGGCATCGACCTGCCATAAACCAGGATTCCAACTATTGCTATCGATTGCTGCAGAAGGGCCTAGAGGAAACATGGGACGATACAGGAAGATATGGCTCGTTGCACCTGGAAGCCAATGGAGAAAGTTTCCCATAACCGCTGCAGGCGTCAGGTTCAGCGTCATACGCTGCGTATCATATATCCACACCTGTTCACCATGATCGCCGTTTCCATCGATTGCCAGGTAGCAAGCATCCGGCGAGAGTTGCATAGACAAGACACTGTCCGACTCTTGAAGACCAAATTCATTACTAAAATGTGCGATTGGCTGGGGATTGCCAAGTGGTTGACCGCTTGTTCCCCTGGGCGCACGTGCTAAGACAAAACCATCAGGCTGTTTCAATGTGAAATAAACATATCTCGGGTGTCCACTTCCACATGTACACATAGAACAACCGGGTGTTGGAGTCGTTTTCTCCCCCAGCGTAGCAATACGATGTGAGGTCGGTTGACTCGTGATTACATACACTGCAATAGCAGCTCCTATTAAGATAAAGAGTAGGGTAACTCCGATCAACCAGCGAGGTGGCAGCTTTTTTCTTCCTTTACGCCAAAACATCGGATATTTCACTCTCCTTCCTCAGCTTCCATACAAGCTCTTCTGTATATTATCTTCCATGCATTCCATTTCGTTCTCTTTTCAGGATAGCACGCCAACCAAATACATTTAGCAATACAATCCCGCTTAGAGATCGAGCCGAGATTTATAGAAGAACTGCTTTTTCTGAGGGGCGTATACTGGCATTGTGACATGAATTGTGCCGCGTGGTTTGGAGATCAACAGCGCTGTTGGCCCCAACCACGCCGGCTGTACAACTTCAGGCGATGAATCTGGGTACGTATGAGTCCTTCATTAGAAGAGTACAATCGGGTGTACTCCGAGAGGAGTAAAAAATGCGTCATCGAAGAATGCTCTATATTACTAGTCTATGCCTCCTGGTCGTGGCTCTACTG
>VBFM01000356.1:0-5667 GCA_005882595.1 Chloroflexota bacterium
TCCTGGGCAGAATGGTGGCGACCGCCAGCCCCTCGAAGGCCGGACCTAAGGTGAGAAGAATGAGTCCCAGGGTAAGCCGCCGGTGTTGTGAATGCCATACCCCTTCAGATATCGAAGCACTTTTTTCGTTGGTTTCTGGTAGTAAGGGTCTAGTTTGTGACATTGAAAGAACTCTTCCTCTCCTCCAAAATGCGTTGGATTGCTCACCCGCTGCAGGGTAAGATGGAGCAGGTCATGGTCGAGCAAGTGGGCAAACTGCGCGAACAGATGCTCAGCGTGAACACGCTTCCAGAGCCTGAAATACCAGAGGGATGGCAGGGAATGCCCCCGATATTTGGCCTCACGATAGCGAGAGGCATGAGGCTTCAGCGAAGAATTCAGGGCTAGTAGAGCATGGGCAAACTCACTCCTGGGGATGCCCGCCGGTGTTCCCTCGATATTCGCCGTGCGCCGTTCCGGTCTTCGCAAGTGTGATACGAGCAGGGAGCGTGCTTAGACTGGAGAGGAGCGCTATGACCAGGACGCCGTTTCCATAGGTAACGTTGGCGTGTTCCCCATCTACGGCTTCCGTGAGGGTAAGCTCGCGGTGATAGCCTCCCACGTTCCATTCGTTGAGGAGGACCTCTTTGGCATCTTTCAAAGTACCACGCAGGTCTCCGTGTATGATCAACTGGCCTTGCTCGGTGACCTCGACCAGGATGTCCTCAGGCTCGAGTCCAGGCATGGGAGCCGCAATCGTCAGGTGGTCGGGCGTGCGATACACATTGACAGGAATGAGCTGGAAACTGGTTAACTCTGGCATACGAGTTGTCTCCTCATTTTTTTAATGCTCTAACATGCAACGTCAAAGTCCGTCTGAGCAGTCAGAGAACTTCTCACTCACTTACATTACGTTGACTTATAGGTTGGCGTTTCCTGGTTCTCGGTAGCATTATGCATAAGTCCTATGTCATACAACGGCAGATCTAGGATACAATCACTCTACGGAAGACGGGTTTGACAGAGCGATCCAGGAAGATGTAGCCGAGCGTAACGGCGCTCAGGAGAATCCCGAAGATAGGGCCAAACAGGTGTAGGCTTCTATATTCAGGCTGCGTCAGCAAGAAGAGTTCGTATGCAATCTCCATAGACTCGTAGACGGCTGTGAGCCAGAATGCCCAGAATTGGAGTGTCCACAAGCTGTAGACCACTATGAAACCCAGCGCCGCCGCAATACTCAAGGCGATAAAATCACGTGAGCCGGGAGCGATGAAGAAAAGCAAGCCGATACAACTGATGGCACCTAAAAATTCAAAGACGGACAGCGTGGTGATACCGGAAGGGCGCCGACGGCGGAGCGCTTTCATAGATTTCTCTTTTCGTAGAGACTTCCAGGGCAGCCGCCCTGGCAATCATTCACAAACCCTGGTATGATAGGCTATGCATTGACTATACTCATCTACTCGTGGTGTTGTCAAGTAACTCGTAACTCGACTCGATCGAAGCTTTCATCCAGTCAACACATGTGCTATACTGTTTTTGCTCGCACGGACTACCAGCTTTTCATGATGTGATACCAGGGGGAGTAGATGGCACTTGAAGGGCAACAACTGGGCCGGTATCGGCTCGTGCGCCTGCTTGGAAGCGGCGGCATGGGTGAAGTCTACCTCGCGGAAGACGCGCGCATTCAACAGCAGGCGCTATCAAGGTAATCCGGTCAGAGGTAAATCCATCAGGATACCAAAGCGCAGTCGCAGCGGTATTATCTGCGCATTGGCAAGGATGGGTCTTATAATCTCTACTGCTACTCGAGTGACACTACCATCTGCACCTCCGCTTTGGTAAGCAAAATATGAAATCGCTTGCCGGGCATTGTACGTCGTCTCCAAATCTCCGGTGATGGCGTTACTAAAGATATCGAGG
Source organism: Chloroflexota bacterium (assembly GCA_005882595.1). Lineage (GTDB taxonomy): Bacteria > Chloroflexota > Ktedonobacteria > Ktedonobacterales > Ktedonobacteraceae > VBFM01. Next base: position 1,903 of record VBFM01000356.1, read on the forward strand.
AGGAGCAATAGGATGCAGGAACGGAGAGGAATCAGGCGACAGTCACGGAATATATGGCGGACATCTCTTTTTATTTTCGTGAACATGATCATTCTTCTTCTGATGATCATCGGGAGCAGCGCGCTCTCGTACTCCGACTTCGCCATTACCGGGCAACCGCCGAACTTGCAGGCGAGGCCAACAGCGAATAAGACGCTGACAACTATTGGGGGAAATCGCTGGACCGGAGATATGCAAACTACCGCACCGAGCTTCGACTTCTCGCCACCAGGCACCCAGGTGATGAACGTCTCCCCGCTCTTTGAGGATTACTATAACAATAGCGGTGGCGCCCAAAGTCTGGGTACTCCGCTGACTGTGGCTTTTCCCACCGACCAGGGTTGGATTCAGTTCTTTGAGTCAGGGGCGTTGCTCATGCCATCATTTGAGCAGAAACATACCCGTGATGCAGGTGATCCACGGTCGGAGGATCCCCTGGTGGGGTTGATTGAAACCGGCGTCAAGGACCTCAGCACAGGAATCATTCGTCTTCCCTTGTTCCAGGCGTTGCTCACAGTTGGCAGCCAGGTGCCCGTTGGCGACGCGAGCAGTCCCCTGACCTATGTCGATCTGCGCAAGGCTACCAATCCCGATCTTATGGTATCGACAGCAGCCAGCAGCGACGCTCTATCTGCGGAAGTCTTCGTCAAGGAAGGCGTCCGCGCCGGAAAGGACGTTGGTCACCTGATTCCAATGCCGCTTTGGAGCTATATCAACCGCCCCGATATCTCACCCGATGGATGGGAGACAGATTTCGGCCCTCCACTCACCGAGGCGCTTTCCTTTACCGTCATGAAGAATGGCAGCGTGCATCAGATGCTAGTGCAGGCGTTCTGGAGCGATGGACTGGTGCTCGATCAAAACACCCTGGATACCTCAGGTCAGCCCCAGATTCAACTGCTCGAAAGCGGCGTGGACTACCTGCGCACACTTGGCCCACCCACTGCTGTGATTAGCGCTCAACTGCCTACCTGGGTGCAGGGAGAGACCGCGCTCCTAGACGCGCCTGGTACCGGCCAGTCGCTTGCCCACGTTGGACAGGATTTTCCGCTCACTCTCCTGGGCGATACAGCCTGGGATAAGGCGATGCTCTGGTATCATGTACAATGGGCTGTCCCAAACCGCACGGCTAGCGGGTGGGTGCAAGCATCCGCCATTTCCTTCACCTCGCCTGACAATGCTGTCGGCTGGGCTGCAGTGGACGCGCTCTCCCCCGACCTGGCAGCCTATCTTGCCAGCCTGGGCGGCAACGTGGGCGCTGCGATCTACGATGTAACCGGCAATCGTTATTATACGTACGACGAGGATGGCCAGTTCATTACCGGAAGCTCGATCAAGGTGCCCATTATGCTGACGCTCCTCAACCTGACCGAGAGCCAGGGCCGCGAGCCGGACGACAACGAGATGAGCCTGCTGACAACCATGATTGAGAACTCCAATAACGATTCTGCCGCGGCGCTGTACTATGGTGAAACGGGCGGTGCAGCCGGTGTCACCAGTTACCTGCAGAGCATTGGTATTAACGGCCTGAATGCTGACCCCGATGCCTTTGGCTGGAGTCTGATCACTCCCCAGGCTATGGTGAATCTGCTGACCCTGCTGTATGAGGGTAAAATCCTGACGACTACCGACCGAGCACTGGCGCTTAACTTGATGGAGAATATTGAGCCTGATCAACAGATAGGAGTAGGAGATACCGCGCCCTCCGGGGCCACGGTGGCGATGAAAGATGGGTGGGTACCTGGTCCTGATAACCTGTGGGCCATGAATTCTTCCGGCATTGTAACGTTGGGCCAGCAGACCTATATCATCGCCGTCTATTCTCAGGAACAAGCTTCTTTAGGGGATGGGCAGGCAATCGCCCAGCATGTTTGTGGCACCATTGCCTCGCTGCTCGCCTGACGGTACTTTGTTCACCAGGGAAGCATTGCTTTCTTGCTCTCTATAGATTCCTCGCCGTTCTGCCTTTGCTTGACGTCTGCCTTCTGAAGCGGTAGGATGAGGGGCAGCATTGAGTAAGAGACAAAGGTGAAGAGGAGGACACTCATGGACGTACGCAAATTGACAGAGTCAGATGCCGAGGCATTTTGGAACATCCGGTTACGGGCGTTGCGTGACAACCCCGATTCGTTTGGCTCATCCTATGAAGAGATTCTCGAACGAGGCATCGCGGGTATGGCGCAGGGACTGCGCAGGCGGGATAGCGCACCTGACGACGCGACCTTTGGTGCATTCGACGGAACAACGCTGGTTGGTATTGCCGGCTTCCGGCGGGAGGAAGAAGCGAAAAGGCACCATAAGGGCGTCATCTGGGGTATGTATGTGCCACAGGAGTTACGAGGAAAAGGGGTAGGGAAGGCGCTGTTGCAGGCTGCCATCGCCTATGCGAAGACCTTGCCGGACCTCGAACAGATCAACCTGGCCGTGGTGCTCACCAGTAAAGAAGCTCGCCACCTCTTTATTTCGCTGGGTTTCGAGACCTATGGGCTGGAACGACGCGCCCTGAAGTTGCACGATCGCTATTTTGACCAGGAACTGATGACGCTACGCCTGATTGAGATTTGACAAATTGACGATTAGCGGATAGTCAGAGTTTCAGGTGCTTGGAGAGGAGAAACGCGCTGAAATTGGCGACGCTCTCCACTTCACCTTCAGGGAGCATGTTGACGATTTTCTTGACGGTGACGCGGTGAGGCTGGCCGGAAGTAGCCGGCAGCACAAAGCCGATGCCGTTAGCGGTCTGTGGCATGCGTTCATTGCGAATCTCTTCCGCCATCAACTCAAGCAGGTCGGCCATATCCAGGTCGAGCGCCTGGGCAATACTTTCCAGCACTTTGGAGGAGGGATATTTCTGCCCGCGCTCGATCTCACCGACGTAGATTTCCGAAAGCCCCGCTTTATCCCCAAGTTCTTTAATGGTGAGCTGGTGATCCTGGCGTTCCCGCCGTATTACGCGCCCCATGATCTCTTGTAAATCTGCCATATATTCTTCCTTCCTATGCTGTTGGCATAGATTCTGTGTTACCTATGCTATCAGCATATTTTCTCTCTATTATTATAGGCTAACAGCATGATATATTCAAGGCATAGAACATCACACATACAAACGGAGGTTAAAAACGATGAACAATGAAACCTGGACTTCGAAGTACATAGGCATCCTTACGTCCGAACAAAGGGATGTACGTATGTTTCCGCCTGTTCCTATGGTGTACGAACAGGTAGCTGCTACCGCTCCAAGCTGGGAGTATCATGTATTGACCATCGATGTACGTGAACACGATTTGCCGGACACGGCTCAACTCAATGAACTGGGCAAACAGGGTTGGATACTGGTCGGTGTGTTGAATGCTGAAAATCACGGGGTTGTTCATTACTACTTTGTGCGGCAAAAGCAAGGGGAATAGGTATCCCCAACAAGCTCAAATCGAATAAACGAAAGGAAGTATAGCATATGACATCAAGTTTACTCGTGCCAACGGTGATTGAGACGACGGGACGTGGCGAGCGCGCCTATGACATTTTTTCACGGCTGCTGCGCGAACGCATCATTATGATCAATGGCCCAATCGAGGAAAATATGAGTGGTCTGGTGGTGGCCCAGTTGCTCTTCCTGGCTGCTGAGAGTACGGAGAGAGAAATCAACCTGTATATCAGTTCGCCTGGCGGTTCGGTACAGGCGGGACTGGCAATCTATGATACCATGCGGCACCTGCCCTGCCCAAT